>NZ_QGEH01000004.1 GCF_003258515.1 Marinobacter bohaiensis
CGCGTATTCTACCGCGCTTCTCAACCTTGTCAACCGTTATTTTTCAGCGTTTTCGATGCTTCCGAAACCGCCGAATCGTTGCCGGCTGACCCGTTCAAGGTGGCGCGCATTTTACGCTGTTTCGCCACCCTGTCAACCGTTGATTTCGAGAAAATTTAAATCAAATTCTTCAAGTAAATCAGTCGGTTGCCTTTCGATTTCTGACCCGCCTCAGTGGCGTGCCCCTCGAAAGAGATGCGCATTCTACAGACTTCTCCGAACCCGTCAACGCCTTTTTCAAAAAAATCTGAAGAAACTTAAAACTCGACCTTAACCGCCCCGGCCGACACCCGCGCCTGTGCACGAGCGCTCTCCACATCCTCTCCCCGAGCCAGGGCAACACCCATGCGCCGACGCCCCGCAATTTCAGGCTTACCGAACAGACGAATTTGGGTATCCGGGTTTACCAGCGCTTCTTCTATATGAGTAAAGGTCGGTGACCGCGACTCACCGGTAGGCAATATAACCGCAGACGCACAGGCACCCTGCTGACGAATCGCCGGCACCGGCAGCCCCAGGATTGCTCTCGCATGCAGGGCGAACTCGGACAGGTCCTGGGACACCAGTGTAACCAGGCCCGTGTCATGGGGACGCGGAGACACTTCGGAGAAATAGACGTCGTCACCTTTTATGAACAGCTCTACGCCGAACACTCCGTAGCCACCAAGATCAGCCGTTACTTTATCGGCGATCTCTCGGGAGCGCGCAAGCGCGAGCTCGCTCATTGGGTGCGGCTGCCAGGACTCACGGTAGTCGCCATCTTCCTGGATATGGCCGATGGGATCACAGAAAGACACACCCGCCGCGTGACGAACAGTCAGTAGCGTAATCTCGTAATCGAAATCCACGAAGCCCTCGACGATCACCCGCCCCTGTCCGGCGCGACCACCCTGTTGCGCATAGTCCCAGGCGGCGTCGATGTCCGCTTCGGTTTTTACCGTGCTCTGACCTTTGCCGCTCGAACTCATAACCGGCTTAACGACCAGCGGTAAACCAACCTCAGCGACGGCGGCACGATAATCTTCCAATGTTTCGGCAAAGCGATAGGGCGAGGTTGGCAAACCGAGCGTCTCGGCCGCCAGGCGACGAATGCCTTCCCGGTCCATGGTCAGATTCACCGCACGAGCGGTCGGCACCACACGGACACCTTCCTGCTCCAACCGGACCAGCTCTGGCGTGGCAATCGCCTCGATTTCAGGCACCACCAGATGAGGCTTCTCCAGTTCGACCACCCGGCGCAACTCATCCGCATCCAGCATATTAATCACATGACTGCGGTGGGCCACCTGCATGGCCGGCGCATTTTCGTAGCGATCAACGGCAATCACCTCAACGCCCAGACGCTGAAGCTCAATCACTACCTCCTTACCCAATTCACCCGCGCCACAAAAGAGCACCCTGAATGCCGTTTCCGTCAACGGTGTCCCGATACTGACCATTCGTCTTTCCTCATTTCATCCATTCAAGTAAACCCGCCGACTGGGGACCACCAGAAACTAGAGAGCCACCCGCTCCTCGCGCACGACCACTTTCTTCATCACCTCGCGGCGCTCGTCATTGGTCATATCAAACCAGCGCGTGATCTCGTCACCAGTACGCTGGCAACCAACGCACATATCGTCTGCATCCAGGGCACACACCCCAACACAAGGGGAGCGCACCGGCGCCGCATGCCTATCCGCCATCAATCAGTCCACTACTTTAAAGTCATTCCGGTAGCGCCGGGCATTGTCGACATAATGCGCGGCGCTCAGCTCCAGCATCTTGCGCTGACTGTCATTCAATTCCCGCTTCACCTTTCCCGGAGAGCCAACAACCAGAGAGCCGTCCGGCACGATCATTCCTTCGGGGATCAGGGTATTGGCACCAATCAGGCAATGCTTGCCGATCTTCGCTCCATTAAGGACGACCGCGTTAATGCCGATCAGGGAATAATCGCCAATTTCACAGCCGTGCAACATGGCTTTGTGCCCAACGGTCACCCCCTGCCCCAGCGTCAAGGGTATACCGGCGTCGGTATGCATCACCGTGCCATCCTGGACATTGGACTCGGGGCCCACGGTAATCAGGTCGTTGTCACCGCGAATCACCACGTTGAACCAGACACTGGCCTTATCCTGCAGGCAGACCCGGCCAATCACCGTGGCATTGTGCGCGATAAAATGATCACCGCCCTCCAGTGTTGGTTGCTGATCTCCCAATGCGTATCTCATGACCATCTCAGCTCGGCGCTTCCAGTAAATCGATCCCGGCATCGTACACCGCGTTCAGGAAGTCAACCAGCACGACCGCGGACAACCCCCAGATGTGATACCCCTCCCATTCGTAGCAGGGGACGTAAAGGGTATGCCCCTGAAATCCCAGCGCATCGGTTCGCAGGCGCCTGTCCTCCATAAAGAAAGACACCGGCACCTTGAAGATCGCATCGATTTCTTCCGGGCTGGCCGTCAATGTCGCGTCATGAGGCACGATGCCAACAAAGGGCGTTACCAGGATACGGTGACGGGAGACCACCTGACCCAACGGGCCCGCGACCATCACTTCCGATGGCGGCAAGCCGATTTCCTCATGGGTTTCTCGCAGCGCGGTCTCTTCCAGCGACCGATCCGACAGGTCCCGCTTGCCTCCGGGAAAGGCAACCTGCCCTCGATGCGTCTTGAGATGGGCGGCACGCTGGGTCAGGATCAGCTCGGGGTTATCCGGCACATTGGTCACGGGCACCAGAACCCCTGCTTCGGGATAGTCCAGCGCAATCAATTTTGGCGTATGACGATCAAGACGCTCTTTGAAATGCTTAAACAAGCCGGGCGTTCCTTTTGTTCGATAACATCGATTGTTCGCTATCCGTCGATCACATCCGGAAAATCGGTCGCACACCACCGAACCGACAATTGATTGGTCAATCGGGTCGACGAGCGGGCAAGCCTCGGTATACTGGGATGATACAGAATTGAGGTGGCTAATGAATTATTGCAGTCATTGCGGCAAACCGGTAACCCATCGCATCCCGGAAGGCGACAATCGACATCGCTATGTTTGCGATCATTGCGACCGAATCCATTACGAAAACCCGCGCATCGTGGCCGGCACGGTTCCCATCTGGAATGGACAGGTCCTGCTGTGTCGCCGAGCCATCGAACCCCGCAAGGGGTACTGGACGCTGCCAGCCGGTTTTATGGAAAACTCGGAAACCACAGTCGAAGCAGCCGTTCGCGAGACCCAGGAAGAAGCGCTGGCCGCGGTGAATGTCGATGGCCTCTACACCATTCTCCACGTCCCCCACATCGACCAGGTGCACATGTTCTTCCGGGCGAGCCTCACAGACGGTTCCTTCGGCGCCGGCGAGGAATCCCTGGATGCCCAGCTTTTCCCGCTGGCAGACATCCCCTGGGAGGAGCTTGCGTTTCCCACAATCCGGGAAACGCTGGAGTATTTCGTCGAGGATATCGAGCGCGACGACTTCCCCCTGCATATCGGCGATATCCGCCGTCGGCTGGGGCAATAGCGGCTCAGTCGAAAACCTCGACGCGCAACACCTCGTAAGCGGGCTCCTCATAAGGGTGGGCCTGCTTGAGCGCTTGGATGGCATTTCGGATCAAATCCGCTTCGCAGACCAGCTCCACCTTGTATTCATCAACCCGTTCCACCTCTCCCTGCTGCCCCAGGTATGGCTGACTCCCGTCCAGCGGCCGAAACTGGCCCCGCCCCAAACACTGCCAGGCGCAGCTGTCGTAGTCGCCGATACGCCCTGCCCCAGCCTCAAACAGCGCTGACTTGGTTTGTTCCAGGTGACTCTCAGGCACGAAATAGCAAAGCTTGAACATCACATCCTCCCACGAGCTTCGGCGCAAAACATGGATTGAATCGCGCTCAAGAATTATCCACAACAGTCGCAATGCCTTCAAAAAAGCCCGCCCTCAAACGCTTGTACGACTTACCCACAGATTCTGTGGATAACCTTGGGGATATATTCAGGGAACAGGCGCTGAAGCCCCATGGTTAAGCATCTGACCTCAAATTGGCGACAATTTCACCGCCTTCATTTTTTACTTTATTATCAAGACTTTAAAGATATCGCTCAGTTTCTGCCCCGAGTGTTCGCGTTTTAGGCAGATGAAAAACACAAGCTCGGAACAAGTGTGCATAAATGAGCAAAGTCAAGCGAGGAAATCCCCGATTTCATCGCTTGACCGCCAAACCAGTGACGAAATACTGGCCATGATACGCCAACAAATCGGCAATCATGACCAGTACGTCACGTTTGTGGGCAAGACTGTCACCAATAGTAACCATTCTCGTTACCATTGGAACCAGCTCCCCGCTTCTCCGGCGTTTTTGGCTGACAAAATTTGGCAGACACAAAAAAGCCGGCCCGGAAATATCCGGGCCGGCTTCTCTAGTAACCGACGTGGTCGATGCCGGATCAGCCGAGGGTCTTCCTCGCGTTCCGGAACATCCGCAACCACGGGCCATCTTCCTGCCAATCCGACGGATGCCAGGAGTGCTGCACCGTGCGGAATACCCGCTCCGGATGCGGCATCATGATGGTCACGCGACCATCCGCGGACGTCAGCCCCGTAATGCCGCCCTGGGAGCCGTTCGGGTTAAACGGGTAACGCTCCGTTGGATGCCCCTCGTTGGTGATGTAACGTAGAGACACCAGACCCTCTTCCTGCAGACGAGACGCCGCGTCGACCCGGGAGAACTCAACCCGGCCTTCGCCATGGGCCACGGCGATCGGCATCCGCGATCCTTCCATACCCTGCAGGAACAGCGATGGTGATTGCTGCACCTCAACCATGACCAGACGCGCCTCGAACTGTTCCGACTCGTTGCGCACGAAGCGCGGCCAGTGCTCGGTGCCGGGTATCAGCTCATGCAGGCTCGACAGCATCTGACAGCCGTTGCACACACCCAGCGCCAGAGTGTCGTTGCGAGCGAAGAAGCCCTCGAACTGGTCGCGAACCCGCTCGTTGAACAGGATGGACTTGGCCCACCCCTCACCGGCACCCAGCACATCGCCGTAAGAGAAGCCGCCGCAGGCGACCATCGCCCGGAAGCTTTCCAGGGTGACGCGACCGGACACCAGGTCGCTCATGTGTACGTCGACCGCATCGAAACCGGCCCGATCAAACGCCGCCGCCATTTCCACCTGGCCATTGACGCCCTGCTCCCGGAGAACAGCAATCTTCGGGCGCGCGCCGCTGTTGATGTAGGGCGCCGCGATGTCATCGTTCAGGTCAAAGGTCAGATCGGCACGCAACCCTGGATCCGCCGGCGCCAGCAGGTTGTCGAACTCCTGCTTGGCGCAGTCCGCGTTGTCGCGCAGGGACTGGATTCGGTAGCTGGTCTCGGACCAGAGGCGCTGGTACGCCTCCCGGCTGCTTTCGATGACAGCATCATCACCAAAGGTGAAGCGAATCCGGTCTTCGTCGTTCAGGGTGCCAATGACGGCCGTGTGGTCGCCGAGTCCGGCCCCGGTGAACTGCTGCAGCACGAACGGGGTATCCTCGCGGCGTACCTGGATGATGGCGCCGAGCTCCTCGTTGAACAGCTCGCGGGCCAACTGACTCGACTCTTCCGCCAGACCATCGAGCTTGACGTCGATCCCGGTGTGCCCGGCAAACGCCATTTCCACCAGTGTCGTGAACACACCGCCATCGGAACGGTCGTGGTAGGCCAGCAGTTTGTCGTCGCCATTGAGTCCCTGGATAACAGCAAAGAAAGCCTTGATATCCTCCGGGTCGTCCAGATCCGGAGCCACAGCGCCCACCTGGCTGTATACCTGCGCGAGGGCGGAACCGCCCAGACGATTCTGGCCCGCCGCCAGGTCGATCAAAATCAGATCCGTCTCACCGGCATCGCGACGCAACTCCGGCGTCAAGGTGCGGCGGACGTTGGTCACCGGCGCGAAACCGCTGACAATCAGGGACAGGGGCGAGGTCACACTCTTCTGCTCGCCGTTGTCCTCTTCCCACACGGTCTTCATGGACATGGAGTCTTTACCGACCGGGATGGTGATGCCCAGTGCCGGGCAAAGCTCCATACCCACGGCGCGCACCGTCTCGTAGAGATTCTCGTCCTCGCCCGGATGGCCAGCCGCCGCCATCCAGTTGGCCGACAGGCGGATGTCGGAAAGCTGGTCGATGGACGCCGCGGCCATATTGGTAATCACCTCGCCCACCGCCATGCGGCCGGAGGCCGGGGCGTCAATGGCCGCCACCGGCGTGCGCTCGCCCATCGCCATGGCCTCGCCCGCCAGGGTATCGAAGGAGGCCGCAGTGACCGCCACGTCGGCCACCGGCACCTGCCAGGGGCCGACCATCTGGTCGCGCGCCACCAGACCGGTGATGGTGCGGTCGCCGATGGTGATCAGGAAGCTTTTGCTGCCAACCGAAGGCAGTCGCAGAATCCGCTGGGCCGCCTCGTTGACGTCAATCTTGCGGGAATCGAAGATCGCCTTGGTGAAGGACGCCCGCTCGATGCTGCGATGCATGCGCGGCGGCTTGCCGAACAGCACATCCATCGGCAGGTCCACCGGGTTGTCGTCGAAGTAGGCGTCGGACAGATTCAGGTGACGCTCTTCGGTGGCCTCGCCGATCACCGCGTACGGGCAGCGCTCGCGACGACAGATCGCATCGAAGCGTTCCAGCTCATCGGGGCCGACCGCCAGCACGTACCGCTCCTGGGACTCGTTGCACCAGATTTCCAGCGGCGACATGCCCGGCTCGTCGCTGGGAATATCACGCAGCTCGAAGCGGCCACCCCGGCCACCGTCCTTGACCAGCTCGGGCATGGCGTTGGACAGACCGCCGGCACCGACGTCGTGAATGAAGCTGATCGGGTTCTCGTCCGCCATCTGCCAGCAGCGATCGATCACTTCCTGACAACGACGTTCCATCTCGGGGTTGCCGCGTTGCACCGAGGCAAAATCAAGATCTTCGTGGCTGCTGCCGGAATCCATGGAGGACGCCGCCCCGCCGCCGAGGCCAATCAACATCGCCGGGCCGCCCAGTACGATCAGCTTGGCGCCCACCGGAATCTCGCCCTTCTCGACGTGATCCTCACGGATGTTGCCCATGCCACCGGCGATCATGATCGGCTTGTGGTAACCACGCACCTCGTCACCGGCCGGGCTCGGCACCGCCTGCTCGAACGTGCGGAAGTAGCCCGCCAGATTGGGGCGACCGAACTCGTTATTAAAGGAGGCGCCGCCGATGGGACCTTCAATCATGATGTCCAGCGGCGAGGCGATGCGGTCCGGCTTGCCATACTCGCTTTCCCACGGCTGCAGGTCGCCCGGCAGATTCAGGTTGGAAACGGTAAAACCGCTCAGCCCCGCCTTGGGTTTGGAACCGCGACCGGTAGCACCCTCGTCACGAATCTCACCGCCGGCGCCGGTCGCCGATCCCGGATCGGGTGAAATGGCGGTCGGGTGGTTGTGGGTCTCCACCTTCATGAGAATGTGGATGTCTTCCTCATGGTAGCCGTACTGACCGTTTTCCGGATCCGGATAGAAACGGCCGGCACGGGCACCGCGGATCACCGACGCATTGTCCTTATAGGCCGACAGCACGCCTTCGCTGTTCATTTCGAAGGTGTTGCGGATCATGGCGAACAGGGACTTTTCCTGGCCTTCGCCATCGATGTCCCAGGACGCATTGAAAATCTTGTGGCGGCAGTGCTCGGAGTTGGCCTGGGCGAACATCATCAGCTCAACGTCCACCGGATCGCGCTCCAGCCGGGTAAAAGCGTCGACCAGGTAATCGATCTCGTCGTCCGCCAGGGCGAGCCCCAGAGTCCGGTTCGCGTCCACCAGCGCCGGGCGACCGCCACTGAGCACGGGAATACGATCGGCCGTGCGCGGCTCTTCGCGATGGAACAACAGCTCAGCGCCGCCCATCTCGTGGAACACCCGCTGGGTCATGCGATCGTGCAGCAACGCGGCAATCGCCTCACGCTGCTCCAGCTTGAGTTTGCAGTCGGCATGAACATAGAACGCCGTGCCGCGCTCGATGCGGCGAATCATGCGCAGGCCGCAAATACGGGCAATGTCCGTAGCCTTGGTCGACCACGGAGAAATCGTGCCCGGGCGCGGAACCACCAGGAAAAGCACGCCCTCGGCGGCCTGGGATTCAGTCGCCGGTCCATAGCTCAGCAGGCGATCCAGAACCTGCTGATCGTCGTCCGAGAGCGCTTCGGGGACGTCCACAAAGTGCATGAACTCCGCATAGATCCGTGAGACTTCCGGAACCACGGCCTGGACCTGGGACAGAAGCTTCTGGGAGCGGAAGGATGAAAGTGCGGGGGCACCGCGGAGTTCCAGCATGGCAAAAACCTGTATCGCGCTGATCTGGGAGACAATGGGGCAATCGCCGCAAAAGCGGGCCACCCCCGTTCAAGACGGCCGCAATGATACTGGAATCCGGTCGCCGGATACAGGTTTGCCGGCCCCGGATGAATGTCGATTCTGCAAGTGCCTGAATTCGCGTTCGAGCACGGTCCGACGCCCCTGAAGCCCGGATCCTGGCCGTCCGATCATCCGCCCGGGCCAACCTAAGCAACTGTATAAAAAGTTACCACATCATTAAAATTTACACCCTTTTGCAGACTTCGACCGGCATCCGATTGACCCTCCCGAAGCTTTTGGCCATGATCCAGCTATATCGAACGACACCGGTACGTCCTTTGCGCGTCGCACCGGAGCGCCAACCGCCCGTAGAATGCGGAAAGCACAGCCTCAGTGCATCAGGGTGCCGGTCACAGAGCCCGGCCCAACGCCGCTAAACAGAGTCTTCTGCAAAGCAAGAAGGAACCCATCCCAGCGTGGATACGGTGAGGGAGAGCAGATACTTGCCCGTTATTTCCATCCTGAAATCAGCACGCCGCGGCCCGATGGGCCTGGCTCTCGTGCTGGGCATCGCCGGTGCCCTGACGGCCTGTTCGCGCCCGTCGACACTGGAAGAGCTGCGTCAGGAAGGCGTACTGCACGTCATCGCCCGCCCCTCGCCATCCGTCTATTACGACGGCCGAGACGGTCCAACGGGGTATGAATACGAACTGGCCAAACGCTTCGCCGACGAGCTGGGCGTGGAACTGAGGGTGCGCGAAGCCGAAGGCAACGGCCAGATCCTGTCGGTGCTCAAACAGGGCTATGCGCATATCGGCCTGGCCGGTCTGACCAACACCCTGCCCAGCACGCAAGCTTTCAAGAGCGTGCCCATCAACCTGAGCGTGCAGTCCACCCTGATCTACAACCGCGACGCCGATACGGCCGGTAACGCCAAAGACATCGGCGATCGCGTCATCCACGCCGTCGCCAACAGCAATCACATCGCGCCGCTACGCAAGCTGGCCCAGCAGCAGCCGGGCCTGCACTGGCAGGCTCATGACGATCTGGATACTGCCGGCATCCTCGAGCGGGTCGAGTCCGGGGAGTTCGAAGTGGCGGTGGTGGACTCCACCGAGCTGGCCCTGAACCAGGTGTTCTTCCCCCACGTCAAGAAAGGTTTCGACCTGAACGAGCCGCAGCCCATCGCCTGGCTGTTCCCCAGCGAACAGGACGACACCCTGGCCAACGCGGCCCGGCGGTTCCTGCAAAAGATGCAGGCCAATGGCCGCCTCAAACAGTTGCGAGAGCGTTTCTACGGCCATCTGGACCGGCTCAACTATGTGGGCGCGCGTACGTTCGTCTACCACGTGCGCAACCGACTGCCCAACTACGAGCTGGTGTTCCAGGCCACCGCCGAGAAATACAAAATGGACTGGCGTCTGTTGGCGGCGATCGGCTACCAGGAATCCCACTGGCGCCCCAATGCGGTGTCGCCCACCGGCGTGCGCGGCATGATGATGCTGACCCAGAACACCGCCGAATACGTGGGCATCGACAACCGCCTGGATCCGGAGAAAAGCATTGAAGGCGGCGCCCGCTATTTCCAGATGGTGCACGACCAGATTCCCGACGACATTCCCGAACCGGACCGTTCCTGGTTCGCACTGGCCTCCTACAACGTGGGCTTCGGCCACCTGGAAGACGCCCGCCGCCTGACCGAGGCCGACGGCCGCGATCCGGACCGCTGGGTCGACGTCAAGGAATACCTGCCGCTGCTGGCACAGAAAGAGTGGTACTCGAAAACCCGCTACGGCTACGCCCGGGGCCACGAGCCGGTGGTCTACGTGCAGAACATCCGCCGCTACTACGACGTACTGGTGTGGATGAAAGAGCCCATCAACCCCACCGAGCAGTTGGCCCAGTCTCCGGACTTCCCTGAGCTCGACGCCACCCAACCGAGCGACGACACCCTGGCGCCGGTTCAGCCGGTGCGGGTTCCCCAGGAACTGAGCGTCGCACCGCCGACCCTGTGACGGGCCGGCCCGGTCCATCGGACCAGTTTACTCGGCCGGCGGATTCAGTGACTCTTCCCGCACCTCCAGGGCCCGTTCCGCCTGTTCGCCGGTGAATCCGCGCTGGGCCAGGAAGCGCGCCTGGCGCACTCGGTCGTCCCACCCCAGACGCTCCTCGCCGATTCCGAAACGCCGCCGCCGTGTCCGGGTCGCCCATTGCGCCCACTGCTCATCGCTCACCTCAACCAGACAGGACGGCCGCGTGAAGACGCCACGCTGCTGCAGCTCGCTCTCGATGCGCAGGGGCCCGTAACCCAGCTCCATGCGCTGGCGTGCGTAGACATCGGCGAAGCGATCGTCGTCCAGCCAGCCCTCCGCCTCGTAATCGTCGAGCACCGGGTCGATCACCTCCGGCGCCAGCTTTCGCTGCATCAATTTCAGCCGCAGTTCCTGCCGGCTGTGCTCACGCCGGGCCAGGAGTTTGAGCGCGACCGAGCGCGCCCGGTACTCAGGATCTTCGTTTTCGGATTTTCCCTTGCGGAACGCCATGAAAGCCTTTCCAGAACCTGTCGCAATCCACCGCCCCACACCTGTGCAGGCGGTCGCCAAAAAGATTAGACTAACCCACCGAACGAGCGGGCGTCGATTGGCCCCGCCCCGTCTGCCGGCAGTCGCAACCGCGACTGCCCGATTCTGGTCCGCGGTCTGACCAGCAATTTGCCATCCAGTGTGGGGAGCCCAGTTATGGCGGCATTCATCAAGAAACTCTTCAAAAATCGCAAATCCGACAGCGGCCCGGCCTCCGTTGACCTCAACCAGCTCAACCCGGACGACGCCAAGGACCTCGACACCCTGATCGAGTTCGCCCAGTCGGCGGAAACCAACAGCCAGAAGGCCGCCGCGGTCGAGAAAATCCCCCACATCAAACACCTGATCCCGCTTTATCCCGATGCCTCCGCGGCGCTGCGCAACATCCTCGCCCAGCGCATCAGCCAGCTGGCCCAGGGCTCACCCGGCCAGATCCAGGACGCGAAAAACGCCCTCGCCGGCGCCGACCTCCAGACCCTGATCCAGCAACTGTGCGAGCCGTCACCGACGGACCACGAACAGGTCTCGGCGGACACGGATCCGGCGCAGCTGCTAAAACTGGCCATTGAGGGCAAGACCGCCGCCGTGCGCCTGGCCGCCGCGGAGAAAATCGAGGCGGAAGACGACCTGCTCAGCCTGCAGAAAGCGGCCAAAGGGCGTGACAAGGGCGTCTACCAGCTGACCCGCAAGAAACTGCAGGCCCTGCGCCAGGACCAGGCCGAAGCCCGCAAGACCCAGGACGCCATCGACGAGCTGGTCCGCCAGACCCAGGAGCATGCCCGTACCGACAACATGCAGCTCTACAGCGCCCGCGTGGATAGCCTGCAGTCCCAGTGGCGCAACCTGTCGGCCCAGGCCTCCACTGAACAGCAGACAGCCTTCCTGAGCGCCATGAAGGAATGCCAGGACCGCATCCGCGAAGCGGAAGCGGCCTCCGAGCGGGAAGCGGAGTCCGACCGCAAACAGACCGAACGCCAGGCGACCCTGGAGCTGCTGCAGCAGACCCTGGACGACCTCAAGGCCAGCGTCGATCCGCGCGGCCCTTCCCTGTCGTCACTGGACGCTCTGCAGAAAACCCAGGAAAACCGCTGGATGGAAGCCACCCGGGAAACCGAGGTGGGCAAAGCCGAGCAAAAGGACTACCAGGCACTGATGCACGACCTGCGTCAGTACATCAGCGCGGTGCAGCGCCTGCACAACCAGCAGGAGCAACTCGACAACCTGCTCGCCAGCGAACAGCCGGACAGCGGACAACTCCGACACCTGCTGGACGACGTGGACTGGCCCGATGACTTTGCCCGCCCGGAGGCCATCGCGGCCGCGGCGCGCACCCTCGGCCATGTGCAGAAAGAAAAGAAAGCCCACGCCAGCGACCAGAAAGAGCAGCAGAAGACCCTCGACCAACTGCTCGACCGCCTGGAGACAGCGCTGGAGCAGGACCATTTCGCCGAGTCCCGCCAGCTCCACAAACAGGCCCAGCACGCCTTCAACGCCCTGGACCACAAGCACGCCGGCTCACGCCACGCGCGCCTCACCCTGCTGGGGCGGCAATTGAAGGATCTGCAGGACTGGCGCGGCTTTGCCACCCGCCCCAAGCAGGAAGAACTGTGCGAAGCCATGGAATACCTGGCCACCCAGCACATGGAGCCGGAGGTCAAGGCGACCCACATCAAGGAGCTGCAACAGGAATGGCGCGATCTGGGCGGTTCCTCGGACCAGTCCCTGTGGCAACGCTTCAAACAGGCGTCCGACAAGGCCTATGAACCCTGCCAGGCGTACTTTGCCGCCAAGTCGGAGCTCAAGCACGTCAATATCGAGAAGCGGGAAGCGATTTGCCAGCAGCTGGAGGCGTTCGCCGAAAACGCCGACTGGCACAACGTCGACTGGAAAGCGGTCGAGCGCATTCATCGGGTGGCCCGGGAGGAATGGCGCGAAGCCTGGCCCATCGACTTCAAGGCCAACCGGCCGTTGCAGAAGCGGTTCGACCGCCTGCTCAAGCAGATTGAAGCGCCGCTTAACGAAGAGCGTCGTCGCAACGAGGCCCGCAAGCAGGAGATTGTCGACCAGGCGGAAGCCCTGATCAGCCATGAACCGCTGCAGGAAGCCATGGAACGGGCCAAGACCCTGCAGAAAGACTGGCAGGCCGTGGGCATCACCCGCCACCGGGAAGACCGCAAGCTATGGCAGGCGTTCCGCGCCGCCTGCGATGCCATCTTTGCCCGCCGGGATGCGCAGCGGGCGGAACAGGCCGCCGCCGACACCGCCGCCGTGGAGACCGTGCGTCAACGGATCAGCGAAAGCCAGGCCCAGCGTGAACAGGCCGGTAACGATCCGGCGCTGCTGCGCAATGCGTTGGATACCCTGAAAAAGACAGCAACACCCCGTAAACTCCCGGCCGACGTCAACGAAGCACTGAGCGCCGAGCGCCGTGCCCTGGAGTCCGCGATTGGGGCGCTTGAGCGTTCACAACAAACAGCGGACTGGGAAGCACGTCTGCAGCGCTTTGCCACCGAGCAGGAAGCTGTCGACAGCACCCGACTGCCGGAGTCACTGCCGGCTCCACGGGAAATCGCCGTGCGCCTGGAAATCGCCACCGGCCAGCCGTCGCCCGAGGCGGACCAGGAGCTGCGCATGAAGCAGCAGGTAGAACGACTGGCCGCCGGCATGGGCAGCAGCAACCCGGACACCAGCCGTCCCGAGACGGAAATCGAACGCCTGGTGGATTGCTGGTGCGCCCAGGCCATCAGCGCCGACGATGCCGAGCAGCTGTTGCCGCGCCTGCTTCAGGTGCTGGCCCAGTGGAAAGCCGGCTAACGGACGAAGACGGCAACGCCTCGAAACCGGCGTCCCGACAGACGGGACGCCGGCACCCTTCCTTCAGACAGACTTCGGGCTCCGGCCTTGCCTATTCCCGCGAGTGGGAGTGCACGAAGTCCCGCGCCTGGGCCACCGCCAAACGCACCCGGTCCCGCATCTCCTGCATTTCCGGGTCGGCCAGATAGAAGCGCATATCGATCGAATGGCGGTAATAACGCGTTGGCAGCCGGTTAAGAGCCACGCACATCACGTCCGCCAGATAGTCCTCGTCGTCCTCCGGTGCCCGCGTGTCTTCGATGGCATCCGCCACCAGGCGCTCGTAGAAATTATCGATTGTATCGAGCAACGACATCCAGCACTCCTTCCTCAGCCGTCCGTTCCAACAAGCCTAGTTGGCCGTCTCGCCGCTGTCAGGTACCCGCAACCTGAGCAGTTTCGCCAATCCGGTTGGCAGCCCGCGTCATTACAGGAGCCGGAACGCGCCGTTATCTTGGCAGTCTACTTTTAGAGTGGTCGGGGCCGTGGCGGACTGAAGATACCGCCGGGAATAAGCGGGCCCGATCCCCCACCCGATCCCGCTTTGACGGCAGAGGAACAACAATGACCACAGACGCCTTTATCTACGATGCGGTGCGCACACCGCGGGGACGCGGCAAGAGGGACGGCGCCCTGCACAGCGTCAAGCCCATCACCCTGATGACCACGGTGCTGGACGCCCTGCAACAGCGCAGCCAACTGGACACCGCCCAGGTGGACGACATCGTCATGGGCTGCGTCACCGCCGTGGGCGACCAGGGTGCCGACATCGCCAAGACCGCCGCCCTCGCCGCCGGCTGGGACGAAGTCGTGGCCGGCGTCACCCTCAACCGCTTCTGCGCGTCCGGACTGGAGGCGGTCAACCTGGCGGCGATGAAAGTCCGCTCGGGCTGGGAGGACCTGATCGTCGCCGGCGGTGTGGAATCCATGTCGCGGGTGCCCATGGGTTCCGACGGCGGCGCCTGGGCCAGCGACCCGGCCACCAACCTGACCACCGGCTTCATGCCCCAGGGGATCGGCGCCGACCTGATCGCCACCCTGGAAGGCTTCACCCGAGAGGACGTGGACCGCTTCGCCGTGAACTCCCAGCAGAAAGCCGCTGCCGCCTGGGAACAGGGCCACTTCAGGCACTCGATCGTGCCGGTCACCGACCAGAGCGGCGTGATGATCCTGGATCGCGACGAACACGTGCGCGCCGGCACTACCCTCGAGTCCCTAGCCCAGCTCAAACCCTCGTTCCAGATGATGGGCGAAATGGGCTTCGACGGCGTGGCCCGGGAGAAGTACCACGATGTGGAAACCATCCATCACGTCCACCACGCCGGCAATTCCTCCGGCATCGTCGACGGCGCCACCGCGCTGCTGATCGGCAGCGAGGCCAAGGGCCGCGAACTGGGGCTCAAGCCCCGCGCCCGCATCCTGGCCACGGCGGTGACGGGGACCGATCCCACCATCATGCTCACCGGGCCCGCGCCGGCCACCCGCAAGGCCCTCGCCAAGGCGGGTATGAGTGCCGACCAGATCGACCTGTTCGAGGTGAACGAGGCCTTTGCCTCCGTGGTCATGCGCTTCCAGCGCGAACTGGAGGTGCCGGACGAGAAGCTCAACGTCAACGGCGGCGCCATTGCCATGGGCCACCCTCTGGGCGCCACCGGCGCGATGATCCTGGGCACCCTGCTGGATGAACTGGAGCGCCGTGAGCAGCGCTACGGGCTCGCCACCCTGTGCGTGGGCGGCGGCATGGGTATCGCCACCATCATCGAACGTTGCTGAGCCGGGACAGGAGAAGGATCCAATCATGAGTGCCATTCATTACGACATCGACGACCAGAACATCCTCACCCTGACCATCGACATGCCCGGCCAGTCAGCCAACACCATGAACGCGGCCTTCCGGGAGGCGCTGACCGACACCGTCAGCCGCGTCGAGCAGGATCTGGAGCGCCTCCGCGGGATTATCCTGACCTCCGCCAAGAGCACTTTTTTTGCCGGCGGCGACCTGAACGAGCTGTACCAGGTCACCGAGGACCAGGCGGGTGACTTCGAAGCCATGGTCAACAACCTCAAGCGCCAGATGCGCACACTGGAAATCGCCGGCAAACCGGTGGTGGCGGCGATCAACGGCAGCGCCCTGGGCGGTGGCCTGGAGCTGTGCCTGGCGTGCCATCATCGCGTCGTACTGGACGACGACCGGATCCAACTGGGGCTGCCGGAAGTGACGCTGGGCCTGCTGCCCGGCGGAGGCGGCACCCAGCGCCTGCCGCGCATGCTGGGGCTGGAAGCATCCTTCCCCTATCTGATGGAAGGCAAGAAGGCGACGCCGAAAGCCGCCCTCAAGGCCGGTATCGTCGACGCCCTCGCCTCCGATACCGACGACCTGATCCAGCAGGCCCGCGCCTTTATCGACGCCAACCCCAGCTGTCAGCAGCCTTGGGACAGGAAAGGCTTCAAGATGCCGGGCGGCGGTCCCCAGCATCCCGCCATGGCCCAGAAACTGGCCATCGCCCCGGCCATGCTGCGCCAGAAAACCAAAGGCTGTTATCCGGCACCGGAAGCCATCCTGTCAGCCGCCGTTGAGGGCGCCCAGGTGGATTTCGACAGCGCCCAACTGATTGAGACCCGCTACTTCGCACAACTGGTCTGCGGCCAGGTGGCCAAGAACATGACCGGCACCTTCTGGTTTCAGCTCAACGCTATCAAGGCCGGTGAGAGCCGCCCGCAGGGAGTCGACCGGGCACGTTTCCACAAAGTCGGCGTCCTCGGCGCCGGCATGATGGGCGCGGGCATCGCCTACTCAACGGCCGCGCGCGGCCTGGACGTGGTGCTCAAGGACGTGTCCCTGGAGAACGCCGAGAAAGGCAGGGGTTACTCGCAGAAACTGCTGGACAAGAAAGTCAGCCGGGGCCGACTGTCCGACGCCGAAAGAGACGCCGTGCTGGCGCGCATCCAGCCTACGGCATCCGCCGACGACCTGGACGGCTGCGACCTGATCATCGAAGCCGTGTTCGAGGACAGCGACCTCAAGGCCAAAGTCACACAGGAGGCCGAACAGCGGCTCGCCGAAGGCGGGATATTCGCCTCCAACACATCGACCATCCCCATTACCCAACTGGCCAAAGCGTCCGCTCGCCCGGACAAGTTCATCGGCCTGCACTTCTTTTCTCCAGTCGACAAGATGCAGTTGGTGGAAATCATCGTTGGCGAGCAGACCTCCGACGACACCCTGGCCCGAGCCTTCGACTACGTGCAGCAGATCGGCAAGATCCCCATCGTCGTGAACGACAGCCGCGGCTTCTTCACCTCGCGGGTCTTTGGCACCTTCGTCAATGAGGGCGTGGCCATGGTGCAGGAAGGCATCGCGCCAGCCAGCATCGAGAACGCCGGCGTCCTGGCGGGTATGCCGGTCGGGCCGCTGGCGGTCTGCGACGAGGTCAGCCTGACGCTGGTCCAGCACATCCGCAACCAGAGCCGGAAAGACACCGAAGCCGCCGGCGGCAGCTGGCAGCCCCATCCGGCCGAGGCGGTGATCGACCGTCTGGTGGACGAGTTCGGCCGCAAAGGCAAAGCCGCAGGCGCCGGGTTCTACGACTATCCGGAGTCCGGCCGCAAACATCTGTGGCCGGGCCTGGCGGATGCCTTTCCGATAGCTGGAAAAGCCGATCTGCAAACCCTCAAGGACCGGCTGCTGTTCATCCAGGCGATCGAAACCGTACGCTGCCTGGAGGAGAACGTCCTGCGCACGGTGGCAGACGCCAACGTCGGCAGCATCTTCGGGATCGGCTTTGCCGCCTGGGCCGGCGGCGCCATCCAGTTCATCAACCAGTACGGCCCGCGTGATTTTGTGGAACGGGCCCGGGAGCTGGCCGCAGGCTATGGTGAACGCTTCAGTCCACCGAAGCTGTTGCTGGACAAAGCGGAGCGCGATGAAAAATTTCAATGACCTGAAACGGGCCCGCGCTCGCGGGCTCCGCCTGAGGGCGTTTCTGCGCCCTCCCCTCCCGTTTTGTCAATCCGCTGTCCGGATTCATGGACAGATTGTCATGACCTCGCCGTCGTCGTGCGGTAGCAACCGTCTTTCCGCTTGCCTACAATGAGTTGAGGAACCTACAAAACGCGTGGGTGTCAATGGCCCCAGCCGGCATGGGTTCCGCCAACCCTGGTGCGACACCGCTCCGTTGGATATACGATGCCTGGGTCCCGGACAGCGCGTCCGGTGGACAATCAACCTCTGCAAAGACTGTAATAACATGCCAATATCGATCCGCAAGCTGAGTCTCCCCCGCCTCCGGTCTCCCGTTGCCGCCCTGGCCCTTGGCCTCATGGTCACCTCGACGGCCGGCTTTGCCGCACTGGACAAGGACGCGGAAAAGACATTCACGCCGGTAGCTCCCACGATCGATCAGGCCCGTGCCAACATCCTGATTGCCCGCCAGCTCCAGTTCACCCACTTCCTTGACCAGCGCATCGACTCCTCGCTGTCAGGCCGGGTGTTCGACGCCTACCTGGACCACCTCGACGGGCAGCACATCTATTTCATGCAAAGCGACATCGATCGCTTCGCGCCCTGGCGTTCCAAACTCGATTCCGCCCTGAAAACCGGGCAGCTGGAACCCGCCTTCCAGATTTACAACCTGTTTGAGCAACGGGTCATCGAGCGACTCGATTACGCCCTGGAGCTGCTGGACGACGGCGTCGACGAGTTCGACTTCGAAGCCGACGAGCAGCTCAAGCTGGACCGCTCCGACGATCCCTGGGCCGCCGACCGCGACGCTCTGGACGACGTCTGGAAGCGCCGCATCAAGAACGCGGTACTGGCCCAACGCCTGAACGGCAAGAGCGACAAGGAAATCGTCGACTCCCTGCGCAGGCGCTATGAGAGCCAGCGCTCACGCGCCATCCAGGTGCGCAGCGAAGACGCCTTCCAGATGTACATGAACGCCTTCACCAGCCTGTGGGACCCGCACACCTCCTACTTCTCACCGCGCACGTCCGAGAACTTCAACATCAACATGAGCCTGTCGCTGGAAGGCATTGGCGCGGTGCTGCAGTCCGACAATGAATACACCAAGGTCGTGCGCCTGGTACCGGGCGGCCCCGCCTCCAAACAGGGCCAGCTCAAGCCGGCGGACCGCATCGTTGGCGTCGCCCAGGGCAAGGACAGCGAAATGACCAACGTCATCGGCTGGCGCCTGGACGAGGTCGTGGACCTGATCCGCGGCCCCCGGGAGTCCGTGGTCCGGCTGGAAGTGATTCCGTCCAACGCCTCCGACGAGACCATCACCCGCACGATCGACATCACCCGCGACCAGGTGAAGCTTGAGGAACAGTCCGCCCAGAGCGATATGATCAACCTCGAGCGCAATGGCAAGGACTACAAGGTCGGCGTGATCGACATCCCCACCTTCTACGCCGATTTCCAGGCCATGCAGGCGGGCGACCCGAACTACAAGAGCACCACCCGAGACGTACGCAAGCTGATCAACCAGCTCAAGGACGACGGCATGCAGGGTCTGGTCATCGACCTGCGCAACAATGGCGGTGGCGCGCTGCAGGAAGCCAACGATCTGGTGGGCCTGTTCATCGACGAAGGCCCCACCGTGCAGATCCGCAGCGCCGATAACGACGTCAGTGTGCTGACCGATGACGACCCGTCGGTGGCCTATAACGGGCCGCTGGTCGTCCTGGTCAACCGCATGAGCGCCTCGGCATCGGAAATCTTCGCCGGCGCCATCCAGGACTACGGCCGCGGCCTGATCGTCGGTTCCCAGACCTTCGGCAAGGGCACGGTGCAGGCCGTACGCCCGCTGAATCACGGCCAGCTCAAGATCACCCAGTCCAAGTTCTATCGCGTGTCCGGCGGCTCCACCCAGCACAAGGGCGTGATTCCGGACATCAACATCCCGACGCGCATCAACAAAGACGAGATCGGTGAAGACGCCCTCGACAACGCCCTGCCCTGGGACCAGATCGAGGCAGTGCCCCACGGTCGCTACTTCGATTTCAGCAGCGTCATCGACGATCTGCGCGAGCGCCACGAGGCGCGCTTCGACAAGAGCCCCGAGTTCCAGTTGCTGCAACAGGAAATTGACCTGCTCAAGGGCCAGCGCAACCGCGAGTACGTCAGCCTGAACTACGACAAGCGCTCGGCCTACCAGACCGACCTGGAGTCGCGCCAGCTCAACATTGCCAACGCCCGTCGCGAGCTCAAGGGCAAGGAACCGTTCGCCGACTGGCAAGCGCTGGAAGACCATGAGGAAGCCGAGGCCGCCAACCCCGACCAAGACGGCGACCACGACTTCATCGTCAAGGAAGGCGGGAACATCATGGCGGACCTGATCGAGCTGGATTCGCGCATGGCCTCGATCAAGAACCCGCCGGAGCGCATCACCGCCCAGGCGGACGAAAGCCTGAAATAATCAGGACAGCCTCTTACCCCAGGGACCCGGGACGCGACCGATATGACCGACAATGGTGATCGTAAACGCGCCCGGGCCCTGGAAAGCCTGCTCATGGACACGCTGCACGCGATCCAGTCCATGGAACAGGCGGAAAAGCTCGGCATTCCGCCGCTATCCCCCTCCAAAGACCGCAAAGCCGGCGACGACGACACCGATGACTCGCTCGTCGACCGCCTCACCGACCTGACCGGCTCCGCTTTCCGTTTTGCCCTGCGCACCACCGACAGCTCCCTGAAAGCCGGGCGCGCCCTGCTCCGTTCCCAGGACAAGCTGCGCATGATGCTGGCCGCCGGCGATTCCCTGCGAGACGTCCGCGAAGTGGCGGGCCTGACCCTCAGCGAAATGAGCGAGGCCCTGGACCTGCGCGACAAGAGTCTGCTGGAAGCCGTCGAGAACGGCACGGCAACCCTGTCGTTCGAGCTGATCCTGCGTCTGGCCGCCCTGGTGGCCCGCAACGACCCGATCCCATTCGTCCTGCGCTTTACCCGCAACTACAACCCGGAAGCCTGGCAGTTGCTCAACGACTGGGGCGTCGGCCGCCTGCCACTGCAATTCGAGCGGGAACGGGAGTTCATCAACATCTTCCGCGGCCACGACCAGGCCCGCGAACTGTCCGACGAAGGCTTCCGCAAAGTCCTCGAGTTCACCCGCCAGAGTTTCGAGATGTCCCTGCACTTCGTCGCCGAACAGGAGGCCGAAGTAGCGCGCATCCGGGACGCCACGGAAATGCCGGCCGACGACCCCGCCGCGACATCCGGCCAACGCAAGGCCCGTTCAAAGCCCCGCAAGACCTCCTGACCGCGCGCCCCGTTTTTCCTCATCCCCAAGCATCTCAGCCCAGATTCCCTGAGCCCGACAAGCGGCTCTTGATGATATCCATCATAAAACATGCCGTTGTTAGACTGGACAAATATAAATGATAACGATTATCGTTGCGTTTATGATAAACGAGATCATTCATTCGGCGACGGAGGTCGACAGCTTGCAACAGTGGCAGTCCCTGATCGTTGCCGGTAACACCGCCTTCGAGCGCGCCGACTACGAAACCGCCGCCACCCGTTACCGGGCCGCCTGCGAGCGGGCCCTTGAGCTGCTTGCGGAATGGCCCGATGCCGACGCGGTCACCGCGGCCCTGTGCGTCAGCTACCAGAACCTGGCGGATACCTATCTGGATCAGTGCCGGGTGCGCGACGCCCTGGAAACGTACCGGCGACTGCACGAAGTGCTGGAGCTGGCTTACCGCAACGGCAACGCCAACCGGCGCAAGGCCGCCCTGAGCGCCAGCCGCCGCACCGTAACCGACCTGATGTGCATTATTCAGTCCCACACGCTCAATTCCGACTACGCTAAAGAAATACTGAAAGACGTCACCGCCTTCCCCCGGAGCCTCGTCAATTGAGATGGCGTTCCGGCGCGATGGCGCGTGCGGCTTTCGGTGTGCCAATTCAGATACGGCCCCATGCAGTGCCGTTCTGAATCGAAGCAATGCACAAGCAAAGATGTATTGAGCCGAAAAAGGGACGCGTTCTAAACCAGCGAAAGAGGAGTCAAAGCAATGCTGAGCAAACTCACAGCGTGGTATGACCGGGCCTTTGGTGTCGATACCGTCGCTGCCCACTGCGACATTCCGTGCAAGATCTACGACCCCATCAGTGCCCAGATCGCCGCCCTGAGCGTGCTGCGTTTCATGGACCTGATCGGGGAAATGGAAGGCAAGGATTCACTGACCGTCGCCGACCACGCGCAACTGGCCCGCCTGGTCCGCGAAAAGGAAGATCACGCCGAAAAGGCCAAGCACGAAGTCCGCGTGATCTGGGGGGACTACTTCAAGCAGCCCCAGTTCGACCAGTATCCCGACGCCAGCAGCCTGGTACACAGCATCATGCTGGCTGGTTCGGCCTGCAAACAGGGTATCGAGCGGGAAAAGGGCGAGAAGTTGCTGGAACTGATCAATGAATTCGCCGACGCCTTCTGGACCACCAAGGGTGTCAGCACCTTCAAGGCGACCTGCCCGTACCCGCCCAACGAAACCGTGGTCTACCCGAAACTGAACTGATGCGCATCCGGCTCTTCAAAGTCACCGGCGAAAGCATGTTGCCGGAACTCGGTCCCGGCAGTTTCGTGATCGTCTTCGGGCGCCGCTCCCTGGCGCTCAGGGTGGGTGACGTGATTGTGGCCGAGCATCCCGCTTACGGCCGGATCGTCAAGCGGATTACCGCGATCCAGCCTGATGCAGCGCTGATGCTGGCCGGCGACAATCCCGC
This sequence comes from Marinobacter bohaiensis, assembly GCF_003258515.1. Lineage (NCBI taxonomy): Bacteria > Pseudomonadati > Pseudomonadota > Gammaproteobacteria > Pseudomonadales > Marinobacteraceae > Marinobacter > Marinobacter bohaiensis. Next base: position 22,547 of record NZ_QGEH01000004.1, read on the forward strand.
GAAGAGCACCTCGACGCAGGCTATGGGCGCGGTTCCCCGGAGTCGTGTGCTGGGAAAAGTGATCTGGCGGATTCCCTCTGCGGGTCACGCCAAGGACGCATCCGCCCGGCCTGTCGCGCGCCAAGGAAACCTTACCGACGGATAAATGGAGACAGACAATGAACCGCAGTAGCAAAATCCTGTTCACGGTCGGCCTCATGCTGACCGCCACTACCGCCGCCGCCCACCCGGGGCACGCCGAAGGCGGCTTTGCCAGCGGCCTGATGCACCCGCTGCTCGGGCTTGACCACCTTCTGGCGATGGCCGCAATCGGCCTGTGGAGTATCCGCCAGGGCAACGTCATGAAGTACGGCACACCGCTGTTCGTGATCGGCGGCATGTTTCTGGGCGCGGGCGTCGCCTGGGCCGGCCTGAGCGTACCCGGTGTTGAAACCGGCATCGCCCTGTCCGTGCTGCTTGCGGGCGTACTGCTGGCCACCCTGGTCAGGTTGCCGACCGCCGTCGGCGGCACGCTCGTGGTCGCCTTCATGATGTGCCACGGCTATGCCCACGCCGCCGAAATGCCGGCGGGCGCGCACATCGCCGCCTACATGGCCGGTTTCGCCCTGGCCACCCTGGGCATCACCCTGGCCGGTCGCGGTCTGGGCGCCCTGCTGATGAAGACCGACAGCCGCATCACCCGCGGCATTGGCGCCATTCTGGCTGCCACCGGAGCCGTCCTGGCATCCTGATGCCCGCCGTCCGGAGCCGCCTCTGCGAGGCGGCTCCATCCTTCCTGTGCAACGTTCACCGGCTTTAAGCAACCCACGCGTGCGCTACGCGCACCGACGCTGGAGTTTCGTCAGTAACACGGGCATCAGCAGGATCAGCACCGTCAGGCGCAGCAAGTGGTGGGAAGTCACGAACGCCGGCTCAATACCCAGGGACAGCGCCACCAGGCTCAACTCGGGCGCCCCGCCCGGCATGTAGGCCAGTAACGCGGCGGCGGGGGAATAGCCGGTTACCGCATGGGCCAGCCAGGCGGCACCGACCGCGAGCAGGATCAACAGGAAGGCCTGCAGCAGCGCCAAAACCAGAGTGAATCCGACGCTGGCCAGGGAAGTCCCGGCAAAGCGCACGCCGATCGACACGCCGATCACCACCTGGGCCAGCGCCACAATGAACGGCGGGATGGTCGCTTCGCACACCCCCGTAATATGCAGCGCCCCCGACACCAGCACCGGGCCGAACAGCAGCGGATTGGGCAGACGCACGAGGCGCCCCAGCCAGGCACCGAACACACCGGCACCCACCTGCATCGCGGCATCCACCGGCGCCGGCATGGCGAACCAGCGAGCCACCGTGGCCGTCGGAGTCTGCAGGCTGACGTGACCGATCAACTGCAACAGCGGCGGAATCGCCAGCAGCAGAACCAGGATACGTACCGCGTGAGTCAGCCCGACCACCCGCAGGTCGGCGTTGGAGTCGGCCGCCATCAGCGTCACCGTGGACACGCCGCCGGGCATGCCCGCGTAGATGGCGGTGTCCATGGAATGACCGCTCACCCGGCGCAGCAGCCACACCGACACCGCCATCATCAGCGCGGTGCCCAGCAACATGATCGTCATGCTCGCGGCCCAGCGACCGACGTCGGTCGCCATCTCCGGCGTGAACGCGCCGCCCAGCAAAACACCAATCACCACCAGCACAAGCCGGCGTGAAGCCTTCGGGGCCGGCAGCGCCCGGCCGGCCAGACTGAGGAGCGTGGTAACGATCAACGCCCCCAACAGCCAGGGCAGCGGCAGACCGCCGGCGTACGCCAGCCCTCCGCCGCAGACACCGACCGCCAGCGTGGGCAGCAGCCGCCCACCATCCGCGATCCGGCCCTTGAGCGCCGCGCTCAAGGGGTCACCGGCACGTCAGGCATGGACCGGCGTCTTGCGACTGAGCAGCTTGGGCACCAGCCACGGCAGCACCAGCAACAACACCGCCGCGATCCACAGGCCAATGGAGATGCCGGACTGCCAGAGAATGCCCGCGTCGCCGCCACTGATCGACAGGGCCCGGCGCAGGTTGTCTTCCATCAGACCGCCCAGGACGTAGCCCAGGATCACCGGCGCCAGGGAGAATCCCAGCTTGCGCAGCGCGTAGCCAAAAATACCGATGATCAGCATCAGGTAGATAGCCATCAGGTCCGAGTGCAACTGGTACACCCCGACGAAGGCCAGGATGGCGATGGCCGGTACCAGTACCCAGCGCGGGATGGTCAGCACCTTGGCGAAGACCCCCGCCAGCGGCAGGTTCAGGGCCAGCAGCACGATGTTGCCGATGTACAGCGAGGCGATCAGGCCGCCCGCCACTTCGGGCCGCTCGGAGAACAGCATCGGACCCGGCGTGATGTTGTAGAGCATCAGCGCGCCCAGCAGCACCGCGGTGGTGCCGGAGCCCGGAATCCCCAGGGTCAGCATGGGCACGAAGGAGCCGGCCGCCGACGCGTTGTTGCCTGCTTCCGGCGCCGCCAGACCGCGCATGTCGCCGGTGCCGAAGGTGTTGTCCTTGTCGGATAGTCGCTTCTCGGTGGTGTAGGTCACCGCGCCGGCCACGGAGGCGCCGGTCCCCGGCAGCACGCCGACGATAAAGCCGATCACGCCGCTGCGCAGCATGGTCCACTTGCAGTGCAGCAGCTCCTTGAGACTGACCATCACCCGGCCCAGTGGCGGCATGGTATCGCCCGCATCCTGACGGTTGGCGTGTTCCAGCATCAGCAGGATCTCGCTGATGGCAAACAGGCCGATGATCATCACCACGAAATCAATGCCGTCGTAGAGCTCGGCCATGCCGAAGGTGTAACGCATCACGCCGGTACCGGAGTCCACGCCGACCATGGCGATCAACACGCCCAGCACGGCGCCGATACCGGTCTTGATCGGGTCCTTGCCCATCATCACCGCCATCGAGGAGAACGCGAACACCATCAGCGCGAAGAATTCAGCGGGGCCGAACATCACCGCGACTTGCGCCAGCAGCGGCGCAAACAGGGTCAGGCCGATGATCGCGATGGTGGCGCCCACGAAGGAGCTCACCGCGGACAGCCCCAGCGCCGGCCCGGCCAGTCCTTTCTTGGCCAGCGGATGCCCGTCCAGCGTGGTCATGACCGCGCCGGCATCGCCGGGCACGTTGAGCAGGATGCTCGACATGCGTCCGCCGTACTCGGCGCCGGTGTAGACCCCGGCGAGCAGGATCAGGGCGGATTCCGCCGGCAGCCCCAGCGTATAGGCCAGCGGCATCAGGATAGCGATGCCGTTGATCGGACCGATGCCCGGCAAGGCGCCGAACAGGGTCCCAAGCAGCGCGCCCAGAAAGGCGAGCCCGAGGTTCATCGGACTCAGGGCGACTTCAAAACCATGGATCAGGAAATCGAACATGCCGGACACCTCAGTTGAAATCGGGCAGCCAGTGGCCGCCTGGCAAGGCAATGCCCAGGCCGAGGGTGAACAGGTAGTAGCTGCCCACGGCCATCAGGATTCCGCCCAGCAACGCCTTCGCCCAACTCGCCTCGAACAGGCGCGCCAGGGAGAGCACCGTCAGGAACGTGGTGATCAGGAAGCCAAGACGGGTGAACAGCAGCGCATAGGCCAGCAGGACCAGCAACACCGCCACCAGCTTCAGGGTGGTGCGCTTGTCCGGCCATTCCCCGTTTTCGCCGGGTCGGAACACCAGCACCAGCGACAGGCCGGCCAACAGCGCGGAAAGCAGCATAGGAAAGGCCTTGGGCCCGACCGGCTCGTAGCTGAAGGTGACCTGGAACTGGCTGGCGTTGAAGGCGGCAAAAGCCGCCAGACCGATCAAGGCGAGTCCCAGAATACGGTCGGCGGCGAGTCTCATTGCGTCAGTCCTACTTCTTTGGCGAGTTGCTTGAACTGGACCACCTGGGCCTTCACGTAGGCGTCGAAGTCATCCCCGAAACGGTTCATCGGGAACAGACCCCGGGCTTTGCGCATCTCGGCGAACGCGTCCTTGCCGGACAGGGTTTCCAGACGCTCGACCCAGGCGTTGTAGTCTGCGTCGGTGACTTTCGGCCCCATGTAGTAACCGCGCCAGATGGGCCATTCAACGTCGTAGCCCTGCTCGGTGGCGGTGGGAATATCGGCGTAGGGCCCGCCCATGCGCACGTCGGACAGCGCCGCCAGCACGCGGATCTTGCCGCTTTCCAGGTGCGGACGCAGTTCGGACAGGTCACCGGTGAACACTTCGATGTGATCGCCCAGCAACGCGGCCAGGGACTCTCCACCGCCCTCGAACGCTACGTAGCGCAGTTGGCGCGGGGACACGCCGGCCGCCTTGGCGGTCAGGGCGGCTTTCATCCAGTCCTGGCTGCCCACGGTTCCACCGGCGCCAAAGACAACGCCGTTCGGGTTCTTCTTCAGGTCGCTCATCAGATCGCCCAGGTTCTGCCAGGGCGCATCCGCCTTGACCACGATGGCGCCGTAATCCACGCCCAACGCGCCCAGCCAGCGCACTTCGTCGGCGTCGTACTGGCCGAACTTGCCCAGAGCCAGGTTGACGGCGGCACCGGTGCTCGCGGCCACGATCAGGTTGGGGTCGTCGTCACGCACGCCGTTGACGTGGTTGTAGGCCACGGCGCCGATGCCGCCGGGCATGTAGCTGACCATCATCGGCTGGTCGATCAGCCCGGTCTCCTGCAGGCCGTTGGCGGCCAGGCGACAGGTCAGGTCATAGCCCCCGCCCGGCTTGGCGGGCGCGATGCATTCGGTGGTTTCGGATTGGGCGTGAGCGTTACCGGTCATCAGTGCGGCACCCATGACGAGCGGCGCAGACCAGCGCAGGAATGCGGAGTTGAATTTCATGTTGGACTCCTGTTGTATTTGTTTTCCGCAAGGTCGTCCGGAAACGTCCCTGCTGTTCATCGTGTCGATGACCCGAGCCATTCTAGGGACGCAACCTGTCATCAACCTGTCAGCCGTCCGTCGTCGTCATGTCCCTCTTTGCGAGACCTGAGCCATGCGCCTGCTTATCGTCGAAGACGATCCGCTGATTGCGGATTCACTCACCCAGGGCCTGGGCCCGCTGGGCAACACCGTCGAGGTGTTTACCCGCCTGAGCGAGGCGCGGGCCGCGCTGGCCCACAGCCATTTCGACCTGGTGGTACTGGACCTGGGGCTGCCCGACGGCAACGGCCTGTCGCTGCTGGCGGACATCCGCAAACGCGGCGACGCCACGCCGGTGCTGATCCTCACCGCCCGTGACGGGGTGGCCGAGCGCGTCGAAGGTCTGGATCTGGGCGCCGACGATTACCTCACCAAACCCTTCTCGCTGCCCGAGCTGCAGGCCCGGGTCCGCGCCCTGCTCCGTCGCAGCCAGCAGCGCACCGATAACCGCCTGCGCTTCGGCCCGCTGTGTTTCGACCCAGCGTCGGGCGAAGCCACCCTCCATGGCCAGCATCTGGAACTGCCGCCACGGGAACTGGGTCTGATCGAGGGGCTGCTGCTTCACGCCGGGCGCATCGCGCCGCGGGAACAGCTGATCGACCGTCTGTTCGGTTTTGGCGAGGCTGGCCCCAACGCGCTCGACCTCTACATCAGCCGACTGCGCAAGCGCCTGCAGGGCAGCGGCGTACGCATCCGCACCCTGCGAGGCCTGGGCTATCGACTGGAGGACGATCCCGCGTGATCGCCATCGACGGCACCCTCAAACGGCGCCTGGCCGCCTGGCTGCTGGCCGCCGTCGCGGTGCTGGGGTCATTCCTGCTGGTGGAGGCCTACACCAGCGCCGAACGCGCCGCGGACCGGGCCTACGACAGCCAGCTGGAAGCCGCCAGCCTGACCATCGCTGAAGCCATCCAGTGGCAGGACGGCCGCCCGGTCGTGGAGATCCCCGCCGCCGCCTTCCAGATCCTGGCCACCGACCAGCAGGAACGGGTGTTCTACACCCTGCTCGACACCGGCGGCCGGGAGGTAACCGGCAACCTGGACGGCGTGGTGACCGATGCCCTGCGCGAGAGCGCCCAAAGCGAGCCAGTGTGGCGCTTCGTCGAGGTTCACGGCACCCCCATTCGGCTGTACGGGCGCGAACTGAAATCCGCCGGCTGGGAGTCGGTGGAGCCGGTGCAGATCTGGGTGGGGCATACGCTCTCCGGCCGGGACGCCCTGGCCCGCGATCTGTTCATCCGCGCCCTCACCCGGTTCGTGGTGATGGTGATCCTGACCGGCTTGCTGATGCTGCTGGCCATCCGCACGGCTCTGCGGCCGGTGCGCCGTCTGCGCCAGTTGATCCGCCAGCGCGAAGCCGACGACGTCAGCCCGCTCAATGCCCGGGTGCCGGGCGAACTCTACGACATGGCGGAAACCCTGAACGCGCTGTTCGAGCGCCAGCGGGAAGGCCGCGACGCCCTGCTGCGTTTTACCGCCGACGCCAGCCACCAGCTCAAGACCCCGCTGGCCGGCCTGCAAAGCGCCAGCGAACTGGCCCTGCAGAGCGACCAGCCCGACGACTGGCGCCGCGCCCTGCAAACCGTCCACGACAGCAGCGCTCGCACCAGCCGGCTGGCCAGTCAACTGCTGAGCCTGGCGCGGCTGCGCCACGCCGAAGACAGCGCCCGCCATCGCATCGATCTGGCCGCCCTGCTGCGGGACACCACCCTGGAATGGGCGGAACGGGACCACGCCCAGCACCACGACCTGGGGTTGGCCGCGCTGCCGGCGTCGGCGGTGTGGATTCAGGGCGAGGCCTGGTCCCTGCGCGAACTGATCGGCAACCTGATCGACAACGCCCTGCGCTACACACCGCCGGGCAGCGAAATCACCCTGGGCCTGCAACCGGAGACGAAGGCGGTCGAGTTGTTCATCGAGGACAACGGCCCCGGGGTCAGCCAGGACGCGCTCGATCGACTGCACCAACCATTCGAGCGCGGCGGACGGCAGGACACCGAAGGCTCGGGCCTGGGCCTGGCCATCGTCGACTCCATCGCCCGCCGCCATGCGGCATCCCTGACAATCCGCAGCAAACCTGGGCGCGGTCTGTGGGTCGGCATCCGCTTTTCCCTGACGTCTGGAGAGGTTTCGGCATGATGCCATTCCACCGATTATTCTTGCGCACCGCCCTCCGGGCCGGCCTGCTGATACTGTGCCTCATGCCCGCGATCCTGATGGCCCAGTCGCGGATGACGGTCACCGTTTCGGCGGCGCTGGATCGCCAGGTGGTCGCGCCGCTACTGGAGGCCTTCCGCAACGCGCACCCCGAGGTCGAGCTGGTCTATCACGACGACTCCACCCTTGAGGTCGATCGCCGGGCCCGCTCCGCGCAACCGGCGCCGGACGTGGTGATCAGCTCCGCCATGCCCTGGCAGATGGCGCGGGTCAACGAAGGGCTGGCACAGCCGCTGGACAGTCCCAGTGCCCGGCAGTGGCCGGACTGGGCCAAATGGCGCAACGAAGTGTTCGGCTTTACCTTCGAGCCCATCGTCACCGCCTACCGCCTGGATCTGCCGCGCCACATGAAGCCGCCGGAGACCCACGCCGACCTGCACACCCTCCTCACGACCCACAGTGACCTGTTGCGCGGCCGCGTAACCACCTACTCGCCGTCGGGCAGCGGCATCGGTTACACCCTGGCCCAGCAGGACGCCCGCTACTCTCCCCGGTTCTGGGATCTGGTCGCGGCCATGGGCGCCACCGGTGTAAAGCTGGAGAAAAACACCCGCGATATGCTCAGGGGCCTGTCCGACGGCACTTACTGGGTGGGCTACAACCTGCTGGGTTCCTACGCCATGCACTGGGCGCGCAGCCATCCCGAAATCATCGTGCAGATTCCCCAGGACTACGCCCTGGTGATGATGCGGATGGCCTTCATCCACCGGGACGCGCCGCATCCCGCCGCCGCCCGGGTGTTCATGGATTTCCTGCTGAGCGAGGCCGGCCAGAAAACCCTGGCCGGGCGCACGCCGCTATTCAGCGTGCTGCCCGACGTTATCGGCCCCTACACCGCCCAGCGCCTGCGCGACCAGGTGGGCGAGCGGCTCTATCCGATTCCCATCAACGCGTCCCTGCTGGCGTTCGTCGACCCGCTGCGCCGCGAGCTGTTCATGCGCCGCTGGAACCGGGAGATCCAGATCCTCAACCCCTGATCCGCTTCGCAGACTCACGCAGCGATCTGGCGGCGCCTGACGCCACCAACTACACTTGATAGACAAGCCTTCGAAAAACAGGAGGGCGATATGAGCCATGCCATGAACGGCCATTACGGCTCGAAAGAGCAGGCCAAGAACGTGTGGGACGACCTGATTGCCTCGGGCATCCCGCGGGACAACATCTACATCGACGAAGACGAACACGTCATCCGGGTGATGATTCCCGACGAGGAGCGCCGGGAAATCCAGGAGATTTTCGACCGGCACCGGGTAGCCTGAACCCTGGCCAATCGCTTCGGCCGGTGGAGCATCGGCCGAAGCCCCAACCCCAGACCGCCACTCCGCTGACCGCATGACGTTCAGAGCATCGGCACCACGGGCGCTGTCGCGTTCATCAACAGCACCACACCCAGCACCAGAATCAGCAGACCGCCGCACAGGGCCAACCCCTGCCCCAGCAGTGCCTGCCAGCGCGGGGGCGTGCGCGATGCAAGCCGGCCGGCCTGGTTGCGGGCCAGCACGGTGAACGCCGCCAGCGCCGAGGTGGTCAGGGCGGTGCCAACGGACATGGCCAGCGTCGCCGCCACGCCTACCCACCAGTGCCCCAGCATCACGGCAACGCCGAGGATCATGATGGCGCCGCTGCACGGGCGCAGGCCGATGGAGACAATCACCCCCAGACTTTCGCGCCAGTCGTGTCCCACATGGGCCGGATCCACGTGATGGTCCCGGCCGCAGGCGCAGATCGATTCCATCGCCGCCGCGTTCTTCGCTACAGGTCGCATGGTGACCGGCGACGGTTGGACAGCCGCCGAGCCCGCCGGCCCAAGCGGCTGGAACACCGGCGCCGCTGCGGATTCTTCCCGGGACGGACGCAGTAACGCGGGCAGGCGCCGTAACGCCCGCAGGCTAAGCCAGCCGCCCAGCGCCGCCACCAGTCCGTAACTGATGCGCTCGACCACCACCGTGTCGGCCATGGCGTGGCGTGTCAGCATCCCCAGCCCGATCACCAGAACGCCCACCAGCGCGATCGCCACCAGCCCCTGCAGGAACGCGGCGGCCACCGTCAGACGAATCCCTCGCGCCAGTTCCGCCCGGTGCACCAGCAGGTAGGTCGAGATCACGGCCTTGCCGTGCCCCGGCCCAACCGCGTGGAATACACCGTAACCCAGGCTCAGCCCCACCAGCGTCAGCAGGGTGCCCATGTCCATCTGCTGGGAGAACTGCATCATGTTCAGGGACAGCCCGCGCTGCAGGGAGCGCTGCCACTCCAGCATCTGGGCCAGCAGCCATTGCGCGGCAACCTCGCCGGACGGCGTCATCAGTACAGCGGCCAGCGCCAGCAGCGGCAGGAACGCAATCAGCAAGCCTAGGGAGCGGGACATGTCAGCTTTCCGGTGTCGGCGAACATTTTCCCGAAGCCGTCCGGCGCCTGGCCGGTAACATCAATGGCTGCCGCCTCGGCCACCAGCTTCGGATCGGGTTTGAAATGCACGATGTCAGCGGTGCAACCTGCCGGCGCATTGCCCAGGGTCAGGGGCTGGTCTATCTCATTGTCGTACAGGAATTCAATGAAATAGGTGGAATCGTAGACCTTCCAGCTCAGCGCATCGCCGTCCGGGTCCTGCGGTTCGGCCAGCGGCAGGACAAACCGGAACTCGATGCGCTGCCCGTCCAGGAAGGTGGTGTACTGGGTCACCGTGCCCAGATCCAGCGCCTGATCGCCCCGATACACGTGGGTCAGGTAATGCTGTTTGGCGATGTTGCCGATGATCTCGCCGCCCAGCCCGTCCAGCTTCTGCTGCTGACTCCTGGCATCGCCCTCACGGGACAGCTCTTCCATCAGAGTCAGGCTGTACATCGGGTCCAGCGTCCAACGCTGCTGAAGCGCGGTCACTCGCCCCGCGTCGTCGAACAGCACGCGGACGGTGTAGTCGACCCAGCCGTGGGGGTGGGCCTGGGCGGTGGGCGCCAGCAGCCAGAGCGGGAGCAGGCAAATTAGCAAGAGACGGCGCAGCAAACGGCCAGCGCCCGGGCGAACAAACGGCATAGAAGGTCTACCGGTCAATCAGTGATCGATGCCGGTGTAGCGGCGAGAGATCAGGAATCACCGCCGGTCAGCATCCGGCGGCGGCCATTATGCAACACTATAACATTGCTAATCCAGGCGGGAGAGTGAGGTGGGACCATGATGAAGAGATTCGCGCACTCAAAAGCACGGACTCACGACACCCTGTAAACCAACACCTCACAAGTAGAGTGCTCTTCCTCGATGTAATCAATGGTCTGCCGATCCAGCAGCGCCCACTTGCCCTGCGCTTCCAGATCCTCGGTGAATCCTTTGTAGCCGTGTTCGTTCCAGGCTTCGCTGCGCACGGTAAAACAGATGACGCCGCCAGGCCTGGTAATCCGGATCAGTTCGTGCAACGCCTCGGGGCCGACGTGGGCGAAGGTGAAGGTGCCCACGCTGATCAGGGCGCTGTAGCGGTCGTTCGCGACGGTCAGGGTCTTGTTCAGGTCCGCCTGGAACAGTTCCCGGTAGACGCCCTTCTTCTTCGCCTCGTGGAGCATCGCGTCCGAATAATCCAGCCCTTCAATCGCCGGGTAGCCACTGTCCGACAGGAGTGCACCAACAATGCCCGTGCCGCAGCCCACATCCAGGATCGTGCCCACTTTGTCGGTGTGGAATTGCTGGAAAATGGACGCGGTGGTCGCGGGGGCCTTGTAGCCCATTTCGTTGAGCAGGTCGTTGTCGTAGCTGCCCGCCCACTGGCTGTAGAGGTCCCCGAGCGCCTCGGGGCTTTTGGCGGTGATGGCGCTTTCAAGAATTTGTCGTCTTCCCATTACAGACTCCTTCTTTTTAACGGATCACATGGTTAGGGTACAGCACGAATTGGGCCACTCTCGATTACACCGACACCAAGCGCTGACTGCTGCTCACCCGTCGAAGATCAGTAGCCCCGCACGCCGTTGATACGGTGACATTATCAGCGCCCCTCTCTAACGGTTATTGACCAGCCTCAAACCAGAACTCAATCTCATCCGTCGCCTGCTCGAACGCTGCCGCATGCTCAACGCCCGCCGGAACGTGGTACCAGTCGCCAACCCCATAGCGCTCGTTCCGGCCTTCGATAGAGAGCAGCAACTCGCCACGAATGATCACCCCGTGGTTGTCAGTGTCATGGGTATGGGGCGGAATTTCGGTGCCTGCGGGATAGGACGCAAACAACACATCAGCCCCATCCGCCGCCAGTCGGTAGGCATCAAAGCGTCCGTCAAACAGCGGTAGCGTTCGAATTTTATCCGGGTACTTCCCTGGCACCTGTCACCTCCCTGGTTTGTCCGGTGTGCCGATAAGCGTTCATTGGGGCAGTCGCGCACGGGCGAAGTCAGTTTGCGACCTTGTGCTTTAAGCCAAGGGTTATCTCACGAGTGCGAGAAAGTACATCAGCCCCTGTTCTTCTCTGGCTTTCTGCAGTTAACGGGCAATCCAGAAAGTTTTCAACTGACTTTGTCTTCCTAACGGCTCGCAGATTGCCCCTCGTCAAAGCCGTTCCGATTCGCTAAGCAAAGCGGTTACGTCATAATGTGAAGTGCCTTCGCCTCTGTAAACGGAAAGCAGTGGCCAGGAACCTCACTCAATAACCAGCTCCCCGGACCTTTCACGAATATACTCAATCGCAGACTCCTTCGACTTGGGAAGGTAGAAGCGAAACAGTGCCGTGAACGGCGTGGAGGTTTCCAGGTTGTTCTTCTTGCCCGGTGAGTTGAAGTTGATGGTGTAGGTGCCGTCCTCATTGGGCTCCGCCTGGGTGTTTGAGATGGCGGAAATGTCTTTGGCCAACCAGCCCTCCTCGTTGTAGATCGTAACCGACCAGAAGCCCCCGCGGTCTTCCTGAATCTCAGGCGGCGTGAAGGTTGCACTCGAGGGCTGAGCTTTACCGTCGACGATTTCGGTCTTGTTCACAAACGGCCAGTATGCCGCATCCGGCAAGCCAAGCCCGCCCCACCCGTATGCGGTACCGTACAGATGGTCTTGCGGGCGCGAGGTATAGGGCGTGCCGTTGACGTTCTTGGTGTGGGTCAGTGCGCCTTCCTTAACGTCTTGTACCAGCGCCGCCCGGATTTCTTCGGTCTTTTTCAGCGGCAGAACAAAATCCGGGGTTTCGTAGGGCTTGGCAGAATTGGCGTCAATGGTGGCAAGCTTCTGCAGACGCAGGGTCTCCTCAATCCCACCTTTCTCCTCAGCCAGGATCGGTACGCGCATGTTCAGGTACACGTGGTCGCCGTAGGTCACATCATCGGTCGTAATGGTAATGGTGTCGCCCGCATAGGCGACACCGGCGACGTAATTCTGCATGTCGATCACCTGAATGATCTGGTAGTGATCGCCTTCGGGAATGGAAAAGGTTGCCCCTTCGCTGATGTCCACCACGGCGCTGGCATAGATCCCATCCTGGTTCTCGCGGATAACCTGCTGGGTTTTCACTCGGCTGAGATCGCTCTGGTAGGCCCATTCATTGATCGGCGCCTTGGCGAGGCTGCGCTTGAAGTTGAAATCGCTCTCCGAGATTTTATAGACGTAGCCCGGCACTCCAAAGTCGGCCGGCGTTGTCACATCGAAGCCCGGGGCGATATCGGCCTGTGCCGGAAAGGCCACTGCAATGGCCATCGGCGCGGCAAGGATCAGCAGTCGTTTCTTCATGGATGTAATTCCCTTACTTGAGTGATTGGCTTACAGAATGTGTCCGTCAGAGTCGAGTACGATCATGCCTGGGCTTGATTGCATCGTGCGCACACAAAGGGGGTGGCCAACAAAAGAATGCGCAACATCACACGCAGTCCAGCTATCCACTCGTTTCAAGGTAGTCAAACCCCAAACACGCTGACAAGGTCACCTGCTACTCAACAGACTATGCTTTCGATGGGCTCTCTCGCTTGAAGTGTTCAATACGCTCCTCCCATCCGCATAGGAGACCTATCCCATGCGCGCCATGGTCCTGCACCAGCAACGCCAGCCCCTGACGTTGGAAGACGTCCCCGCCCCAAAACCGGCGGATCACCAGATCCTGATCCGGGTCACGGCCTGCGGGATCTGCCGGACGGACCTGCACGTGGTGGATGCGGATCTGAAGGAGCCGGTATTGCCGCTGATTCCGGGACATCAGATCATCGGTGAGGTGGCGCAACTGGGGGCCGCGGTGACCGGTTTCGAGGTGGGTCAGACGATGGGCGTGCCCTGGCTGGGCAGCAGTTGTGGGCAGTGCTGGTTCTGCACCCACGAGAAAGAGAACCTGTGCGACGCCGCCCGCTACACCGGCTACCAGATTCCGGGCGGGTTTGCGGAGTATACGGTGGCCAACGCGCGCTACTGTTTCCCGGTGCCAGAGGGCTTTTCGGACCTGCAGGCCGCACCCCTGCTCTGCGCCGGTCTGATCGGGTACCGCGCCTATCGGCTGGTGCAGGACCGCCAGCGGATCGGGCTCTACGGCTTCGGGTCAGCGGCCCATATCCTGATTCAGGTGGCACGGCACTTCGGCCAGTCGATCTACGCCTTTACCCGCCCCGGAGACCGCGAGGCGCAGGATTTCGCCCGTTCCCTGGGGGCGGCCTGGGCCGGGGATTCATCCCAGTCGGCGCCAGAGGCGCTGGACGGCGCCATCCTTTTCGCCCCCGCCGGCGAGCTGGTGCCGGCCGCGCTCCGGGCCGTGCGCAAGGGCGGACGCGTGGTCTGTGCCGGCATCCACATGTCGGACATTCCCGGTTTCCCGTACAGCATTCTCTGGGGCGAGCGGGAGATCTGTTCGGTGGCCAACCTGACCCGGCGCGACGGTGAAGAGTTCCTGCCCCTGGCGGCGCGCATCCCGGTCGACACCACTGTGCACACCTACCCGCTGGAACAGGCCAACCAGGCGCTGGACGATCTCCGGGCCGGTCGCTTCACCGGCTCCGGCGTGCTGGTGATCTGAGGCTCAGCGGCCCGGCCTGGCCACGCTTGCGGCGGTGACCGCGTTCCGGCAGCGCCCGGTGGTCTCAAATTCGTCCATGTTCGCCAGGGTGGTAGCGACGATGCCGTCCAACGCATCGCGGGTGAAGAACGCCTAGTGGGCGGTGATCAGCACGTTGGGGAAGGTCAGCAGGCGGGTGAACACGTCGTCCTGGATCACCCGGTCGGACAGGTCCTCGAAGAACAGATCGCCCTCCTCCTCGTAGACATCCAGCCCCAGGTGACCGATCCGGCCGGATTTGAGGCCCTTGATCACCGCCCGGCTGTCCACCAGGGCACCCCGGCTGGTGTTGATGAGCATGACGCCGTGTTTCATGGTGTCGATCGCCGCCGTGTCGATCAGGTGGTGGCTGTCCGGCGTGAGTGGGCAATGCAGGGACACCACGTCCGAGGTGCGCAGCAGCTCGTCCAGGGTCACGTAGCGCACGCCCAGCGCCGTGCACGCGGGATTCTCGTAAGGATCGGATGCGATCACCGTCATGCCGAAGCCGGTGAGGATGCGGGCCAGCACCTCGCCGATTTTGCCGGTGCCGACGATCCCCGCGGTCAGGCCGTGGAAGTCGAAGCCCATCAGGCCGTTGAGGGAGAAATTGCCGTCCCGCACCCGGGCGTAGGCGCGGTGGGTCTTGCGGTTGAGCGACAGCATCAGCGCCACGGTGTGCTCGGCGACGGCGTAGGGCGAATAGGCCGGCACCCGCACCACCGCCAGCCCAAACGCGTCGGCAGCGCCCAGGTCAAGGTGGTTGAAGCCGGCGGAGCGCAGCGCAATCAGTTGCGTGCCACCGGCTTTCAGGCGACGTAGCACCGGTTCCGACAGATCGTCGTTCACAAAGGCGCAGACGGCGGGATAGCCGTCGGCCAGGGACACAGTGGTGGGATTCAGGTGAGGCTCGAGAAACGTCAGCGCGTGACGGCCTTCGCTGTTGTTGGCTTCGAAGACCTCACGCTCGTAGGGCTTGGCGTTGAAGATCGCAACCTTCATGACAGGCGTCCTGCGTTGTCGATTAGGCTTGGATCTTAACTTTAGGCTGTTTATCAAGGGTAAGGAAGCAGGCAGGCACCCACACAGGCGCCTACCCAGTCGAAAAGCGTTCTAACGGTACTTGCGGTCCCGATCGATCAACGGCACTTGGGTTCCGAAGTAATAGCTCAGCGAAAGGTTGAACGTGTCGTCGTGCGGTGATGACGTATAGCCCAACGATACTTCCGTCGATTCGCCCAAGGCATCCGGTTGATGTGACAGAGCAACCGAGTAGTTATCCCGTGAATCCATACCGCTACCGGAAAGCAGCAGCTTGGTG
Source organism: Marinobacter bohaiensis (assembly GCF_003258515.1). Lineage (NCBI taxonomy): Bacteria > Pseudomonadati > Pseudomonadota > Gammaproteobacteria > Pseudomonadales > Marinobacteraceae > Marinobacter > Marinobacter bohaiensis. The sequence continues at coordinate 37,980 of NZ_QGEH01000004.1, forward strand.
TTGTCTTCCGGGTACCATGCCACTGAGCCGGTCCAACTGTGCGCGTCATCGACCGGGTCTTCAACGTCTACCAGCGTTCGCTGGAATCCAAGGGTGAATCGATCAATGTAGTACTCACCAAACGCCGAGTACTGGTAAGACTTCAGATCGTCCGGAACCGCCGGACTGGAGCTGTCAAAGAAGGTCTTGGTGTACGCCGCCGACACACCCACCTTGCCCAGATCAAAATCTCGCAAATAGATGCTGCCACCAAATCCCAGATTGTCAGCGTCCAACTGATTACTGCCGGAGTCAGCCTGACTGGTTTGGCCCCCCACAAACGCGGACGATCCGACATATCCGAAGAGCGGAAGGTTGATGGTACCGGAAAGATCGACCGAGTCACTGTCGCGGTCTTTGGTATAACCTGCACCAACCTCGTAGTTGGTATCGAGTACGCCACCTTGCTCCCCAGCCAGTGCCAGCGTGGGCACCAGGAGCAAGCAGCCGACAAACGTTCGAGTCACAGCGAGTCCTTATTTTACGTCGTCCATAAAGTCACAGAGGATACCTCTCAGGGCTCAATCTGTGCGCTGTGGCGACAGTATCATTCTGCCACGATCCTGCCAATTCCGTCGTTTTGGAGCCCTGATTCGAAACCTTCGACGCAGGAGGCGGTTCAAACGTACGGAATGATCGACTCCCCGTACAGCGCCAACTCTTCCAGCAAGTGCCGGTCGCGGTCTGAGATGTCCGGCGACTGCACCCGCTGCTGGATATCGGCAAAGAAGCCTTCCAGGGAGCGCCAGCCGGCCTTGGGCTGCATCAGGCGTTGCTGACGGAACTGTTCCCAGCGTTCCTGCTCCTCGGGATCGAGCGTATGCGGGAAATTGCGGGCACGATAGCGGAAGACCATTTCCGGCAGGCGCGGGTCGTCGAAAGTAGGCACTTCCTCGCCCATCACCTCAACCGGCTGCTTGAGCAGCTGCTCCAGGCGCTTGCGGTCCGCCGGGGGCAGGAACCCGCCGGCGTAGAGCTGTTCGTCCGGATCGGTAAGGTCGCCGGGGCCATCGTCCTGTGGAGCGAAGGCGTTGGCGATGGTCTCGGCGATGCCCGGCGCGTTGCGCAGTTTCTGCAGGTTGGTGCGCAGCACGTCGCCGTCCAGCTGCAGCTCGCCCAGGCGCTCGGGCGTGAGGGACTTGAGCATGGCGCCCGGCGCCAGGATCGGGCACTTGTTCAGGTGCACCGCCTTGAGCGCGAAGCGTTCCTCGCCTTCGCCCAGATCCGCCTGGGACGAGAACACCCGGCGGCGAATCTCGTCGGCGTCGGCCCCCACCAGCTCGGCGGGATCGTGGCGCAGGTCGTAGACGATCACCGCGTTCTTGTTGACCGGATGCTGGGCCACCGGCGCCACCATGGCGCAACAGCCGATGGACGCCGGATACTTGCTGGAGACATGGAACACCGGCTTCATGGTGGCCAGGTCGAGCATGGAGCGGGCGGAGTGCTTGTCCTTGTGCTCCAGCACGTACTCGAACAGCTTGGGCTGCTTCTCCTTGATCAGCCGGGCCATGGCGATGGTGGCTTCCACGTCCGACATGGCGTCGTGGGCGGCCTCGTGGGCGATGCCGTTGGCGGCGGTCAGTTCCTCCAGGCGGAAGCTGGGCGAGCCGTCTTCCTTCTTGGGCCAGTTGATGCCTTCCGGGCGCAGGGCGTAGGTCAGCCGCACCATGTCGATGATGTCCCAGCGGGAATTGCCGTTCTGCCACTCCCGAGCGTAGGGATCACGCAGGTTGCGGTACAGGGTGTGGCGGGTGACCTCGTCGTCGAAGCGCAGGCTGTTATAGCCCACGGCGCAGGTGCCCGGCTGGCTGAAGGCCTCGTGGATCATGTCGATGAACTCGGCTTCCGGATAGCCTTCGGCCTGCGCCTGCTGGGGCGTGATGCCGGTGATCAGGCAGGCCACCGGATCGGGCACGTAGTCCTCGGTCGGCTTGCAGTAGATGACCAGCGGGTCCTCGATGATGTTGAGGTCGGCGTCGGTCCGGACTCCGGCAAACTGGGAGGGCCGATCGTGGATCGGGTCGGCGCCGAAGGTTTCGTAGTCGTGCCAGTAAAAGCTCTTGATCACAGTGTCCGGACCTCTGCGGGGTTCTGCCAGTTTGGTGGCCGAGTGTAGCAGAGCCGCCGGGGGGGATCAGTAGGCAGGCTTCTTTTAGAAAAGTCCTAAACCACGGTCGATGTACTCGGTCCTCGCCCGGGGAATCCCGTTCTGCAAGGTCTGCAGATCCAACTGCATGGCGGTGGGCACGTTGAGGAAGACGCCCGCTGCCGCATCGATCGCACCGCCGGTGCCATCCTGCCACTGCACCGCCTGTTTCTGGAAGGCGATGAACAGGTCGTCGGTGAAGCCGGTGGTGCCGTCGCCGTTGCCCTTGCCCACATCGAGGGTCTGCAGGTTGGTCAGGGGCGCGCACTGGGTGTTCGTGGCGCAGTCGGTGGCGGCGTCCGCCAGGCCGATGTCGGTCGCGCGGGTCTGGGTGGCGTTGCCGTCGGCGTCGAACAGTTGCGCGGCGGAGACGTTGCCGTCCGCGTCTTCGAGCTGGATGCCGAGGTGGCCGGAGAAACTCTCGATATCGCCCGACAACGTCCCGCGCGCTTGATTAAAGCCGACCCGGAAGCCGATGACCTCGCCGTTCTCCTCCGCCAGCTCGATGTACGGATCACGGCCGACGAAGGGCACGATCTCGTCGACGGCGTAGGTCTGGCCGTCGATCTGGACCCGATTGGCGTCGGTGGCGATGTGGCCGAGGGAGAGCTGGTCGATCAGCACGTCGGTGCCGTCGCCGGTGTCACCGAAGGCCAGCGATGCGATGTTGGTCTGCACCTCCGCATCCAGCCCCAGCGTGATTCGGGTGGTGCGGTTGGCCGCGCTCCCGCCCAGATCCACGGCGATCATGCCCTGCCCCCGAACCTGCTCCATTTCCTGTTCGGAAATGGGCCGCAGCTCCGCATCCACCGTCCCGGCCAGCATCAGGCCGAGCAGTGCCGGGGCCACGCGTGCACGCGTTTCCCTGTTCATGTTGATGGTCTCTGTGTCGTTGAGCGTCCGCCCCTGATCGGCAACCGCCACGCCCGTCGATTCTTGTTGTTGAATTGGGCGCGTTACCCGGGGCTTTTTCTTGCTTGCGATCGGGACTATAGGCGGGCAAACCCGGCGGGACAGTGAGAGATGTCACATCGGGCCAATGGCCCGACAAGGCAATCCTGAATCTGTGATGAATCTCTTACAATAAATTACATTTGGGACAACAAAAGAAACAGTGATTAGGGCATCATCACTTCCTTTCGCCTGTGCCGGTTATCCGATCGGCACGCTCAAGTCCGGTGCCAATTCGGTCGTTGATTACAGATAACAATTCAGCACTGGCGACACTCCTTTCCCGACGGGTTAGATCGCATGAGCTATCGAGTCCTCATCTGTGACGACTCCGCCATGGCGCGCAAGCAGATGGCCGACGCCCTGCCTTCGGCGGCGGTCACGGATCTGGCGTTTGCCGAAGATGGCGAACAGGCCCTCGGGCTGATTCGCCAGGATCGATGCGATCTACTGTTCCTGGATCTCACCATGCCGGTGCTGGACGGCTACGCCGTGCTGGAGGCCATCGCCCGGGAAGACCGGCCGGTGATGACCATCGTGGTGTCCGGCGACATCCAGCCGGAGGCCCGGCGCCGGGTGCTCAACCTGGGCGCCATGGATTTCATCCGCAAGCCCACCGACGCCGCCGAGATCCGCGACATCCTGGCCGACTACGGCCTGATCTCCCCCGCCGAAGCCGCCACGGAAACCACCGCTGTCGAACGGGCCACGGCGGACGATACCGGCGAGGAAAACCTGTTCGGGCACCTGCAGGAGCTGGCCAACATCGCCATGGGCCAGGCCGCCGATCTGCTGGCCCGGCTGCTCAACGTGTTCGTCAAACTGCCGGTACCGCGGGTGGACATGCTGGCGCAGAGCGAACTGGCCATGGCGCTGGGCGCGGTGGACGAGCGTGACGCCTATTCGGCGGTGTGCCAGGGATTCAATGGCGGCGGTATTGCCGGCGAAGCGCTGCTGCTGTTCTCCGACGCCAGCTTCAATGACATGACCCGCCTGCTGGGTTACGAGGAAGACGACCGCAACGCGCTGGAAGTGGAAGTCCTGATGGACCTCTCCAGCATCCTGTTCGGCGCCTTCCTGCGGGGGCTGGGCGAGCAGCTGGATCTGAACCTGGGCCTCAGCCACCCGGTCGTGCTGGGCCAGCACCGCCAGATCGGCGATCTTCTGGAATATCACCAGGCCCGGGACCAGCAACTGCTGTGCGTCGAAATCAATTACGCGATAGAGGATTACAACGTGGTCTGCGACCTGCTGATCCTGCTGACCGGGGATTCCCTGCCCCGACTCGAGACCGCCATCCACGGAGCGAAGGCGTCCCGATGATGGCCAAACCCGAAGACCTGCAGGAATTCCACTGGCTGATGGACATGCTGGAAACCGTGGAAGTGGGCCTGGTGGTCCTCGACCACGACTACGGCGTGCACGTGTGGAACGGGTTCATGGAGAACCACAGCGAGATTACCGCCAGCCGCATCAAGGGCCGCAACCTGTTCGAGATCTTCCCCGATCTGCCCGAGCCCTGGCTGCGACGCAAGCTGGAGTCGGTGCGCCTGTTGCGCACCCGCGCCTTCACCACCTGGGAGCAGCGCCCCTACCTGTTCCACTTCCGCAACACCCGCCCGATCACGGGCACGGCGCCGTACATGTACCAGAACCTGACCATCAGCCCCCTGTGCGGCAGCGACGGATCGGTGCAGATGTACTGCCTGATGATTTACGACGTGACCGACATGGCCGCCGGCAAGCTGGCTCTGGAACGGGCCAACGACCAACTCAGCCGCCTCAGTGAAACCGACGGCCTGACCGGGCTGCTCAACCGCAATACGTGGGAAAACCTGCTGGAAGCGGAATACGGACGCTGCTGCCGCTACGGCAACGAATCGGTGCTGGTGATGTTCGACATTGACCGCTTCAAGTCGGTGAACGACACCTACGGCCACGTCACCGGGGACGAGGTGATCCGGCGCACGGCCCAGATCCTCAAGGCCAACCTGCGCCATGCCGACCTGGCCGGCCGCTACGGCGGCGAGGAATACGCCATCGTGCTGCCGGAAACGCCGATCGACGGCGCGGTGGTGTTGTGCGAGCGCATCCGCCGCACCATCGAGACCACCACCGTGGACGTCGGCTCGGCGCGAATCCAGTGCACCATCAGCATGGGACTGGCATCGATGACCGAGGATATCGACAGCGCCCGGGAGTGGATCGAGCGCGCCGATACGGCGCTCTACGCGGCAAAAACCGGCGGCCGGAACCAGATCCGGGTCGCCGGGCAGTGAGCGGGCGCCGCCTTATTTGGCGCTGAGCGAACGCACCGGGCGGGAGACCAGCCCCTGGATACTCTGCTCGTAGATTTCCTCGCGCTCTTCATTGTTTGTGATGCACAGCCCCAGATCACGCAGCAGGCCGTCGGCCACGTCGTATACCCAGCCGTGCACGGAGAGTTCCTGGCCGCGTTCCCAGGCGTCCTGGACGATGCTGGTCTGGCACACGTGACGCACCTGGGCCATGGCGTTCAGCTCGCACAGGCGGTCCACCTGCTCGCTCTCGTCGGACAGTTTCTCCAGGATCGGGCTGTACTCGTCGCGCACGTCCTGCACGTGGCGCAACCAGTTGGCGATCAGGCCCTTGCCTTCGTTCTTCAGCGCCGCCTTTACACCGCCGCAGCCATAGTGGCCCACCACCATGATGTGCTTGACCTTCAGCACTTCCACGGCGAACTGCAGCACCGACAGGCAGTTGAAGTCGGTGTGCACCACCACGTTGGCGACGTTGCGATGCACGAACAGGTCACCGGGCATCAGATCTACGATCTGGTTGGCAGGCACACGGCTGTCGGCGCAGCCGATCCAGAGGTATTCGGGAGCCTGCTGGTTGGACAGTCGCTCGAAGAACTGTGGGTCTTCCTGCTTGATCTTATCCGCCCAGTCGCGGTTGCTTTCAAAGAGGTGGTTCAGCCGTCGCATGGTTCCCTTCTCGATGTGGATAGGTTCTCGAAGCGGGTGTTTATAACACGCGGGCGGCCGATTTCCTGAACCGCCCGAAAAACACCCGGGCACAAAAAAGGCGCTACCGCGAGAACGATAGCGCCTTAAATTGAACGGCAAATCCCGTTCCGGTTCAACTGGACTTACGGGTTAGCCGTCTCCAGCGGCGTGTGCAGGGACGACTGCGCCAGGTCCAGGAGCTCGCGCAGGGCGACGGAGAACATGGCGTACTCCGGCTCCCGGGCGCTGCGCAGTTCCGACAGCATCGCGTGCCAGCGCTGGACCATCGGCTTGTGCCGATCGGCCCATTCCTCGATGGCCTGCTCGATGTCCCCTTCCTTGCCGCTGATGCGCAGCACGCCGGTGGTCAGCGCGCGCTGCTGCCAGTCCAGGTCTTCGCGGAAGCTCTCCCGTGCCAAGGCCTCCCAGTGGGAGGACGGCGACAGCTTGGCCACCGCGCCGGCAAACCAGTTGAGGTCCAGCTGTTCGCCCAGGGTGTAGTACAGGTTGGCCACCTGCTTGAGCGGCACCTGGGTTGTCTCGTGGGCCTCGATGATGCCCAACGCCGAGTACAGGTACGACGCCCCGGCCACGACACCGGCCACATCCTCGGGAATATCCTTGGCCACCAGCGCGTCGAACTGCTTGCGCCAGGCCGTACCGGACTCCGTGCCCAGGTATTCCGGCATCTGGCCGATGATGTCGGACAGCGCCGCGGCGAAGCGGTCCATGTGGGTCTGGATGTTCAGCTCGCTGCGACGGTTGCGCAACAGCCAGCGCACGGAACGGCGGATCAGGCGGATCAGCTCGTTCATCAGTTCCAGCTGCAGTTCCGCCGGCACCTTGAAGTCCAGCGATTCGATCTTGTTCCACCACTCGTCGAAGCGGAACACATCACGGGCGATGATCCAGGCCATGGCGATGGCCGACACCGACGCGCCGGTGGACTGGGCCATCCGGTCCACAAAGGTGATGCCCATGTGGTTGACCATGTCGTTGGCGATCTGGGTGGCGATGATTTCACGCCGCAGCTGGTGCTCGCCCAATTCCTTGCCGAACTTTTTGATCAGTTGCTCCGGGAAGACCTTGTTCATCTCCTTGGCCAGCAACGGCTCGTCCGGCAGCTCGCTGTCGATCAGCAACTGCTTGAGGTCGCCCTTGACGTAGGAGATCAGCACCGACAGCTCGGGCCGGGTCAGGCCGCGCTTGTTCAGCTTGCGCTCCGCCAGGGTCTCCTCGTCAGGCAGGAACTCCAGCTCGCGGTTGAGTTTGCCCGCGGTCTCGAAGTTGATCATCAGCCGGCGGTATTCCTCCAGGCGGGTGATCGCCTCGGTGTTGGCGATACTGATCGCCTGGGTCTGGCGGTAGTTGTTCAGCAGCACGAGATCGGACACGTCGTCGGTCATCTTCTCAAGCATGTTGTTGCGCTGCTTCTCGGTCAGGTCGCCGGCCGCCACCACACGGTTGAGCAGGATCTTCATGTTGACCTCGTGGTCGGAGCAATCCACCCCACCCGCGTTGTCGATGAAGTCCGTGTTCAAACGCCCGCCGTTAAGACCGAACTCGATGCGACCGAGCTGGGTCATGCCCAGGTTGCCGCCCTCGCCGACCACCTTGGCGCGCACTTCGCGGCCGTCCACGCGCAGGCCGTCGTTGGCCTTGTCCCCCACATCGGCATGGGTCTCCTTCGAGCCCTTGACGTAGGTGCCGATACCGCCGAACCACAGCAGATCCGCCTGGGCCTTGAGGATATGGCTGATCAGCATGTTGGGCGGCACGCGGTCCGACTTGATGTTGAACAGCTTCTTCATTTCCGCGCTGACCGGAATCGATTTGGCGCTGCGGTTGAACACCCCGCCGCCCTTGGAGATCAGGTCGGCGTTGTAGTCGGTCCAGCTGGAGCGCGGCATCTCGAACAGGCGCTGGCGCTCCTCGAAGCTGGCCCTGGGATCCGGCGTCGGGTCAACGAAGATGTGCAGGTGGTTGAACGCCGCAATCAGCTTGGCGTGCTCGGAACGCAGCAGGCCGTTGCCGAAGACGTCACCGCCCATGTCGCCGATACCGATCACCGAGAAGTCATCCCTGGCCGGGTTGATGCCCAGCTCGCGGAAATGCCGCTCCACGGATACCCAGGCGCCCTTGGCGGTGATGCCCATCTTCTTGTGGTCGTAACCCTGGCTGCCGCCCGAAGCAAAGGCATCACCGAGCCAGAAGTCGTATTCCGCCGACAGGCCGTTGGCGATGTCGGAGAAGGTGGCGGTGCCCTTGTCCGCCGCGACCACCAGGTAATGATCGTCCTCGTCGTGGCGGATGACGCTGGTTGGCGGCTTGATGGCGCCGTCCACCAGATTGTCGGTCACATCCAGCAGGCCGCGCACGAAGGTCTTGTACGCTTCGATGCCTTCGCGCTGGAAGGCGTCGCGATCACCGCCATTGGGCAGCTGTTTGGCCACGAAACCACCCTTGGCGCCCACCGGCACGATGACCGCGTTCTTGACCTGCTGCGCCTTGACCAGCCCCAGGATCTCGGTACGGTAGTCCTCGAAACGGTCCGACCAGCGCAGACCGCCGCGCGCTACCTTGCCGCCGCGCAGGTGCACACCTTCCACCCGCGGCGAGTACACGAAGATCTCGAACATCGGCCGCGGCAGCGGCATGTCGGGAATCTCGGACGGACGGAACTTGTAGCTGACGTAAGGCTTGTGGCCGCCATTCTCGTCCAACTGGAAGTAGTTGGTGCGCTGGGTCGCCTTGATCAGGTCCAGGTACAGGCGCAGCACCCGGTCCTCGCTCAGGTTCTCCACGTCGTCCAGGCCGGCGTTGAATTCCAGCTCCAGCTTCTGCTGGGCGGCCGCGCTCTTGCCGCTGCTCTGGAAACGTTCCGGATCGAAACGCACCGCGAAGAAATCCAGCAGCAGCTGCGCCAGGGACACGTGATTGACCAGCGTGTTGGCGATGAAGGTCTGACTGTTGGAGATGCGGATCTGACGCATGTAGCGGGCGTAGGCCCGGAGCATGGCAATCTGGCGCCAGTCCAGGTAGCAGGCCAGGACCAGCCGGTTGAAGGTGTCGTTCTCCGCCTGGCCATACCAGACGCGGCGGAACAGGTCTTCAAAGATCGGCCGGATGCGGTGGATGTCCACCGCCTTGCCGGACCGGGCCTGCAGGGTGAAGTCATGGATCCATACCGCCTTGCCGCTGCGATCCACCACCTCGAAGGGGTGCTCGCCCAGCACCCGGAAACCGAGGTTGTGGAAGATCGGCAGCACATCCGACAGCGGCAGCTGCCTGTCCGGCGCGAACAGTTTGAAGTGGACCGTGCTTTCCTCTTCCTCCAGCGCCCGGTAGAAACTCATCTCCACGCGGTCGTTGCCGGCCGACTCAGTGATGTGGTCCAGGTCGATGGCGGCCCGGCGCGGCGAGAACATGTCCCGGTAGCTGCCGGGGAAAGCGTTGCGGTAGAGGCGGATCAGCTCGTTGCCGCGTTCCTCGCCGTGAGTCTCGTAGAGCGCTTCGGACAAGCCGTCGCGCCAGGACTGGGCCAGCGCCAGCACGCTTTCCTGGATCTCGGCCACCGGCAGCTGGCGGTTCTCCACCTGCGGCACACGGATGGTGAACTGCACCCGCGCCAGTACCGACTCGGAGAAATGGGTGACGAACTCGATGTCCTCGGCACCCAGCCGCTCCATCAGCACCTGCTCCACGCTCAGGCGCAGCTCGGTGTTGTAGATATCCCGCGGGAAGAACGCCAGGCAGGTGACGAACTGGCCGTACACATCCTCACGCATGAATACCTTGATCATGCGGCGTTCCTGAATGTAGAGGATATCCAGCGCCACGTTGTAGAGCTCGCCCGGCTCGATCTGGAACAGCTCGTCGCGGGGGTAAACCGTCAGGATCTGGTCCAGCTCCTTGCCCGCGTAGTCGTCGCGCAGGAAGCCGGAGCGCTCGATGACCTCGGCGATCTTGCGGCGCAGCAGCGGGATCTGATCCGGACGCTCCTGGTAGACCCGCGAGGTGTAAAGGCCAAGGAAACGGCGCTCGCCGATCACCTCGCCCTTGGCGTTGAATTTCTTCACCGCGATGTAGTCGGGATAGGCCGGCCGGTGCACTCGCGACCGCTGCGCCGACTTGGCGAAGATGAAGATGTCGTCGGTGCGGGTCATCTCCGTGCGCGTACGCTGGGGCAGCTCGTCGAGACGCACCTTGGCCGGACGTTCGTTGTGGACCCGCAGGATCCCCATCTCGGAATCCGGCACCTGGGTCACCAGGATGCTGCCGTCCTTCTCCTTGACGAAGTCGTACTCGTCATACCCCAGGAAGGTGAAGTGGTCGTCGCCCAGCCATTCCAGGAAACGGTGCGCTTCCTTGACGTTCTCGGCGCTGACCTTGGCCTTGCAGTTATCCAGCTCCTTGAGGATCTGGGCGGACTTGTCCTTCATCTTCGGGAAATCGTCCACCGCGATGCGCACTTCCTCAAGCACACTCTGCAGTTCCTGCTCCAGGACACGCAGGTCTTCCGGGTCACTGTGGCGGTCGATCTCCAGCACGATCATCGCTTCGTAGCTGGTCTTGGCCTTTCCCGGTTGGCTGTCGCGGTCGTGGATCTTCTTGAGCTTGCCGGTGCGGTCGCGTTCGACCTGGAGGATGGAGTGGTAGAGGGTGTGGGTACCGATTTCGCGCTGGTTGATCGCGATGCGGATGGAGTCGATCAGGAAAGGGATGTTCGGATGCAGTATGAATATGACCGAATGGGTCGATTGCCAGCCGTCGCTTTCCAGATCCGGATTGAAGACCGACACAGGCGTTTCGCTGGCGCCGCGTTTCTTGATGAACTGCCAGGCGGCGAGAACCGACCCGTAGACATCCGCAAACCGCCTCGACACCAGTTCGTTCAGCGGTAAGTGGGATAAATGTTGAACTGCAAATTCACTGATCTTCTTCGCTTCAGTCTTGTTGATTTTCTCGGCAAAGGCTTCGGCCAGCAGGTCATGGAACTGATCCTTGCTGGTTACCGTCAGCGCGTTCATGTGCTACCCCAACTTTCTGAATTAATGTTAATAAACAAATGAGGCGGAGTCCTGTCAGAGACAGGGTTCCCCGACAAGGCCATGACAGCTAGCGGGATATGTCCGCACGCGGCTACCGCCACAAGCGGATCTTTTCACAAGCATAGTCAAACCCTTGATTTTTGCTGGTAGGTTACAAACACTGGGCCCCTACGGCGATTGTGGTGAATACGGACCCGGCCCATGCCGGTACCCCACCGCGACTGCACGAGTCGACGACATCACGTTGATTGGCTCTCCTGCCCCGCAGGGCGCGGATCGCCCTCACGTCCCGGATCGGTCGCCCATAGGTCCCGGATCGAAAGTCAAAACGGAAGGTTCGAAAGTGCAATGAGTGTGCAGCGTATATTCGGGGATCTGCGATCCCAATTAGCGAAAAGGATCATTGGGCAGGAAAAACTGGTGGATCGCCTGCTGATTGCTCTCCTCGCCGACGGCCACCTGCTGGTGGAAGGGGCCCCGGGCCTGGCCAAGACCACGGCCATCAAGACGCTCTCGGACCACATCGAAGGCGACTTTCATCGCATCCAGTTCACGCCCGACCTGCTGCCCTCGGACGTCACCGGCAGCGAGATCTACCGGGCCGAGACCGGCCTGTTCGAATTCCAGAAAGGCCCCATCTTCCACAACCTGGTGCTGGCCGATGAGATCAACCGCGCGCCGGCGAAAGTCCAGTCCGCCCTGCTCGAAGCCATGGGCGAGCGCCAGGTCAGTGTCGGCATGAAGACGTTTCCCCTGGATCGCCTGTTCCTGGTGATGGCGACCCAGAACCCGATCGAGCAGGAAGGCACCTACCCGCTGCCCGAAGCCCAGCTCGACCGGTTCCTGATGCACGTCATCATCGACTATCCGGACGCCGGCGCCGAGCGCGACATCCTTCACCTCGCCCGCCGCGACTACCAGCAGGGCCCGGCGCCGACCGACCTGCGCCTGCGTGCCGAAGACATCTTCCAGGCCCGTCTCGACGCCAACGAGCTGTTCATGGCCGAAGCGGTGGAGGATTACCTCGTGGCGCTGGTGCTGGCCACACGCCAGCCGGCGACGCTGGACGAGGAACTGGCCCGCTGGATCGCCTTCGGCGCCAGCCCGCGCGGCACCATCGCGCTGGATCGCTGCGCCCGCGCCAAGGCCTGGCTGGAAGGCCGGGACTTCGTCAGCCCCGACGACGTGCGTGCGGTCGCCTTCGACGTGCTGCGTCACCGCGTGCTGCTGACGTTCGAGGCGGAAGCCGACGGCATCACGCCGGACGACGTCATCCAGCGCCTGATCGACCGGGTACCGGTGGCCGCCTGACACCATGGCCGACGCGTCTCCACTGATCCGCATTGATCTGCCCGAGCTGATCCGGCTGCAGGCCGACGCCCGTGCCCTGCGTATGCCCGGCACCCGCCCGGTGGCGGTGCGCAAGGCGGGCGTGAACCGCTCGCGCCAGAAAGGCCGCGGTATGGTGTTTTCGGAGGTACGCCTGTACCAGCCCGGCGACGATATCCGCAGCATCGACTGGCGCGTCACCGCGCGCCGGCAGTCACCCCACACCAAGCTTTACGAAGAAGAACGGGAGCGTCCGCTGCTGATCATCTGCGACCTGGGCGACTCCCTCTATTTCGGCAGCGAAGGGGCCTTTAAGCGCGTGCGTGCGGCCCAGGCGGCCGGACTGGTCGCCTGGCTGGGTTTACAGGCCGGCGATCAGGTGGGCGGCATCGTCTTTTCCGATCACCAGTGTGACGTACTGCGACCGGCCCGGCGCCGACGCTCCGTGCTCAAGCTGCTCGACAGCCTGGTCAAGCGCCAGGACGACCACGCCCCGTCGTCGGACGGCTCCAGCCATCTGGGCAAACCGGGTAAACTGGACGAGGCCCTGCGCGAGGCGCGGCGTATCGCCCATACCGGCAGCCGGGTATTCCTGATCAGCGACTTCATCAACCTGAGTGCCGACACCCCGGGGCTGATTGCCCAACTGGCGCGCCACAACACGGTGACGGCACTGCGGGTGATCGACCCGCTGGAACAGGCGCTGCCGGAACGCGGTCGTTTCGCGGTAGCCGGGCCGGACGGTCCGCTCTGGTTCGACGCCGGTGACACCGCTTTCCGGCGCGCGTTCGAAGCCAAGGTGGCCGAACACGAATACCAGGTGGAGCGCTGTTTCAGCCTCGCCGGCGTCAGCGCAACGCCCATCTACACCGGACAACCACCGGCCCAGGCCCTCAAGCAGGTGCTGGGTCCGCGGGGACGAATAGGCTGACAGCAGTTCTCGATGAAACCCATGACACAGGCAACATCCAATCCCATGAATTCGGGCGATCCCCTGGCCCAGTTGCGCGATATCCACCTGCCGGAGCCCGGCGGTTTCTGGCCCCCGGCACCGGGCTGGTGGATCGTCGCCGCGCTCATCCTGGTGCTGGTGGGCGCGCTGGTGTTCTGGCTCTGGCGTCGCCATCAGCGCAACCGCTGGCTGCGCGCCGCCCGGGCCGAACTGGATCAACTGGGCGCCCGGGCCGAAGCCAGCCCCACCTGGTTCACCGAACTCAATGCCCTGCTCAAACGCTGCGCCCGCCAGCGCTATCCGGAACAGCGCCCCCACGCCCTGAGCGGCGCCCAGTGGCGTGACTTCCTGACCCACACGCAGAAGAAGCTGGACCCTCAGGCTGTGAACGCCCTGGTGGAGGCCGCCTGGTCACCGTCACCGGCGATTGATCCGCAAGCCGCGCACAGCCTGGCCGCCCGCTGGCTGGGAGGTCAGAAATGCTGACCCTGGCCTACCCCTGGCTCCTGCTGCTGGCCCTGATTCCGCTGCTGTGGTGGCGACGCCGCCAACGCCACGTCGACGATGTGGCCGCGCCGACACTGCCAGTGGGTCACTGGATCACCGGTCTGCCCGGCGTCAGTCGCAGCGGCGATGCCCGACCGCGGTGGCAGAAGATGCTGCTGTTGCTGAGTTGGGTGCTTCTGGTGATCGCGGTCGCTCGTCCACAACACGTCGCCGAGGGGGTGCAACTGCCGGTCACCGGTCGTGACCTGCTGCTGGCGGTGGACATTTCCCCCAGCATGGAAGAGGAGGATATGGTGCTGGGCCAGCGCCAGGTGAACCGACTGACGGCGGTCAAATCCGTGCTGGACGAATTCATCAAACGCCGCGAGGGCGACCGTCTCGGCCTGCTGTTGTTCGGCACCCAACCCTATATCCAGGCGCCGCTGTCGTTCGACCACGAGACCATCCGCACCCTGTTGCAGGAGGCCCGGTTGGGCATGGCCGGCCGGGCTACCGCCATTGGCGACGCCATCGGCCTGGCGGTCAAACGCCTGCGCGACCGGCCCCAGGACCAGCGCGTCCTGATACTGCTCACCGACGGCGCCAACACCGCCGGCGAGGTCAGCCCGGATAAGGCCGCCGAGATCGCCGCAGCGGCCGGTGTGCGCATCTACACCATCGGCATGGGCGCCGAAGCCATGATCCAGCGAGGCTTCCTCGGCACCCGCAAGATCAACCCCTCGCGGGACCTGGACGAAGACCTGCTCAAACGCATCGCCAGCCAGACCGGCGGCGAGTATTTCCGCGCCCGCAGTACCACGGAGCTGGAGACCATCTACGACACCATCGACCGGCTCGAGCCCATCGAGCTGGAGGGCAAGCAGTACCGGCCCACCACCGACCTGTTCCAGTGGCCCGCCGGTCTGGCCGTCATCCTGTTGCTTCTGGGCACCGCCGGAAGCCACCTGCGCCACCGCACGCCGGAGGTGAGCCATGGCTGACTTCCATTTCCTGCGGCCGCTGTGGCTGCTGCTGTTGATCCTGCTGCCGCTGATCCCCTTCCTGTTGCGCCACCGTAACCAGGGCCAGAGCGGCTGGGCGCGGATCATTCCCGATGCCCTGCTGCGTCCGCTTCTGGGCGAAGCCGTCGAACAACAGAGCCGTCAGCGTCGGCCGGGGCTAACCCTGGGCGCGCTGGTCATCGTCTGCGCTATCGCCCTGGCCGGCCCCAGCTGGCGCCAGGCGCCCACGCCACTTATGCAACAGAACGACAGTCTGGTGATCGTGCTCGACCTGTCCCTGTCGATGCTGGCGCAGGACGTGGACCCGGACCGTCTGACCCAGGCCAAACGCAAGATCCGCGACATCCTGGAACAACGCAAGGGCAGCTTTACCGCCCTGGTGGTCTACGCCGGCGACGCTCACGTGGTCACCCCCCTGACCGATGACGGCCGCACCATCGAGAGCCTGCTGGGCGTGCTCGATCCGTTCATGATGCCCGCCAGCGGCAACCGCGCCGATCTCGGTGTGGAGCGGGCGGAAACCCTTCTCGACCAGGGCGCCCCGGGCGACGGCCGCGTGTTGCTGGTGGCGGACTCGGTGCGCCCCGGCGACGTGCAGTCGATCCGCGAGAGCCTGCAGGGCACGAACTACACGCTCAGCACCCTGGTCGTGGGCACCCGCGAAGGCAGTCCGATCCCGCTGCCCAAGCGCGGCTTTATCCGCGACGGCGATCAGGTGGTGATCGCCAAGGCCAACCCGGAACGCCTGGCCAGCCTGGCCGATGCCACCGGCGGCCGGAGTTCCGCCATCACCCTGGACGATGGCGACATCCGCTCACTGGAACTGCGCACCGAAGACAGCGACGACTGGCACGACAGCCAGCGCCAGCTACTGGTCGACCGCTGGCAGGACGACGGCTACTGGCTGCTCTGGCTCGCCGCACCGCTGGCCTTGCTGGCGTGGCGGCGAGGTGCCCTGCTGCTGATCCCGCTGGTGCTGTTGCCGATGCTGCCCCAGCCGGCCCAGGCGATGGACTGGAACGATCTCTGGACCCGCCCGGACCAGCGCGGCGAAGCCCTGATCGCCGAGGATCCATCGGTGGCGGCCGGTAAGTTCAAGGACCCGCAGTGGAAAGGTTCCGCACTCTACCGCTCGGGGGATTACGGCCGTGCCGCCGAACAGTTCGAACGGGGCGACGGCGCCGATGCCCATTACAACCGGGGCAACGCCCTGGCCCGCAAGGGCGAGCTGCAAGCCGCCCTCGACGCGTACGACACGGCCCTGATGCAGGATCCGGACAACGCGGATGCCCAATACAACCGCGACCTGGTGAAGAAACTGCTCGAGCAACAGCAACGCCAGCAGGAACAGCGGAAACAGCAAAACCAACAACAGCAGCAGAACCAGGACGGCCAGGGCCAGCAATCCCAATCCGGCCAGGGCCAACAGCAACAGGATTCATCCCAGGGCAACCGCTCCCAGTCACCCGGTCAACAGCCGGACCAGGCCGGGCAGCAGGGACAGCCCCAGGGAGAGAACGGCCAGCAGCCGTCGTCCGAAAGCGGCGACGCCGCATCGTCCGATGAACAGCAGGCTCAGGACGCCCGGCAACCCTCATCGCCGGGGCAACGCTCGCCCGGTGACGGCGAACAGGCGTCCGCCAGTGCGCGGGAAGCGGAACCGGAAGACCGCTCACAGCTGAGCCAGAGCCAGGAACAATGGCTGCGCCGCATCCCGGACGACCCGTCCGGCCTGATGCGGCGCAAATTCCTCTACCAGTACCGTGAGCGCGGCAACCAGCAACAAATGGAAGGCGATACACCATGGTAAGAAGCGTCCCATCGCTCCTGCTTCTGATCCTCCTGACCGGCTTCGTGTCCGGCGCATGGGCGGCACCCGGCACCCTGGACATCCACGTGGACCGCGACACCCTGCACGAGAACCAGACACTGACCATGCGGGTCCAGGGCGAGATGCCCTTCTCCATGGACCTGGACATGCTCTTCAACATCGGCGATGCGGATCTGCCCTCGCCGGACGAAGACGCCCTCAAGCAGAACTTCGAGATTCTCAGCCGGCACCAGAAATACAGCCTGCGCTCGGTCAACGGCGACGCCACGGCGGTGATCACCTGGATCTATGAACTGGCTCCGAAGACAACCGGACAGCTCACGATTCCGTCCCTCACCTTTCGCGACGCCCACTCCAGTCCGGTGACGATCACCGTCAAACCCGGCGATGCCCCCTCCGCCGACGGTGATGCCCCGCCCGCCTTCGTGGAAGTGGAAACCGACAAGGACAGCGTCTACGTGCAGGAGCAACTGGTACTGACCGTGCGCCTGTTCTATCGCGGTAACCTGATCCGTGGCGACCTGAGCCAGCCCGACCACGGCGACGCCATCATCGAAACCATGGGTGAGCAGCAGGAATACGCCCGCATCCGCAACAACGTGCGCTACCGCGTCGTGGAGCGGCGCTACGTGATCTATCCGCAGACACCCGGCAACCTGACGATCGACGGCATCACCTTCAACGGCCAGGCCCGGGACGACCGCGGCCAGCTCAACTTCCTGCGCGACCGGGCGAATCCGGTAGACATCCCCGTCAAGGACATTCCTGCCCAGTTCACCGGCGACACCTGGCTGCCCGCCACCAGCCTCGAACTGGAAGACCAGTGGAGCGATCCCAGCCAGCAGCTGGAAGCCGGCAAGAGTGTGACCCGTACCATCCGCATGAAAGCCCTGGGGCTTTTGGGGTCGGCGCTGCCACCGATGGACGTGAACTACCCGGACAGCCTGCGCAGCTATCCGGACAAGGCGGAAATGACCTCAGACGTCAACGATCGCACCGTCACCTCGTCGCGTACCGAGAATACGGCGCTGGTGGCCATCAAACCCGGCGAGATCACCCTGCCGGAGATCCGCGTGCCCTGGTGGGACACGGTGAACGACCGCCAGCGGGTGGCGGTGATTCCCGCCCGCACGCTGAGCATCGCCAACGCGTCCGGCCAGGTGCCGAGCCAACCGCCGGCGCCGGAAACCGCGGCGCAGACCTCAGCACCGGCCAGCGCGCCCGCCGACGAGGCCAGCGACAACGCCCCCTCGCAACCGGTAACCGCTAGCGTTGACCGTACGTGGTTCTGGCTGGCCCTGGCGCTGGGCACCGGCTGGGTGCTGACCCTGTTGTTCTGGTGGCTGAATCGGCGCCGGGACACAGGCACCGTGCCCGTCGACAGCCAGCCGGATGCGGCCGAGGCGGTGCTGTTCGCCGACCTGCAAAGCGCCGCCGGTGCAGGCAGCGCGCAAACCCTGAGCCTGCTGCCGCGCTGGGCTCGCCGGCGCTTCGCCAACCAGCATCTGCGCAGTGCCGCGGATGTGGTTCGTTTCAGTCAGGACGAGGTATTGGGGGAAGAGCTGGAGAAATTGCAGGAACGCCTTTACAGCGATCACCAGAGCACCGGGGAATGGCACTCGAAAGCGCTGCTGCAACGCCTGGAAGTCCTGCGGGAAAGTCACGCCGCCCGACCGGAGAAGGACGCCCTGGCACCGCTCTACCCTGCTGGTCTGAAAGCGTCCCGGGCCGGCAGCTAGCGCCCATTAACATAAGTTCGTGGCGCCAGAAGTAACGTGCGAAACACTGGCCCCACGCGCTTCGGGCATGCCATTCCGGCCGATTACGGAATCCGCTGGTCGATGACCACCGGCACCGTCTGCCCGTCGTAGCTGTCCAGCACGATCGCCTGTTCGCTGGCGCCTTGCCAGTCACCGCTTTGGGGAACCGCCTCGCCGGACGGCGACAGACGGGCGGAAACGGTCACTTCGGCGGCCGAAGACAGTGTATTGCCCGGCATCATCGCCATGCTGTCGTCGAGGGTCAGGGTCACCGGCAACCGGGCGGCGGATAAACGCGCCACCGCCAGCGGCACCTTGGGACCGTCCGCGTTCTGGGCGAACACGAACAGCGCCGTATCCGGCGCCACCTGATCACGCAGGGACTCGGCCAGCGACACCTGAACTTTCAATTGCACGGGCATCACCCCGGCCGGCACCGGCTCACCCAGCCGTCGGTAGGCTTCCGCCACACCCTGGCGGATCGACGGCAGCTGCGGGTGATCCGGAGCCACGTCCATGATGCGCTCCCAATACTCGATCGCCTGGCGATAGTTCTGGGCCTCGAACGCATTGATGCCCAGCAGACCCAGGGCGTTGACTTCATCCGGGTTACGCTCGCGGGCCTTGTCGATGGCAGCCGTCACCGATTCATTCATCGCCCCCTGGCTTTGGAAATAACGCGCCTGGGCCACCAGGCCCCAGGCGGTGGCCGCCTGCCGGGTGGCGCTCTCCACCTGCCCGGCCAGCTGCTGATAGGCCCAGGCGGCGTCGTCATACTGCTCCAGATTCATATAGGTCCGCCCGAGCATGGCCCAGCCTTCCAGGTTGTCCGGCTGTTCCAGCAGGCGGGCCCGCAACTGCTCGGCCAGGGCGGCCATTTCCTGGCTGCCAGCCTGGTCCACCTGCTCCATGGCGCGCATGGTCCGGTACTGCTCCAGCTGTTCGATACCGCCCCAGTCGTCGTACAGCCACAGGGACACCGCCGGCACCGCTATCACGGCCACCAGCGTCACCGCCAGCGCCGACTTGCGGCCGTCCAGGCGGCCCACTCGCTGACTACCGGAACGGCCCACATCGTCCACGACACTGCCGGACAGTTCGTCCTTCATCTGGCGATAGGTCTCATCGTCCAGCACGCCGGCGTCCCTTTCGGCTTCAAGCTCCGCCAGGCGGGAGCGGTAGGCCATCAGGTTCTGGTGGCGGATATCGTTGACGTCATCACGATCCGGTCGGTGAAAAAACAGAGGGTAGAGCACGAACACCAGGGCCAGCCCGATCAGGGTCGCCAGGGTCAGCCAGAAAGGCATTGTCATAGGGTTGGAACCATGTCGTAAAGAGTATCCATCAGGCCGGAATCGCTAACGCGGCTGACGCGGCGAGTCGGTGTCACTGTCTTCGTCCAGCCAGGCGTCCAGACGCGCCCGCTCCTGCTCGCTGATCGGCGAGTCGCGTCCAGGGCCTGCCGAACGTGACCGGCGCACCACGAGGAACACCGCCAGCAGACCGATCAGCACCACAATCAGCGGTGTCAGCCAGAGCAGCACCGTGCGCGGTTCGAATTCGGGCCGATAGCGGACAAATTCGCCGAAGCGGCCGGTCATGGCCTCCATGATGGCCTCGTTGCTCTCGCCGGCCTGCACCAACCGGTGCACCTCGGCGCGCATGTCCGAAGCGATCGGCGCGTTGGAATCGGCGATGCTCTGGTTCTGGCACTTGGGGCAACGCAGTTCGCGGGTCAGGGTTTCGAAACGCTGGCGATCCTGGGCGGAATCCAGCGGGTAGGTGTCATCGGCGGCCTGGACGGCGGCCGAGAAGCCCACCAGGCAGCCGATAAGACTCAGTAGCAACAGCGCGCGCACTCAACCCTCCTTCCGATACTGGTCGACCAACGGCTTCAACTCTTCGCGCCAGACCTTGTCGTCCACCACGCCCACATGGCGGTAACGCACGATACCGTCGCCGTCGATGACGTAGGTTTCCGGCGCGCCATAGACGCCCAGGTCGAAGCCGAACTTGCCCTGGGGATCGAACAGGATCCGCTCGTAAGGGTTGCCGAGTTTCTGCAGCCAGTCGATGGCCGCGTCCCGGTTGTCCTTGTAGTTCAGACCGAGGATGGTCACGCCCTCCTCCCGGGCCAGCCGGACCAGCTCCGGATGCTCCACCCGGCAGGACGGACACCAGGTGCCCCACACATTGAGCAGGACCACCCCCTCACGGAACACGTCACCCTGGTAGTGGGTGTCCGGATCCTGCAGGGATGCCAGGTCAAACGCCGGCACCGGCTTGCCGATCAGAGCGGACGCCAGGGTGCTGTTGTCCTTGCCAATGCCGGAGAACAGCACCACCCCGAGGGCCACCGCCAGGAGTAACGGGATGAACAGCAACAGACGCTTCACGATGCACTCTCCGCGGGATTCTCGGTAACGGGCTTGTGGGCGTCCGGCGTCGGCGCTTTCGATGGCCGCTTGACCGGAATCCGGTAACGCCGGTCGGCTATGGCCAGGGCACCGCCGAGGGCCATGAAAATCGCCCCCAGCCAGACCCAGCGCACCAGCGGCTTGTACTGGACGCGCACGGCCCAGGCCCGCTCGCCCACCGGCTCGCCCAGGGCCACGAACAAGTCACGGAACAGGCCGGCGTCGATGCCGGCCTCGGTCATGACGTTGCGCTGGACCTTGTACATCCGCTTCTCCGGGTACAGCGTCGCGACCGGGTCACCGTCGCGGGTAATCTCGAAGCGCCCGCGCTCGGCGCTGTAGTTGGGACCTTCGTGATGGGACAGGCTGTCGAAGCGGTACACCAGGCTCCCCATGGTCAGGGTGTCGCCGGGCTCCATGCGCACGTCCCGCTCGACGCCGTAGTTGGTCACCACCGTCGCGCCGGCCAGGATAATGGCCATGCCCAGATGCCCGAGCACCATGCCGTAGTAGCTGCGGGTCAGTCGCCTCAGGCCGTGCAGACGCCCCTTGCGGGATGCCGCGCGGCTCCACAGGTCGCGCAGGGTCGCCACCGCCACCCAGGCGGCGGCAAAGCAGCCGGCGAAAGCCCAGGGCTCCAGGCCACCCAACCAGAGCGGCACGATCACCGCCAGCAGCAGACTCACCGCCGCCGGCCACAGCAACTGACGCCCCAGCCACCCGCCGTCGGTTTTCTTCCAGCGGGAGAAGATTCCCGCGCCCAGCAACAGGGCCACGGCGATGGCCACCGGACTGAAGGTCAGGTCGAAGAAGGGTTTGCCCACCGACAGGGTCCCGGCGCCCAGGTAGTCCAGCACCAGCGGATACAGGGTACCGACCAGCACCAGCAGCATCGCCGCCATCAGCAGAACGTTGTTGAGCAGCAGGAAGATCTCCCGCGACAGGGAGCCGTAGCGCACCCGGCTGTGCACCACGGGCGCGCGGAACGCGTAGAGGGTCAGCGAACCGATGACGGTCACCGCCAGCAGACCGATCAGGAACTGGCCGCGCGCCGGGTCCGACGCAAAGGCGTGGACCGACGTGAGCACACCGGAGCGAACCAGGAAAGCCCCCAGCAGACTCAGCGCAAACGTAATAATGGCCAGCAACACGGTCCAGCTCTTGAACACGCCGCGTTTTTCCGTCACTGCCAGCGAGTGCATCAGCGCGGTGCCCGCCAGCCACGGCAGCAAAGAGGCGTTTTCCACCGGATCCCAGAACCACCAGCCGCCCCAGCCCAGTTCGTAATAGGCCCACCAACTGCCCAGGGCGATGCCGATGGACAGGAAGCACCAGGCGACGGTGGTCCAGGGTCTTGACCAGCGCGCCCAGGCGGCGTCCATCCGGCCATTGATCAGCGCGGCGATGGAGAAGGCGAAAGCCACCGAGAAGCCCACGTAGCCCATGTACAGCATGGGCGGGTGCACCACCAGGCCAAAATCCTGCAGCAGCGGATTGAGATCGGCGCCGTCCGCCGGCACGTTCGGCAACAGGCGCTCGAACGGATTCGACGTCAGCAGGATAAACAGCAGGAAGGCGACGCTGACGATGCCCATGATCGACAGCACCTGGGCCACCAGATCGCTGGGCAGGCGACGGCTGAAGGCCGCGACCGCGACCGTCCAGCCAGCAAGGATCAGGATCCACAGCAGCAACGAGCCCTCGTGGCTGCCCCACACGGCACTGAACTTGAAGTACCAGGGCAGCAGGCTGTTGCTGTTGTTGGCCACGTAGGCCACGGAGAAATCGTCGGTGACAAAGGCGTAGGTCAGTGCCGCAAAGGCGATGGCCACGAAGACGAACTGACCGCTGGCCAACGGACGCGCAAACGCCTGCAGGGACGCGCGCCCGGTGAGCGAACCCACAATCGGCACCACGGCCAGCAACAGCGAGAGCATCAACGCCAGAATCAGGGCGAAATGTCCAAACTCGGGAACCATCAACCTCTCCAATCGCGATCAGTTAACGCCATCGGCGGTGTCCGGGGACTCCACCGTGACCCGTTCACCCCCCTTCTCTTTCATGGAGCGGGCGACTTCCGGGGGCATGTAATTCTCGTCGTGCTTGGCCAGCACCTCGTCGGCGACAAACACGCCATCGTTGCGCATGCGGCCGGTAGCCACCACGCCCTGCTCCTCGCCGAACAGATCCGGCAGGATGCCGGTGTACTCCATGGGCACGGAGGACTGGAAATCCGTGACCCGGAAACGGACCCGCAGACTGTCCAGGTCCCGCTGCACACTGCCCTTCTCCACCATACCGCCGGCCCGGATACTGACATCGACCGGCGCCTCGCCGGCGGCAATCTGGCTGGGGTCGTAGAACAGGTTGATGTTCTGGCGGAACGCGTAGGTGGTCAGCCCCACCGCCACGCCCAGGCCAACCAGCAGGAACACCACAATGGTCAGGCGTCGTTTACGGACAGGATGCATCAGGCAGTACTCTTCTCGGATCCACGATTTACACCGTTCTCTCTATCGGCAGGGCTCAGATCTTTGCCAGGCCCCTGACGCCGGGCCAGACGCTGTTGCCAGCGCTGGCGCTGAATGACCCGCCGCCGCTGGCCCACCGAGGCCGACACCAGCACCACCAGAGCCAGCAGGAACACGCCATAGCACGTCCACACGTAAGGGCCGTGCCCGCCCATGCTCCAGAATGCCTGCCAGGAATCAAACGCCATCGTCTCCTACCTCACACGTCGCTCTGCACCAGAGCCTGTACCCAGCGCGATCGGCGCTCGCGGAACAGAATCTCGGTTTTCATCCGGTAGCAGGCCAGCCAGCCAAACAGCAGGTACAGGCCCAGGATGGACAACACCAGCGGCACCCACATTTCCGGCGGCATGCTGGGTTTCTCGGTCAGCTTCAGGGTGGCCGGCTGGTGCAGCGTGTTCCACCATTCCACCGAATACTTGATGATGGGAATGTTCACCACCCCCACCAACACCAGCACCGCGACCGCCCGCGCAGACGATTTCTCATCGGCGATGGCGTTGCCCAGGGCGATCACACCGAAATACAGGAACAGCAGGATCAGCATGGACGTCAGGCGGGCGTCCCAGATCCACCAGGTGCCCCAGGTGGGCTTGCCCCAGACAGCGCCGGTAAACAGCGCCAGGAAGGTGATAACGGCCCCCACCGGCGCCACCGCCCTGACGAACACGTCCGCCAGTTTCATACGCCACACCAGCGTGACCAGCGCGGCCACCGCCATCATGACGTAGGCGGCCTGGGCCAGGAAGGCGGTCGGCACGTGAATAAAAATGATGCGGTAGCTGTTGCCCTGCAGGTAATCCGCCGGTGCAAACCCCAGCCCCCACACGATACCGGTGGCCATCAACGCCAGCCCGCTCACCAGGAACCACGGCATCAGGCGCCCGGCGATGCCGTAAAACCATTTGGGCGACCCGAGCTTATGAAACCACTGCCACATCGATGACGCCTCCGCTCAACCGTTAGAAACACTGATTCGCAGCGCCGCCGCCGTGGCGAAAGGCGCGCAGGTCAGAGCCAGCACCAGCATCGCGCCCAGCAAGGCCAGGTGCGGGGTCACCGGCATCCCGTCGCGTGCCGCCATCACGGCACCGGTTCCGAAGATCAGCACGGGAATGTAAAGGGGGATGATCAACAGCGACAGGAGTATTCCGGCCGATCGCAGGCCCAGGGTCAGTGCCGCGCCGATGGCCCCGACGAAACTGAGCACGGGTGTGCCGACCAGCAGGGTTAGACAAAGCACGCCGATCGAGTTCCCGTCCAGTTGCAGCATCAGGCCCAGCAGCGGCGCCATCAGGAGCAACGGCAGCCCGGTGACCAGCCAGTGAGCGAACACCTTGGCCAGCACCAGCAGGTAGAGGGGCTGAGGCTGCAGCAGCATCTGTTCCAGCACGCCCTCCTCGAAGTCATGCCGGAACAGGTGATCCAGCGACAGCAGCGTCGCCAGCAACGCCGCCACCCAGAGGATGCCGCCGCCGGCCTCCTGCAGGAAGCTGCGCTCGGGACTCACGCCCAGGGGAAACAGCGACACCACCATCAGGAAGAAAAGCAGCGGGTTGAACAGGTCCTGCCGCTGGCGCAGGCTGGCCAGCAGGTCGCGGCGGATCAACGCCAGACAGGCCGGCAGCACGGGAACGCCGGCCTGGGACGGCGCCAGCCTGGGCAGTCGCTGCATGGCTGTCACGACAGCACCTCTTCGCCGGCATAGTCCCGCAGGTCCAGGGTGCGCATGTCGGCCAGGTCCGGCTCGTGATGGGTGGTCAATACGATAGCGCCACCGGCGGCGGCGCGCCTGGCAAGCAGTTTTTCAAGGGCAGCGACGCCGTCACGATCGATCGCGGTAAAGGCCTCGTCCAGAATCCACAGGGGAGCGTTGGACAGGTACAGTCGCGCCAGCGCCACCCGACGCTGCTGCCCGGCGGAAAGATGGTGACAGGGCACGTGACTGAAAGCGAACAGACCCACCGCGTCCAGTGCCTGCTCACGTTGCTCGGCGCCGATGTCCGGTTCGGCGGCGGTCTGGGCTCGCAGGTTCTCCAGCGGTGTGAGCAGCGGTTTGATGCCGGGGCGGTGTCCGATGTAGAGCAGGTTGCGCAGGAAGTGCTCGCGAACCCGGTGCCGCGGCTCGCCGCACCAGTGGATCTCGCCGTCGAAACCGGCGTGCAACCCCGCCAGGATTCGCAACAGGGTGGTTTTGCCGGCGCCGTTGGGCCCGGCAATGCGCACCATCTGGCCCGGTGCGATCGCCAGGTCGAGGCCGCTGAACAGGAGGCGTTCATCGCGCTCGCAGGCGAGGCCGGTTGCTGTCAGGAAAGGTAAAGCCATCAGGAGCCCAGGTCGGCGTGAGGAATCGATGCCAGCCCGCGTGCGGTGTCCTCATGCGTCAACGGATGCACGTTCGAACACCGCCCTGGCGGAAAAGGCCGACCGTCCGCGCGACCACCGTTCTTTTTTCGTGCTTTGAAGTCGATCAGCCGCCGCCGGTCGCCTCGCACTGTTCAATGTATGGGTGCTTCAAAATCAATCAGAAACAGCCAATAAGTACACACAAGGTACTGAAATGGCGTAATCTGGACAGCATAGAGTGATGCCGTTCGGGAGGCAATGCTTCCAAGGACGAAATTGAATGCGACCTACGGGCCAACCATGAAGATCCCCGTTCCCGGCCAGACGCCCCCACAAGCCGACAACAGCGGTCGCTCGCAACCGGCCGGCCAGACCACTGGCACGACACCGGGCGCATCGACCGGGGCCACGCCGAATCCCGCCCAGAGCGCCCGGCAACTCCTGGACCAGCTAGAGCTGCGCCAGCACCAACAGGTCATGGCCCGGGTTTCGCGAGTGCTCGAGAAAACCGCTACGGCCCCCGAGCAGCTGTTGCTCGACGTGCGCGGCAAATCCCTGGTGGTCAACAGCGACACCCGAATGCAGCCCGGCGACTGGGTCCGGATCATGCGGGCCGGCAATGAGCTGCGCCTGATGGCGCAGATGTCGTCGGAAGGCACGCCCCAGTCACGGGTCGCCCAACAGCTGGCCCAACACCTGCCGTGGCAGCACCGGCTCGATCAGGGACTGGCGCAGTTGGCCCGTCTGGCGCAGCCGGCGGCCGGCACGCCATCGACACAGGGCCAGGGCATCCCCGAACCCGTTCGCGAGGCGGTCCGCACCCTGGCCGCCCAGCTTCCCCAGGCCGGCCGACTGGCCGGCGCGGCGCAAGGCGACAACCCGGGGCGGGCCATCCAGGAGTGGATCAGCAGCAGCGGCCTGTTCGCCGAGCGCCAGCTTGCCCAGTCGCCGGCCAGTGTGCCGGCGGATCTCAAACTGGCACTCAACCGCATCGTGAGCGCGCTGCTCGGCCAGCAGGGAGACAACCCGCAGGCCCTCAACCGCTATACCCCGCTCACCAGCCCGGATCTGGTGCAGGCGCCGCTGCAGTTTCCCCAGGCCCAACAGGCGCCGCTGACACCTCCGCCGGCCCAGGACAACCTGTCCACCGGCCAGATGCTGCGACTGCTGGCGGGCATGCTCAACCGGATCACGGTCAACCAGCTGCATAGCCAGACGCTGACCACACGGACGACGGTGGACGCGCCGGTGGCCACGCCCACCTGGCTGCTGGAGCTGCCCTGGCTCGATACCAACAATCAGCCACGCACCGCGCAGCTCCGGCTGGAACGCCATGGTGACGAGGAGGACGGCAGCGACCGGCCGCGACGCCGCGTGGCCCAGTGGCGATTGACCCTGGCCATGGACCTGGACGAAGCCGGACAGGTGACATTTGAGCTGGGGTTACAGAATCAGCAGGTGTCGGCCCTGATCTGGGCGGAGAAAGCCGCTACGCTGAAGCAGGCCAACGAAGACCTGCCCTGGTTCCGCCAACGGCTGGGAGACCTGGGGCTGGACGTGGTGGAAATGGAGTGCCGCCGGGGTCAGCCGCGCGGCGCACGCACGCAACTGGATCATCGACTGGTGGACGTAAAGGCATGACGCAGGAACGGGGCGCAGGCATCAACCGGGACGCCGCCGTCGCCCTCAAATACGACGGCGAGCGGGCCCCGACCGTGGCCGCCACCGGCACCGACGAGCTGGCCCGGGAAATCATCCGCATTGCCCGGGAGAACGGCGTACCACTGTACGAGAACGCGGAACTGGCGGGCATCCTCGCGCGCCTGGATCTGGATGAGGAAATCCCCGAGACGCTCTACCGGGTGATCGCCGAAATCCTGTCGTTCGCCTTCCACCTGCGCGGCAAGACGCCGGACGACGCCAGGCCGGCCGACTGATAGACCCGCGCCGGTCAGGCGACCTGGCGGCGCCGCAGCGCGGAGACCAGCTCCGCTTCCGGACGGGAAATGCCGCAGGTGTTCATCAGGTCGTCGATGTCGGCCCCGAGGTCCACCAGGCGAGACGCTTCATCGTAGGAAATGCGCAGCGGATCGTTCTGGCGCATCTCATCGACCGCCATACGCAGCTCGTGCAGGTTGCGCTCGCAGGCAATCACCCGCTGCCCCACCCCCATGCTGCCGCTGCTGGTGGCGTGCAGTTCGCGCCCCATGGTCTCCAGCCGATCCCGGAAACGGTTCTCCAGATGCTGGATGCGACGCCGGTTAAAAATGGCCTGGACACAGAGCAGCACGAACGTGCCGGCGGTGAGTGCCCAGGGTGCGATAGCTTGCCAGTCTGCCATTACCTTGCTCCCAGCTGACAGCCCGCGCCCTGTTCAGGCCGGTATCCCCTCAGGAGGGGATCAGAGCGCAGCGATCTCCGCCCACTCGTGCTCTGCCAGCATCTTGTCGAACTCAACCAGGATGATGAGCTCGCCGTTCTTGTTACACACCCCCTGGATGAACTTGGCGCTTTCCTCGTTCCCCACGTTGGGTGCGGTCTCGATCTCGCTGGACTTCAGATAGACGACTTCGGCCACCGAATCCACCAGGATGCCCATCACCTGCTGCGAGGATTCCATCACCACGATGCGCGTGGCGTCGGTCACCTCGGCATCCATCAGGCCAAAACGGCGGCGGGTGTCGATCACCGTAACCACGTTGCCGCGCAGGTTGATGATGCCCAGCACGTAGTCCGGCGCACCCGGTACCGGCGCGATTTCGGTGTAACGCAGCACTTCCTGGATCTGCATTACATCGATGCCGTAAGTCTCGTCGTCGAGCCTGAAGGTCACGTACTGCAGGACCTGATCTTCGGAGCCCTGAATCTGCTGTCCGCTTGGGGATGCCATAATGTCCTCTCTTCGATCCGATGGCGCCCCCATTCAGGGGCACCGCACTAACGCTGTCAAAATTCCAGCACGGTGGCCCCTTACTATAGAACAGGGCACAAACCGTGCCAGCCGGCACCATCTGCCTTTTTTCAATCTTTTGCAGGCTGGGTTAACTCAGGTCCAGCCGTTGCTGCTGTTCCGCCCGGGACAGCAATTGGGTCATCGCCTGCACGTCCAGCAGTGCGCACATGTGATCCACTACCGTGCCGGCCAACCAGGGGCGACGGCTGCGCTCGGAGCGCCAGCGCACGTCGTCCGGCCTGAGGGTGAACGACTGGGCCACCTCATCGCAGGCCAGGCCCCATTCGCTCTGGTCCAGGCGTATCACAAACTTGTAGCCGTCGCGGGCACCTTCTGGCACGCGACCGCTCATGACCCACTCCGCCGTATCCACCACCCGCAGGTTGTGGTCGCCGGATGGCAGCATCCCCATGAACCAGCGTGGACGCCCCGGAATCTGGTGCAGGTCAGACTCGATTCGGTGGATGGCACCGAGCAGCACCAGCGGCACCGCCAGTTGCAGCCCGGCCACCTTGAAGATCAGGCATTCAAAAGCGCTGTCCGCCCAGTCCGGGCGACCCGCCGGTGCCGGTTCGGGCTGCACTTCCGGCTGCGCCTGCTCAGCCTCGAGCCGAGCCTGCTCCCGGGCCTCGTAGGCAACCTGCTCGGCGACACGTTCCGCTTCCGCCTGCTTGAGTTGCTCCGCCTCGGCCCGACGCGCCCTGATACGCTCGACCTGGGCGCGGACACGAGCCCGACGGGCTTCCCGTTCAGCCTGCTTTTCGGCTGTTTTGTCCGCGCTTTCCTCGGCCACCTGAACCGCCGTCGATTCCACCGGAGGCGGGGTCACCTCACGCACCGCGGTGTCCACCCGGGTCAGGGTGTCGACGGCCGTCTCAACCTGGGTTTCAACCGAGGTTTCAGCCGGGGCTTCAACGTCCTCGGCGGTGCTGGTGGCGACATGCAGCAGATCGTCCAGATAATGGGACAGAGCCGCGGTGGGGTCCGCATAGGCTTCTTCCTGTCTCTTTTTCAACATGCACCCACTCCGGCGTCAACAAACTGACGGCGTGTCAAAAAACCCATTCAGGACTCCTGGCCGGCACTCAGCAGGTCGTCCAGCAAACGGCGATACGCCCGCACCCCATGGGTGTCCGTCGAGTAGGCCGACGGCACCTGGCCGGACTCACTGGCGTCCCGGAACTTAGTGTCGACCGGGATGGCAAAGCGCCAGATCTCCTCCGGGTATTGCTTGCGCAGCGCGTTGAGGCTATGCACCGATGCCTGGGTCCGACGATCGAACAGCGTTGGCACAATGGTATAAGGCAACGGCGAATTGCGCGAACGCATGATCATCATCAGCGTGTTGATCATCCGCTCCAGGCCCTTCATGGCCAGGAATTCAGTCTGCACCGGAACGATCAGGCGTTGGGACGCCGCCAGGGCGTTGACCATGAGCACGCCCAGCGACGGCGTGTTGTCGAGCAGCACGTAATCGAAATCGTCCCAGAGCTGCGCCAGGGCGCGGGAGATGATCAGCCCCATGCCCTCTACGCCCACCATCTTGCGCTCAAGCGTCGCCAATGCCGAGCTGGCCGGCATCAACGACAGCCCGGGGCAGCCGGTTTCCTGCAGCAACTGGGCCGGCAGCCCCTCGGGCACCTTGCCCTGGTGCTGGAAAAGATCGAAGGCGCTGTGAGCCAGACGGTCCGGATCGTAGCCGAACCAACTGGTCAGGGATCCGTGGGGATCAAGGTCGGCCACCAGAACGCGTTTGCCGGATTGCGCCAGCAAACCACCCAATGTCACGACGGTCGTGGTCTTGCCCACGCCCCCTTTCTGGTTGGCGACTGCCCAGATTCGCACGCGGTAACTCTCCCCTTGTTGTGCCATACCACGTTTTGCCATATACGACGCTCACGCCGTACTACGGCAGTGGTGCCATACCCCGGCCGGCGGGTTCCGATTAGAGCGCACTCGCCCGAGCCATGACATTTATTTTTGTATCGACAGGTGACTGGAAAACTTGAGCCGGAATTGCAGAGACTGGCAAGGATTTGCCTGCCCCGGCGCGGCTCATGAAGACAATTCAGGAAACGTGCCAGAAGTCCGTGAAAGGCGAGGATCCAGGTGCCGGCGAGCCGATCCGCTAGCGCACAGCGCCACGGATGCTGGCATCCCGCGAGATCAGCAGCACCACCCGCCGGTTGCGGCTGCGTCCCTCACGGGTGTCGTTGCGTGCGACAGGCTGAAACTGACCGTAACCAATGGCGGCCATGCGCCGGGGATCCACCTGGTTTGCCGCCAGCAGGCGGACAACCGCTGCCGCCCGGGCGGCGGAAAGCTCCCAGTTCGAGGGGTAGGCGTCGGTACTGATCGGACGGTTGTCGGTAAATCCCTCAACCCGGATGGCATTGTCATGCCCGTGCAGGATGCCGGCGATGGATTCCACGACCGGGAAGGCGTCGTAATGGGGTTCGGCGGCGCCGGAGCTGAACAGCAGGCTGTTCTGCAGGCTCAGCTCGATCCACTCGTCGCTGGTCTCGACGGTGATCAGCCCCTGGTTGATGAGCGTCTGGAACTGATCCTGCAACTGGTTGGCGATGCTTTTCAGTTCGCGGCTGCGCCCCTCTTCCTCGTCGGCGTCGTTGGCCGGGGCCGTGGCCACGGGCGGCGCAATCACCTGGTCCTGGGCCGGCGGTTCGGGACGGGAAATACGGTCGCCGACGGTGATCGGCTCCACCGAGCGCTGCGGGGCGTTGAAAACGCCGGTCAGGGTTTCCGAGAGGACCTTGTACTTGCCTTCGTTGACCGACGAAACCGAATACATCACCACGAAGAAGCCGAACAGCAGCGTGATGAAATCCGCGTAGGAGATCAGCCAGCGTTCGCGGTTGTGTTGGTCGTCCTCTGTCGCTCGCCGACGCCGCATCGCTCCGTCCGTTCTATTGCCTGTCGGGCCTGCTGGCCGTCTATTGAATGAAGCCCTTGAGGCGCAGCTCGATGGATCGTGGGTTCTCGCCTTCGGCAATCGCAATGATGCCGTCAATCATCATGTCTTCGTAGCGCGAACGCTGGCGCGCGATACCACGAAGCTTGTTGGCCACCGGGAAGAACAGCAGGTTGGCCAGGGCCACACCGTAGATCGTCGCGACGAACGCCGTCGCGATACCGGCGCCCAGGGTGCTGGGATCCTCAAGGTTGGTCATCACCTGGATCAGACCCATCACGGCGCCGATGATCCCGATGGTCGGTGCATAGCCGCCCATGGCCTCGAACACCCGCGCCGCCTCCATGTCACTCTGTTCCCGGGCGTCCAGTTCCACTTCCATGATGCTGCGGATGGTTTCGGTTTCAGCACCGTCGACCAGCAGTTGCAGCCCCTTGCGGGCAAAGCGTTCCGGTTCTTTCTCCGCCATGTTCTCAAGGCCCAGCAGGCCCTGCTTGCGGGCGCGCACGCTCCAGTTGATGACCTTGTCGATGCCGTCTTCCAGGCCGATATAGGGCGGGATAAACACCCAGCGAACCTGCACCATCGCGCGTTTGATAACCGGCCAGGAGGTCTGCAGGACGGTGGCCGCCAGGGTGCCGCCGATGACGATCAGCCCGGCCGGTGCGTTGAACAGCGAGCCTAGGGCGCCGCCTTCAAGGAGATTTCCGCCGAGGATGGCTGCAAAGGCCAGGACAATGCCCAGCAGACTCAGCAGATCCATCAGCGAACCCCTTCGACCAGGCGAGCTCCCACATCTTCCAGCGCCAGGACCTCGTCACTCAGGCCGGCCTTGGCCACTGCCATGGGCATGCCATAGATCACCGACGATTTTTCATCCTGGGACCAGATCACACTGCCGGACTGCTTCATCATGCGGCAGCCCTCGCGACCGTCCGCACCCATGCCGGTAAGGATGATGCCCAGGGTCTTGCCCGGAAAGCTGCGCGCCAGCGAGCCGAAGGTCACGTCGACACAGGGCTTGTAGGTCAGGCGCGCATCGCTCTC
This sequence comes from Marinobacter bohaiensis, assembly GCF_003258515.1. Classification (NCBI taxonomy): domain Bacteria; kingdom Pseudomonadati; phylum Pseudomonadota; class Gammaproteobacteria; order Pseudomonadales; family Marinobacteraceae; genus Marinobacter; species Marinobacter bohaiensis. The sequence goes on from NZ_QGEH01000004.1 coordinate 70,760, forward strand.
GAGGATACGTACCCGCCCATGCGGCCCCTTGTTCTCGATCATCATCTGCTTGCCACCCGGCGCCAGCAGCGCGAGCCCCGGGCGCAGCATGTCGCCGTCCTCCGCCTGGCGCACCTCGATCTGACACAGCTTGTTGAGGCGATCGGCGAAAGCGGGCGTGAAACTGGCGGGCATGTGCTGGATCAGGACGATCGGCGACGGGAACCGGGCCGGCAGGCCGGTCAGCACCCGCTGCAGCGCAATCGGGCCGCCCGTGGAGGTGCCGATGCCCACCACGCTGAAACTGCGTGGCGAGGCCTTGCGCGACGGGCGCGGAGCTTCCGTTTCCGACTCGGTATCGCGGCGCGGCGCCGAGGGTCGGGCCTGGGGCCGAACCGGCGTGGAGCGGGATTCGGGCACCGACGGCGCCACCGGCGCCGGCCGGGAGCCGGGGCGACTGCGGGCCACGTCGAGGATGCGTTCGCGCAGGATGCGCTGCAGCTCGCTGTTGTCCCGCGCGATCTCCTCGAAATTCTTGGGCAGGAAGTCGACCGCGCCGGCCTCCAGCGCGTCCAGGGTGACCCGGGCGCCCTCGTAGGTCAGGGACGAGAACATCAGCACCGGCACCGGCCGGCGCTTCATGATTTCGCGGACCGCGGTGATGCCGTCCATGATCGGCATCTCGTAGTCCATGGTGATGACGTCAGGACGCAGCTTCTCCGCCTGTTCCACGGCCTCGCGACCGTTGGTGGCGGTGCCCACCACGCGAATGTTGCCGGAGGCGTTGAGGATCTCGGTCAGCCGTTTCCGGAAGAATCCGGAATCGTCGACCACCAGGACGGATACCGACATGCGCGCCTCCCTGTTATCCGTAATGCTGCAGCAAGCTGGGCACATCGATAATCAGGGCGATCCGACCGTCCCCGGTGATGGTGGCTCCGGCCATGCCGGGTGTGCCGTGCAGCATGCGACCGAGCGGCTTGATCACCACCTCTTCCTGGCCGATCAACTGGTCGACCACAAAGCCCACCTGCCGGGTGCCCATGGCCACGATCACCACGTGTGCGTTCTCCGGCTCGGGTTCGCCGGCAGCGCCGTGAACCAGCCAGTTCTTGATCTTATAGAGCGGGAACACCTTGTCCCGCACCACGATGCATTCTCGGCCATCGACGATGTTTTTCTTGGTCAGATCCAGATGGAAAATCTCCACCACGTTGACCAGTGGCAAGGCGAACGACTGATCTCCCAGCATGATCATCAGCGTGGGCATGATGGCCAGGGTCAGCGGCACCTTGATAATGATCCGCGACCCCTTACCCAGCTCCGACTCGATACCGATGGTGCCGTTGAGCTGGCTGATCTTGGTCTTGACCACGTCCATCCCGACGCCGCGGCCGGACACGTCGGAAATCTGGTCCTTGGTGGAAAAGCCCGGTGCGAAGATCAGGTTGTAGCATTCGCTGTTGGTCAGACGGTCGGCGGCTTCCTGTTCGTAGATGCCCTTCTCCACCGCTTTCTGGCGCAGCTTGTCGGGATCCATGCCGGCGCCGTCGTCCTCGATCACCAGCAGGATGTGGTCGCCTTCCTGCTCGGCGGACAGGGTCACCTTGCCCTTGCGCGGTTTGCCGGCATTCTCACGCACATCCGGCGCTTCAATGCCGTGGTCGACGGAGTTGCGCACCAGGTGCACCAACGGGTCCGCCAGCGCCTCGACCAGGTTTTTGTCCAGGTCGGTGTCCTCGCCGTGCATTACGAGGTCGATTTCCTTCTTGAGGCTCCGGGCCAGGTCGCGCACCACCCGCGGGAAGCGACCGAAGACTTTCTTGATCGGCTGCATGCGGGTGGCCATCACCGCCGACTGCAGATCCGCCGTGACCACATCCAGGTTGGACACGGCCTTGTGCATTTCGGTGTTCTCGCTCTGGTCGCCCAGGCGTTGCAGGCGGTTCCGCACCAGCACCAGCTCGCCCACCATGTTCATGATGTCGTCCAGGCGTTTGGTATCAACCCGCACCGAGGCCTCGGCCGTCGGCTGGGCGTCGCGCTGGGGTACCGCCGGCGAGGCCGGTGCTTTCTTGTCGTCAGCCGCTGGCTTGTTGTCGCCTGCACCCTGAGTGCTGGCAGCGGCGGGCTTCTGCGCCGGGCCGGTGGCCGGGCCCTTGCCCTTGCCGTGGAGCTCGTCCAGCAGGCTCTCAAACTCGTCGTCGGTGATCTTGTCGTCACCGCCGGCAGCGGCCTCCGGCGCCTTGCCGGCCGGCGTGTCGGGGCTGGCACCGGCGGCGCCCTTGAACTGGCCCTTACCGTGCAGCTCGTCGAGCAGATTTTCGAATTCGTCGTCGGAGATTTCGTCGTCGGCGGCCGCGGCGCTTTCGTTGCTCTTGGCGGCATCCGCCGGCGTGCCGCCGTGCTTGCCCTTGCCGTGCAGCTCGTCCAGCAGATTCTCGAATTCGTCGTCGGAGATCTCGTCGTCCTGGTCGGCGTCGCCGGACTCGCTCTTCTCACCCTCCAGGGCGTCGAGCAACTGTTCGAACTCGTCGTCGGTGATGTCGCCCTGGTCGGCGCCACCGGCGGGATCGCTTTCAGTCGGGGCTGGCTGACGGTCCTCCGCCGGCGGTTCGGCGGCTTTGGGCGCCGCACCTTCCGGCTCGGCCAGCGCGTCGAGGGCTGCGATCAACGCAGGGTCGGCCGGCGTTGGCTCTTCCCGGTTGCGCACCTGGTCGAACATGGCGTTGACGTTATCCAGCGCTTCGAGCACCACGTCCATCAGGTCGGACGTCACCTGGCGCTTGTGGTTGCGCAGGGTGTCGAAGACATTCTCGGCGGAATGGCAGCAGTTGACGAGCGCCTCCAACTGGAGGAAGCCGGCGCCGCCCTTGACGGTATGGAAACCGCGGAAAATGGCATTCAGCAGGTCGCTGTTATCCGGCTGCTGCTCCAGGTCGACCAACTGCTCCGACAGTTTTTCGAGAATTTCTCCAGCCTCGATCAGGAAATCCTGGAGAATCTCTTCGTCAGCATCTAACGCCATGCAATGTCCTCACTTAAAAACCAAGGCTGGACAGGAGGTCATCGACATCATCCTGGCCGGATACGACATCCTCACGCTCATCGGCGTGCATCTGCGGACCTTCCCCTTTCTCGATCGCCCGGGCCGGTTCTTCGCCCAGTTCATGGACGGTGCCGGTAATCTGGTCAACATGGCTGGCCATGACCACCAGGCTCAGGAGGTGCTCTTCCACTTCCTTGACCAGGGCGGTGACCTTCTGGATGACCTGCCCGGTCAGATCCTGGAAGTCCTGCGCCAGAAGTATTTCCGACAGGTGTGAGTACAGGATTTCCGTGTCATTCGCGGTCTGGTCGAAGAAGCGATCGATGCGGTGGTACAGCTCGCGGAACTCACCGGCACCGATTTCGCGACGACGCAGTTTTTTCCAGTCGTCGCGCAGTGCCAGGGCTTCCTCGCGCATGGCGCTGGCCTTGGGCATGGCCTCCTCGACCAGATCCATGGTGCGGTTGGCGGCGCTGCCGGTCATTTCCACAACGTAGGCCAGCCGGTCCGAGGCATCGGTCATCTTGGACAGCGCTTCGCGCTGTTCGGCGTTCTGCGGATCGATCTGGAAATTGCGAATCGCTTCGTGGAGGCTGCGCGTCAAACGGCCAACCTCGTGGTACAGGCTCTGGTCCCGCACGTCGTTGAGCTCGTTGATCAGACGCATCGCCGCCGCGTAATCCCCGGCATCCACCTGCGCCTTGAGGTCAGTCGCCTGCTGCTTCAGCTTTTCGGTGACTTCAGGGTCGAGCTTCCCCGCATTGTCGTCTTTTGGATTGCCCATGATTGGCGCTCTGATATTCAGGACTGGATGCGTTCGAAGATCTTCTCAATCTTTTCCTTGAGGACCGCTGCCGTGAACGGTTTCACCACGTAGCCATTGACGCCGGCCTGGGCGGCGGCCACGATCTGGTCGCGCTTGGCTTCGGCCGTGACCATCAGGATGGGCAGGTCCTTGAGCGTGTCGTCGGCACGACAGGCCTGCAACAGCTCGAAGCCGGACATGCCCGGCATGTTCCAGTCGGTGACGAGGAAGTCGTACTTGCCGCTCTTGAGCATGGGCAGCGCTGTGTTGCCGTCGTCGGCCTCGTCGGTATTGGTGAAACCGAGGTCGCGCAGCAGGTTCTTGATGATGCGCCGCATCGTGGAGAAATCATCCACGATCAGAATTTTCATGTTCTTGTCCAATGGGACCTCCAATCGTTACAACCCGGGATACCAATCGTGCCGGCCCGCCTCCTTCTGACCGGCCACACCGTGCCGGCGGGATCAAAAGGCACCGCCTATTCTGTCCAGTCCACGGACGCTGTAAAGCACCCGTTACCAAAAACTACAGTTTGTACCGTTCTCTAGTGTCGAATCAGCCCGGTTGCCAGTCGCTCAGGCGCGCTTTCAGACGCAGTGCCGCCTGACTGTGGATCTGGCTGACGCGACTCTCGCTGACGCCGATGACCGCGCCGATTTCCTTGAGGTTAAGCTCTTCCTGGTAATACAGACTCAGGACCAGCTTTTCGCGCTCCGGCAGCCCGTCAATGGCCTGAGCCAGACTGTGCCGAAAACCGGCTTCGGACAACTCCGCATAGGGGGCGTCAGATACCGCATCTTCATTGTCTATCGGCACCTCGCCGGATTCATTTAGCTCATCGAGGCTAAAAAGTCGTCCGCCGCTCGAGTCGGCGAGGCAGGCGTGGTATTCGTTGAGCGTCATTTCCAGCTCGGCGGCGACGTCCGCATCCCTGGCTTCCTCGCCGGTACGGGCCTCGACGGCCTTGATGGCCTGCGCGATGCGACGGGTGTTGCGATGGACGGAGCGCGGCACCCAGTCACCCCGGCGGATCTCGTCAACGATCGCGCCACGGATACGGATACCGGCGTAGGTTTCGAAGGAAGCGCCTTTATTGGCTTCGTATTTTTGCGCGGCCTCCAGCAGGCCGATCATGCCGGCCTGCATCAGGTCTTCCAACTGCACAGAGGCGGGCAGCCGCGCCATCATGTGCAGCGCGATCTTCTTCACCAGCGGCGCGTGATCCTCGACCAGTTGCCGGGCCGCACTCCGCTCACTGCTTTGTTGGTAGATTCCAAGGCCTTTTGCCAACGTCATCAATCCGGATTACCCAAACAGCCCGTTTGACCGCCATACCACCTGCCCTGTCGGCCGGCGTACTGCATCAGGCGTCAACCAGACGCTCTACGAAAAATTCCAGGTGCCCCCGCGGCGACGACGGCAATGGCCAGTTGTCGACTTTCTGGGCCAGGGCATTGATGGCCAGCGACGCCTTGGCGCGGGGATAGGCTTCGAGCACTGCACGCTGACGTTGTACCGCTTTCTTGACCGCCTCGTCGAACGGGACGATGCCCTCATATTGTAGTGCAACATCCAGGAATCTCTCGGTCACCCGGGTCAACTTGCCGAACAGGTGCTTGCCTTCCTGGTCGTTGCGTACCTGGTTGGCCAGGATGCGGAAACGGTTAGTGCCGTAATCACGGTTCATCAGCTTGATCAGGGCGTAGGCGTCAGTGATGGAGGTGGGCTCGTCGCAGACCACCAGCAGCAGCTCCTGGGACGCTCGCAGGAAGCTGACCACGGATTCGGAGATGCCGGCGGCGGTGTCCACGATGAGCACGTCGATCTGGTCGCCCAGTTCGCTGAACGCGTTGATCAGTCCGGCGTGTTCCATCGGCGTCAGTTGAGTCATGCGCTGGGTGCCGGAGGACGCCGGAACGATCTTGATGCCGCCCGGCCCGTCCACCAGGACGTCGCGCAGGTCGCACTGACCGTTCAGCACGTCGGACAGGTTGTGCTGGGCGGTGATGCCCAGCAGCACGTCGATGTTGGCCAGTCCCAGATCAGCGTCCAGGACCACCACACGACGCCCCATCTGAGCCAGGGCAATGGCCAGATTGACCGAAACGTTGCTCTTGCCAACGCCACCTTTGCCGCCGGATACGGCGATCACCTGAACCGGGTTTGGTCTACTCATGCCGGGTACAGTCTCTCACGACAGGTTGTGATTCTCTCGGCCGGTTCCGACCGGCTCTGTGTATGGACGGCTCCAGAACGATCGGCGGCTCCGGCAACCTTCCCGTATTCAGGCACCCGCTGCGACCATGGACGTCTCCCGCATCTGGCGCAGGCGTTCCACACCCAGGCGGACCAGCGGTGCGGACTGCGCGGGATGGATATCTTCGGGAATGCGCTGGCCATCGGTGTAGTAGGCCACCCGAAGTCCGGTTTCCATGGCGAACCCGAGTACCTCGCCGAGCGTCAGGGCTTCATCCAGCTTGGTCATGATACACCCGGCAGGATTCGCCATCTTATAGCAATGCCACGTGGATTTCATGATCCGCGGCTGACTGGTGGCCGACAACACGAGGTAGGGCTTGACCGGGTGATCGCTCGACGCCAGCTCTTCCAGCTGCTCCTGGTGGCCGCGATCGGCGTGGGTCAGGCCCGCGGTGTCGATCAGCACCAGACGCTTGTCGGACAGGTCGTCCAGAATCCGGTCGAGGGAATGGCTCTCGTCGACCACGCGTACCGGCACATTGAGGATGCGGCCGAAGACGAACAGCTGCTCATGGGCCGCCACCCGGTAGCGGTCGGTGGTGACCAGCGCCAGGGAATCCGGACCATGCTCAAGCACATAGCGCGCCGCCATCTTGCCGATGGTCGTGGTCTTGCCGGAGCCGGTGGGGCCGACCAGCGCGACGATACCGCCCTGTTCGACAATCTCTTTATCCTGGGTCCGAACCCCCGCGGCGAGGGTCCGCAGCGCCTTCTTCCAGCCTTCTTCAAGGCGGCAGTGGCCCTGGTTACGGGCCAGTGATCCGGCCAGCTGGCTGGACAGACCAAACTCCTCCAGGCGCTCCGCCAGACGCTGCTGGCTGGCGACGGCCGGTTCCGCGGGCTGGGCTTTGCCTGGAGTCCGCTCACGACGCTCGTTGACCATGTCCCGCAGCGAATGAATTTCGGCACGCATGGCTTCCAGAGCCGCCTGCGTGGTATCCGGCGCCTCGCTCTGGGGCTCGGCATTTTCCGCTACCTCGGCGAATACGTCCGGCTCGCGCGGCTGGCGCTTTTCGCGGATTTCACGAATGCGGTCGCGGGAACGGCCGAGTTCTTCCTCCAGGCGGCGATGCTGTTCCGCCTGCATTTCGGCCAGGCGCGCACCGTTGGTGGCATCCACCGCGGCGTTGCCCAGACGCTGGCGCGCCAGATTCTCGTCATAATCAAGGGCCGTCACGATTTCGACACCGCCATCCACCCGTCGGTTGGACAGGATGACCGCGTCCTCGCCCATTTCCAGGCGAACCATCTTCAGCGCTTCGGCCATGGTTGGCGCAAAAAACCGTTTTACCTTCATGATGACTTTCCTCCGTCGGCGCCGCCGTCAGCGGCGCCCTGCTCTGCGGGCCGGCCTTGCCTTACTGCTGGCCCACCGATGCCACAATCGTGATCTGTTTGTTATCCGGCACTTCCTGATAGGACAGGACGTGCAAGCGCTCTACGCCATAGCTGACAAAACGGGCCATGACCGGCCTCAACGGCCCGGACACCAGCAGGATCGCCGGTTTGCCCATCATCTCCTGACGCTGGGCGGCGTCGCGCAGGGAACGCTGCAGTCGCTCGACCATGTTGGGTTCGAGCACCAGGCCGATATCGTCCTGACCGCCGGATTGTTGACTCTGCTGCATGGACTTTAGCAACATCTGTTCCAACTCCGGATCCAGGGTGATCACCGGGATTTCGTGATCGCCGCCGCAGATGCTCTGGACGATCATTCGCCGCAGCGATTGCCGGGCCGCCGTGGTCAGCACGCGAGCGTCCTGGGTTTTGGGCTGGACGTTGACGATGGCCTCGGCGATCGAGCGCATGTCGCGGATCGGCACCTCTTCCTGGAGCAGGCTCTGCAGGACTTTCAGCAGCAGACTGATGGAGACGGTGTTGGGCACCAACTCCTCGGCCAGCTTGGGCGAAACCTTCTCCAGCTGTTCCAGCCACTTCTGGACCTCTTCGTGCCCCAGCAGCTCGTGGGCGTGCTTCTGCAGGATCTGGTTGAGGTGGGTGGCCACCACGGTACTGGCATCGACGACGGTATAGCCGAGGGTCTGGGCCTGATCCTTCTTGTCGGGCTCGATCCAGCTGGCATCCAGGCCAAACGCCGGGTCTTTGCCCTCGATACCCTCGATCTTGCCGAACACCTGCCCCGGGTCGATGGCCAGCTCCCGGTCCGGATGGATCTCCGCCTCGGCGATGGTCACGCCCATCAGGGTGATGCGGTACACATTGGGCATTAGGTCCAGGTTGTCGCGGATATGGACCGACGGCATCAGGAAACCGAGATCCTGGGACAGCTTCTTGCGCACGCCCTTGATCCGGGTCAGCAGTTGCCCGCCCTGGGACTTGTCCACCAGCGGAATCAGGCGGTAGCCCACTTCCAGGCCGACGATGTCGACGGTGGACACGTCGTCCCAACCCAACTCTTTGGATTCCGCCGGCCCCGGCAGCGCCTGCCCCTGACCGCCGCCTTCACCACCCTGCGGACCGGCCGGCTGCGCGGTGCGAGGAACGCCACCACCCCGCGCCGGGAAGACGCTGTCGTCTTCCTCAACCGCCTGCTGCTGGCGTTTCCAGATGTAGTAGGCACCCGCACCGGCAATCAGGCCCAGCCCGATAAACGCCACGTGCGGCATGCCGGGGATGATGCCCAGGATGATCAGGATCGCGGCGGCAATCGCCAACACCCGCGGCGCGGTGAACATCTGCGACAGGATCTGCTGGCCCATGTCCTGGCTGGAGGTCACCCGCGTCACCATAATGGCGGCGGAGGTGGACAGCAGCAGCGACGGGATCTGGGCGACCAGGCCGTCACCGATGGTCAGCAACGCGTAGCTGCGCATGGCATCGCCGAAGGACAGGGCGTGCTGCAGCATGCCGATGACCACGCCGCCGGCGATGTTGATGAACAGGATCAGCAGGCCGGCGATGGCATCGCCCTTCACGAATTTGCTGGCACCGTCCATGGAGCCGTAGAAGTCGGCTTCCTGGGCAATCTCGGAGCGGCGGGCCTTGGCTTCGTCCTGGTTGATCAGGCCGGCGTTGAGGTCCGCGTCGATCGCCATCTGCTTGCCGGGCATGGCATCCAGGGTGAAGCGGGCGCTGACTTCCGACACCCGGCCGGCACCTTTGGTCACGACCATGAAGTTGATGATCACCAGGATGGCGAAGACCACCAGGCCGACGGCGTAGTTACCACCGATCAGCACCGCGCCGAACGATTCGATCACCTTACCGGCGGCGTCGCCGCCTTCGTGACCGTTGAGCAGGACGATCCGGGTCGAGGCCACGTTCAGCGCCAGGCGCAGCAGCGTGGCCACCAGCAGCACCGTCGGGAAGGCGGCGAACTCCATCGGCCGCAGCGCGTAGACACACACCAGCAGGATGACGATGGACAGGGTGATGTTGAACGTAAACAGCACGTCCAGCAGGAACACCGGCATGGGCAGTATCATCATGCCCAGCAGCGCCATCAGCAGGATCGGGATCCCGAGATTGCCGTTTGTCAGGGATTTGACGTTATTCAGGACCAGCGCTCTGTCCACAGCCCGAAACTCTCCAGCTCGATCAACGTTTGTCTGTGCCGCGATGTCGTTTTTTTGACGGCACGACCGCATCTGGAGGGGTTTTCGCAATATCCATACCAATCGCCGCAAGAAGCTTTATCCGGGGCACCCCTGACTGACTGGACCGGGCAAGTGAGGTATCCTTGGTGAGATTTTATGTTCCTATTCTGAAAAGAAGGTGAGCCATGCCCGTCCTTGAGGTAAAGCACCCCCTGATCCGCCATAAACTCGGCCTCATGCGCCGGGCGGACATCAGCACCAAGAACTTCCGTGAGCTGGCACAGGAGGTCACCGCCCTGCTGACCTACGAAGCCACCCAGGATTTCCATCTGGAAAAACAGACCATCGAAGGCTGGGCCGGCCCGGTCGAAGTGGATCGCCTCAGCGGCAAGAAAGTGACGATCGTCCCCATCCTGCGTGCCGGCATGGGCATGCTCGAAGGCGTCCTCACCCTGATCCCCGGCGCCCGCGTGAGCGTGGTCGGCCAGGTCCGCGACGAGGAAACCCTGGAAGCGAGCACCTACCTGGAGAAGCTGGTGGGCGAACTGGACCAGCGTCTGGCGATGATCGTCGACCCCATGCTGGCGACCGGCGGCTCGCTGATCTCCACCATCGACCTGCTCAAGAAAGCGGGCAGCACCGAGATTCGAGCCCTGGTTCTGGTGGCCGCGCCGGAAGGCATCGAGAAAGTGCTGGAGGCCCATCCGGACGTGTCCATCTACACCGCCTCGATCGACGATCGCCTCAACGAGAAAGGCTACATCCTGCCTGGCCTGGGCGATGCCGGCGACAAGATCTTCGGCACCAAGCAAAAGGATAACTGAGCATGCCAGCTACCCCGAACGAACCGGTATGGCGCCAGGCCGTCGCCGGCGCACAGATGTTGCTGGTCGCCTTCGGCGCACTGGTACTGATGCCCCTGATCACGGGCATGGATCCGAACGTCGCGCTCTTCACGGCGGGCGTGGGCACGCTGATGTTCCAGATCATCACCGGCGGCCAGATCCCGATCTTCCTGGCCTCTTCCTTTGCCTTCATTGCCCCGATCCTGTCCGCCAAGGCCAAGTTCGGCATGGAGGAAACCCTGGGCGGCCTGGCCGCCGCCGGCCTCCTTTACATGCTCCTCAGTGGCGTGGTGAAGCTGCGCGGCACCGGTTTCCTCAACCGCCTGCTGCCGCCCGTGGTGATCGGCCCGGTGATCATGGTGATTGGTCTGGGCCTGGCGCCGACCGCGGTCAACATGGCCATGGGCAAGGCCGGCGACGGCAGCGCCCAGTTGGTGCCCTACGACACCGCCATCTGGATCGCCATGATTTCGCTGGTCACCACCATCCTGTTCTCGGTCTTTGGCCGCGGCATGTTCCGGCTGATCCCGATCCTGTTCGGCGTACTGGTCGGCTACGTGCTGTCGGCGATCGTCGGCATCGTCGACCTGACGCCGATACGGGAAGCGGCCTGGTTTGGGCTACCGAACTTCGTCACACCGGAATTCAGCTGGGGCGCCATCCTGTTCATGATCCCGGTGGCCATCGCCCCGGCCATCGAGCACATCGGCGACATCCTGGCCATCGGCACGGTGACCCGCAAGGACTACCTGAACAAGCCGGGCCTGCACCGCACTCTGCTGGGTGACGGTGTCGCCACCAGCACCGCGGCTTTCCTCGGCGGCCCGCCCAACACCACCTATTCCGAGGTGACCGGCGCGGTCATGCTGACCCGCAACTTCAACCCGCGGGTGATGATCTGGGCGGCCATCGTCGCCGTGGTCCTGGCCTTCATCGGCAAGTTCGGCGCCGCCCTGCAGACCATCCCGGTGCCAGTGATGGGCGGCATCCTGTGCCTGCTGTTCGGCTCCATCGCCGTGGTGGGGCTGAACACCCTGATCCGTCACCAGGTGGATCTGGCCGAAGCCCGCAACCTGGTCATCGTCGGCGTGACGCTGGTGTTCGGCATTGGCGGCATGGCCCTGGGCCACATCGAGGGCATCGCCCTGTGCGGTCTGGTCGCCATCGGCCTGAACCTGGCATTACCCGGCAGCCAGGCGGCCTGGGGCGCCTCGGCCGCATCCAAGGGCGATACTCCGGCGGCAGAATAACCGGGCCCTTGAGCAGCGCGCCGCCAGCCGGCGGCGCGCGGTTTTCAGGGGATCAGCCCTGATAACCAAGGAGCGACCATGACACGCCCGCTCGACAGTTCCGGCATCAGTTTCACCGCCCTCTACACCGGCGCCGTCTGGCAGCACAACGGCCTCTCGGAAGACGGGCTCACCCCGCCCGCCGGCCATACCCTGTACAACCTCATGACGCCCTTCGAGGGCCTGAGCCGCCTGGTCACCGGCGGCAACATCCGCACGTTCCTGCTGCAACGCCACCTGATCATCGACCAGTTGATTCACGACGCCATCGAGCATCGTGGCATCGGCCAGGTACTGGAGATCGCCTGCGGCCTGTCACCTCGTGGTATCCGGCTGCGCCGGCGCTATCCTCACTTGCAGGTGCTGGAAACCGACCTGCCCGCCATGGCCACCCGCAAGGCGGCCTATCTCGCCACCCACGGTTTTCTGGGCGAGCATCACCAGGTCCGCCCCATCGATATCTTCGCCGACGGCGGCCCCCTGGCCCTGGAACGGGTGATCGAGGACCAGTTTGACGCGGGACGGCCGCTGCTGGTGGTCACCGAGGGTCTCACCAGCTATTTTTCCCTCGACGACATCAGCCGGTTCTGGCGTCGCCTGGCGCGCTGCCTGGCACAACGGCCGGGCTCGGCCTACCTGACGGAAACCTACCTGCAGCCGGATGGCAAACTACTCGGTCGCGGGCTAGATCTGCTGCGCGGTGCATTGGGTCGAATGACCCGGGCCGACGTGAGCTTTCACTTTCACGACGGTGCCTCGGCCGCCCGGCACCTGGCCGGGCTCGGCTTTGATGGTGTGCAGGCGATTGATCCGGAGGCTTACTACGGGCGGCTGCCGATTCCGGAAAGTCGGGGGACGCCACTGGTGCGGGTGCTGGATGCGAGGAGTTGAGTCGGTCGATGCAAAGGAGGAACCGGCCCGGGCACCCGCGGTGCCTCAGAAGCTCAAGCGTCCGCTGCATGCCCGAGCAGTTGCTACCAATGTAGCCGGAGCTTCAGCTTCGGAGCAGCCGGCAGGCTGCCGATAAAAACGCCAAGCCCCCGGAATGTTGCCAGCCCAGCCTTGTGTTAAGGGACACTAGCTGTCCCGCCGCAGATCGCCGGGAATCGGGAAGTCCGGCATGCCCGGGCGCTCGCCCTGACCGCGACGATAGCGCCGCAACTGGAACAGGTAGGCCAGCACCTGGGCGATGGCCACATAGAGCCCGTGGGGGATTTCGCCGCCCACATCGGTGTTGTGATAGACCGCCCGGGTCAGCGGCGGGGTGCGCAGCACGTCGACCTTGTGCTCGCGGGCGATTTCCATGATCTTGAAGGCCACCTGGTCCGCGCCCTTGGCGACCACAATCGGCGCCGCCATTTTTTTCTGGTCGTACTTCAGCGCCACCGCGTAATGGGTCGGGTTGGTGATGACCACGTCGGCGGTCGGCACATCCTGCATCATGCGGCGCTGGGCCATTTCCCGCTGCAGCTGGCGAATCTTGCTTTTGACTTCCGGCTTGCCTTCGGTGTCCTTGAACTCGTCCTTGACCTCCTGCTTGGTCATGCGCAGCTTTTTCTGGTGGTCATAGATCTGGAAGGGCACGTCGATGGCGGCGATGATGATGGTGGCGCAGGACAGCAGGAAAAAGCTCCAGCCCAGCGTCCAGACCACATGCTCCATGGCCGGCACCGGCGCTTCCTCGGCGATGGACAGCAAGTCCTCGGTGCGCAAATCCAGGATCACCACCGCGATCACCATCACCAGCGCCACCTTGGCGACGGCCTTGACCAGCTCGATCAGTGAACGCATGGAAAACATGCGCTTGAGGCCCTTGAGCGGGTCCATGCGACTGAGCTTGGGGGCAATGGCCTTGCCGCTGAACAGCAGACCGCCGATGCCGATGGGCCCGGCGATCGCCGCCACCAGCAGCATCAGCAGGATCGGCGACAGCGCAATGGCGGCATCCTCGGCCGCCGCACCCAGAATGATCGCCATCTGGTTGGTGTCGAAGGCGCTCATGCGGTCGAACGAAAAACTGTGACGCATGATGCCTTCCAGCGAGGCGCCGAGGCTGGAGCCGAACATCAGCAGGCCGCTGGCGCCGGCCAACAGCACCGCCATGGTCGCCAGTTCACGGGAGCGCGCGGTCTGGCCCTCCTCCCGGGCCTTCTCAAGCCTTCGGGGGGTGGCCTCTTCGGTCTTTTCCTGACTGTTTTCGTTTTCTTCAGCCATGATGGCAACCCAATTCCCGCCGTTGCGTCAGGGAAGACGCTCCAGCGAGCGCATGAATTCAAAGGTCTCCCGGGTGTACTGGTCGAAATGCGGCAGAAAATCGCCGTGCAGCACCCAGATCGCAAACAATCCAAAAATCAGGCCAATCGGAAAACCGAGGGAGAAGATGTTCATCTGCGGCGCCGCGCGGGTCATCACGCCGAATGAAATGTTGACGATCAGCACCGCCGTCACGGCCGGAAGCGCCAACATCATGGCGGAAACGAACATCCAGCTGATGCGATGGGCCAGCTCCCAGTATGCATCGGGGCCCAGACCACCCTGCCCGATGGGCAGCGTACGGAAACTCTCGAGGAAGATCTCGAAGGCCACCAGATGGCCGTTCATGGCCAGGAACAACAGGGTCACGGTAATGGTGTAGATCTGCGACAGCACCGGTACGTTAACGCCGTTGGACGGATCCACCATGGAGGCGAAACCCAGCCCCATCTGCATGGCGATCATCTGCCCGGCGATCACGAAAAGCTGGAACAGCGCGGTGAGCACGAACCCCAGGCCGGCACCGATCATCACCTGATGGATAGTAATCACCACGGCATCGCCCGACAGCGCGTCCACCCGCGGCACGTCGCCAATCAGGGGCACCACCAGGATGGTCATCAGTAGCGCCAGCCCCAGGCGGATGCGCGCCGGCACCAGGCCCGCGCCGACGAACGGGATGGTCATCATGAAGCTGGCGATGCGGAACAGCGGCCAGAGATGCTGCCCGACCCATTGACCGATGCCGTCGGCCGCGATCTCCAGCGCCATGCTCAACCGATCAGGTAGGGAATGTTGGAAATCAGCCGTTCCGCGTGATCGGTCAGTTGCGTCAGCATCCAGGGGCCGAAGGCGATGATCGTAATCAGCGTGACCAGCAGTCGCGGCAGGAAGCTCAAGGTCTGTTCGTTGATCTGGGTCGCCGCCTGGAAGGTACTGACAATCAGCCCCACCACCAGGCCGGGCCCGATGATCATGGCGGACAACAGCACGATCATCCAGAGGGCTTCACGCATGATGTCGATGACGGTTTCCGGCGTCATGAACGACCTCCCCTATATCCCGAAACTCGATGCCAGGGTGCCCATGATCAGGGCCCAGCCGTCCACCAGCACGAACAGCATGATCTTGAACGGCAACGAAATGATGATCGGCGACAGCATCATCATCCCCATGGCCATCAGCACGCTGGCCACTACCATGTCGATGATCAGGAACGGGATGAACAGGATGAAGCCGATCTGGAACGCGGTTTTCAGTTCGCTGGTCACGAACGCCGGCATCAACACCCAGAAGGACACGTCCTGGGGCGTCGCGGCCTGCTCGTCGGCGATGCGCATGAACAGCCCCAGATCGTCTTCCCGGGTCTGCGCCAGCATGAACTCACGGAACGGCTGGGACGCCCGCTGAACCGCCTCCAGCGGCGCAATCTCCTCCGCCATGTAGGGCTGCAGCGCGTCTTCGTTCACCTGTTCGAGTACCGGGCGCATGATGAAGATGGTCAGAAACAGGGTCAGGCCGATCAGGATCTGGTTGGATGGTGTCGATTGCAGGCCCAGAGCCTGCCGCAGGATGGCGAAAACGATGATGATGCGGGTGAAGGACGTCATCATCATCAGCATGGCGGGCAGGAACGTCAGCGCCGTCATCAGCGCCAGGACCTGCAGCGTGACCGAGTACTCCTCGCCGCCGCCGTCCTCGGACGGCGTCACGGTGACGGCCGGGATGCCCGGCAGGTCGGCATGCGCCGGCCACGCCAGCAACAGCAGCGGCAGGGCCCGGATCAGTAACGCCAGCCAGCCGGACAGGCGCGTCACGCGTCACCTCCGCCGTCGCGACGGGAGGTGGACGACGGCCCGCTCCAGTTGCGACCGATCATGGCCTGCAGGCGCTTGGCAAACTCGCTGTCGTTGCCCGCCTTGCCGTCCACCACCGGCTCATCGAAAACATGCAGGGTGCGAATGGTGTTGGCCGTGATGCCGACGAGAATCTGGGTGCCGCCCACTTCAATCAGGACGATGCGCTCGCGCGCGCCGACGGACATGACGCTGACGATCTTGATGGCCTGGCTGTTCATGCCGGACAGGCCGTTCATGCGTTTGACCAGCCAGGCGCAGCCGAAGATCAGTGCAATCACCGCCAGCAGGCCGAGCGCCAGCGTCAGCAGCGAGCCAAGGCTGTCCGGGCCGTTGCTGGTGGCGGCCTCAGCGGCGGGCTGGCTCTGGGCCCAGAGGACCGGGCTGGCCAGCAGGCACCATCCGCTGAACAGGATACGTTGCAAGGTCTTTCCTCCACCTCGACGGAACCCCGACGGCGGCCGGGTTCCGGAAATACAGGCTACTTGGAGAGCCGCTTGATGCGTTCGCCCGGGCTAATCACATCGGTCAGCCGAATGCCGAACTTCTCGTTCACCATAACCACCTCGCCATGGGCGATCAGGGTGCCATTGACCAGTACGTCCAGCGGCTCGCCGGCCAGACGGTCCAGCTCAATGACCGAGCCCTGGTTGAGTTGCAGCAGGTTGCGAATGGGAATCTGGGTGTTGCCGACTTCCATGGAGATGGTCACCGGGATGTCGAGGATCACGTCGAGGTCCGGCGCCAGGCCGTCGCCCTGCTGGACGCCACCGTCCATGCCGAACTCTTCCATGGGCGCCGCCTTCACATCGTCGGCGGTCTCGGATTCGCCCTCGCCCGCCTCGGCCATGGCCGCTGCCCACTCGTCGTCACGGTCACCGTCCTGGTCCTCGCCAGCGTCATCACCGGACTCGGACATGGCAGCCTCCCATTCGGCGGCGAGCTTTTCGTCTTCGCTCATCTCCTGCGGGTCTTTTTTCTGATCGTCGTCAGCCATGCCTGTTCACCTTCAATTGTTTCTTCACTTTGGGTCGTGCCGTGCGATCGGTCACGCGCAGTGCCAGGTTGCCGTCCCGGGTCCCGAGCTGGGCCTTATAGATGGGAATGCCATTGGCGGTCACCGTCAGATCGTTTTCCAGCTCCACCGGAATCACGTCCCCGGCCTTGAGTTTGGCGATATCACGCAGGCTCAGCCGGCGCCGGCAAACGGTGGCGTTGACCGGCACGTTGACCGCCTTGATGTCTTCCTGCAGGGCATTCACCCAGCGTTCGTCGACTTCGTCGATGTCGCTCTGGACGCCGGCATCCAGCACGTCGCGGATGGGCTCGATCATCGAGTACGGCAGCGCCATGTGCAGCTCGCCACCGCCGCCGTCCAGTTCGATGTGGAAGGTGCTGACCACCACCACTTCGCTGGGGCTGACAATGTTGGCCATAGCCGGATTGACCTCGGAACTGAGGTACTCGTAGTCGATCTTGAGCACGGCGTTCCAGGCTTCGCGCATGTCCTTGAACACCATGTCCAGCATCATCTGTACGATGCGGGTCTCGGTGGGGGTAAATTCACGCCCCTCGATCTTGGCGTGGCGCCCTTCCCCGCCGAAGAAATTATCCACCAGCTTGAACACCAGCTTTGCATCGAGGATGAACAGCCCGGTGCCACGCAGCGGCCGCATCTTGACCAGGTTGAGACTGGTGGGGACGTACAGCGTGTGTATGTACTCACCAAACTTCATGATCTGGACACCACCGGTGGAGACGTCGGCGTTGCGGCGCAGCAGGTTGAAGAGACTGATCCGGGTGTAGCGGGCAAAACGCTCGTTGATCATCTCCAGGGTGGGCATGCGCCCACGGACGATACGGTCCTGACTGGAGAGGTCGTAGGACTTGACCCCGGTGTCGTCCGTCTCGTCGTAGGTGTCGATGTCACCATCGTCAACGCCGTGCAGGAGCGCGTCGATTTCGTCTTGTGACAGTAAGTCCTGCATACCTTTAATCCGACCTCACGGGTTCGATCTGTCTGTTGTGATCAAACGGGCTGACGACTATTGCAGCACAAAATTCTCGAACAGGATGTGGTCAACCGGTTCAGCGCCTTCCTGCTCCAGGACCTGATTGACGGTCTCCACCCCTTTCTGCAGCAACGCCTCCTTGCCCTCGGGCGTTTGCATCGCCTGGAAATCCTGGGCCCCGAACAGGGTCAGCAGACGGCTGCGAATCAGCGGCATATGCGTTTGCGCGGCATCGAGTGCGGCCTGGTCGCGGCTCTGCAGGGCCACGAAAATCTGCATGTAGCGCTGTCGGCCCTCGCTGGCAAGCGTGACGATAAAGGGTTTGCTCATGGAATAGTAGTGGCTGGGCTCGAACACTTCGGCGGTTTCCGCCTCGCTATCGGCGTCCGCCTCGGCGCCGTCGTCACCCGATTTCAGGAACCAGAGGGTGCCGGCGACGGACAGGCCCACCGCCAGCAGGATCACCACAACCAGCAGGATGATCAGTTTCAGTTTGCCCTTGCCGCCCGGCTTTTCCGCATTTTCCGCCATAGATGTCCAACAGTCAGTTTATTGTCGTTTCGACCCGCTACCCGGAGGTTTCAGCAATAAGTGAGCCAACCTTTCCCGGAATGCCGCCATATCATAAACAAAACAGAAGTTTAGCGTCTGGGTCGAAAGACATAAACCGTAGCCTGGTGGAACCACCGGCTAGGCGTACAGATCCACCTCACCACGCCAGCTCAGATCGAGGCTGCCGCCGGCCAGGGTCTGCTCGCCATCTTCCCCCTCAACACTGGACGCAAGCCCGGATCCACCGGATTCGCTTCCGCTGCCATCACCGGCCAGTTGCTGCTGCCCGCCCTGCTGGTCCGGTGTCTCCGCCGAGACCTCGAACCGGTCCAGGTTCAGCCCGTTCTCCTGCAGCATATCACGCAGGCGATGGCCGTTGAGTTCGAGCTGGTCACGAACCGCCGAATGGGTGGCGTGCACGGTGACATGGGCCTGGTCTTGCTGGACCTGGACGCGAACCTCCAGCGGGCCCAGGTCGGGCGGCGTGATGTGAATCTCGGCGGCGGACATGCGCTGGCTGGTCAACCACGCCAGTTTGCCGGCGACCTTCTCACCCCACTCGGCATGCTGCACCGGCAGGTCCACGCTGGTGGAATAGCTCTTCAGTCCGGCCATGGCGTCTCGCCCTTCCAGACCGCGCTGCAGGCTGGTGGCATTATTCTGCAGGTTGCCGGACTGGCTGTCCCCCTGCAGACGGGCCAGTTGACTGGAAAAATCAATCGCCTTGCCGTCGGGGGTCGCGGCCTTGCCCAGCAGGATGCCGGCCTGATCGCCCTTCGCCGTTGTGGTCAGACCTTCCTTGAGCGCTCCCGCGTCAGAAGCTCCCTGGCCCGCCGCCAGCGCCTTGTCCAGAAGCTGGCTCAGCTTGGGGGTGCCCGGCTGGCCGCCGATGGCAGCCGAGCCCTGGACCGCGGTGGCGGCACTCGGCGCGCCCTTCAGGGCCGTGGCATCGGTGGGCGTACTGAACAGGAAGGGCAGACTGGCCTTGTCGGTGATTTCGGTATCGTCGTCGCTCTCCTGCCGGCTTTCGTCACTCACCTGTTCGGCCGTCCGGGCCTTGTCGGAATCGGCATCACGCCCACGGTCGGAACGATCCGCGGTCAGCGCCTCATCGTCGCGGGCTTTATCGGCCCTGTCGCTGCGTTCGGCGCTGCGGCGGTCTTCAGCTCGAGCGTCTTCAGCGCGTGACTTCTCGGTTTGGCGTTCCGCCTGCTGGTCAGCGCGCTGGCGATCCTCCGCACGCTGGTCCGACAGCCGCCGTTCCTCCGCCTGTTTTTCCTCCAGGCGCTGATCGGCGCGGCGCTGGTCCTCGGCCCGCTGTTCGGCACGTTGCTGCCGCTGCTCGCGAGCCTCAAGACGCGACTGCTCGCGCGCCGATACCTCGTTGAAGGCTTCGGTGGAAGACTCCGAAGCCGCATTATTCTTCACGCTTTCAGTCGAATTTCCGGACGTGGACGAAACGGGTGTCAACACCAATCCAGACATGGCAACCCCTTGCCGCTTTGGCACAAATCAAACGGTTTGGAGGAAGCTCAGCAACAAGGATGCCAATCGCCCAGGCGCCGCCCCGGAAAGGACCTTCCTGGAAAGGGCGCCCCTGTAAAGCCCCCTCCTGGAAAGGACGGCCGGGCCCCGTTTGCGCCCGGGGCTCCCTGAATCAGCGGGCCAGCGTATTTTCCAGCAGACCGCGGACCACCGAGAATTCGTCCTCGATGTCGGTCAACACATCGGCCGCGGCATCCAGTCGTCCTTCCTTGCCGGCCAGCTCCGCATCGCCACACAGGGCTCCCAGCCGGGGAGCGCCAATGTTGATGCAGCTGCCCTTGAAGCTGTGCGCGGACTTGGTAAAGGCATCGGTATTGCGACTGCCCAGGGCCGAGCGCAGCGTGTCGAGGCGCTCGCGGGAGTCGTTCAGGTAGGTCGTTATCAGCACGTCGAACTCGCTTTCCATGACTTCGCGTAGCTCTGCAAGCGCTTCATCGTCCAGATGCGGCTTGTCGTTCATGATCGTCTCCTTGCACTGCGACCGCCCGCCGCCAGGCTGGTTTCGCCTCCTGCCTGCGGCAGGGCCGGTGGACGTGCCGTCGCGCGGGCTCCAATTCGGGCATACCGTGCCCGGAAGCCTTGTGGATATCAACCTGTGATGTCAGTCATGGTCGTCCGGGTCAAAGGTCCAGCTGTAAATCGCTTCCACCTCGTTACCGCTGCCCCGGTGCGTCAGCGAGTCGCAGAGTTCCCGCAGCAGGGCCAACCCCCGGCCCGCATAGCCTTTCTGGTCGAGTGTCGACAGTTTTCCCTCATTATAGTTGAAGCCGTCGCCGCTATCCTGGCACACCACCGTCAACTGGCCGCCGTTACGGCCGATCCGATGGGATAACCGGAAACTGATGGCATCGTCCACCACGGTCTTCAGCCGGCGGGCCCGCTCAGCGTAATAGCGGCCAAAACCTTCCGGCGAGCTCTTCCAGCTCGACGGCAACTGCAGCACGCCATGCTCCAACGCATTGGTGTAGAGCTCCGCCAGTATCGTGTATACCTCGCCACCGCGCCGCCTCAGGCCCGGCACTTCCATGCAGATGTGCAGCAGCAGGGGCAGCGGGTTGAACTGGGCCATGGTGTCCCCGCAGACCCGATATTCGCAGGACCAGTTGGACGGGCCGCTCAGGGCCGACTGGGTCACCCGCAGCGGCAATTCCTCCAGGAGGCTGGCCTCGATGACGTCCACCGATACCAGGGTCAGGTCGTCCGGCGCGGCCTCGCTGCCGGTGAACTCGCCGATGGCGGATAACACCGTCTGCAACACCGGCGTCTCCAGAGGCGTCTGTTCCACCACCTGGCGCAGGCGATCCTCGCCGAACATCTCGCCGGCGCCGTTGGTCGACTCGGGCACGCCGTCGGTGGTGAAGAAGATGGTGTCGTCGACTTCCACCTTGAGCCGGCTGACCTCGGTGCTGAAGCGCTCGGCGGCCACCACCCCCAACGGCAGATGACTGGACGGCAGACGCTCCACCGTGCGCCCGCCCCGCAACAGGAAGCCGCAAGGCAGACCGCCGTTCCAGATGGTCAGGTTACCCAGGTGGGCATCCAGCTCGATGAACGCGGCGCAGCAGAACATGTCCGTGGGCAGGATGCGCCAGAGTTTCTGGTTGATTTCCCGCAGGATGTCACCGCAGGCAAAGCCCTTGCTGGTCATGCCGTAGAAGATCTCGGCCACGGGCATGGCGCCGATGGCCGCCGGCAGCCCATGCCCGGTGAAGTCGCCGATCAACACGTTCATGCCACCGGACGGCCGCGGACAGGCGAACAGGATGTCGCCGTTGAACACGGACATGGGCGACGCGTGGTAACGGATGTTGGGTGCGTCCAGGCAGCCGGTGTGGGCGACGTTGTCAAAAACCCGCCGGGCGATGTTCTGCTCCTTGATCAACTGCTCGTTGCGGGCGCGGATCAGGTCGCGTTGCTGGGTCAGAGTGTTGTGCATCACCCGCATACGGTTGAAGGCGTTGATCTTGGCTTCGATGATGATGCGGTTGTAGGGCTTGGACAGGAAATCGTCGCCGCCGGCTTCCAGGCAGCGCGCCAGGGCGTCGGCGTCGGACAGGGAGGTCAGAAAGATAATCGGCACCAGGGCCTCGCCGGCCAGGCTCTTGATGTGGCGGGTCGCCTCCATGCCATCCATGCGCGGCATCATCACGTCCAGCAGGACGATCTGAGGCTCGAAGGTGCGAAACGCCTCGACCGCCTCCATCCCGTCAGCGACCGTCATCACCTCATGCCCCAGGCGTCGCACCATGGTGCTGAGGATCATTCGGTCGGTTTCGCTGTCGTCCGCAATCAGGATCCGGAGCGACTGGCTTTCCATCGCCTTTTCAGCAACCGCCTTTTCCAATGGGGTCTGCCTCTGTTGCTGCATCCCGTGGACAGGCGCCCGGCCGGCGTTGCGCGGAGCGGGACGGTGTATGCATCGCCCGCGG
Source organism: Marinobacter bohaiensis (assembly GCF_003258515.1). Classification (NCBI taxonomy): domain Bacteria; kingdom Pseudomonadati; phylum Pseudomonadota; class Gammaproteobacteria; order Pseudomonadales; family Marinobacteraceae; genus Marinobacter; species Marinobacter bohaiensis. Next base: position 93,190 of record NZ_QGEH01000004.1, read on the forward strand.
ACCGGCTTCGACCCGGCGCGGCCCCGGCACTAGTTGATGGAAAACAGCTGCTCGAAATTCGAGATGCTGAGAATGCGCCGCACGTCGCTGTTGCAGTTTTCGATTCGAACGCGACCGGCGTCGCCACCGGCGTAATCGCGCAAGAGGAGCAGCATGCCCAGGGCGGAACTGTCCAGGTAGGTGGTGTCGGACATGTCGATGACGTAGTCGCTGACGTCCTGGTCGCTGCGCTCGTAGGCGTCGCGAAAGCTCTGATGGGAGCTGAAGTCAAAGCGACCATCAATGCTGATCACCAGGGTGCGGCCATCATCGCTGCGCCGCGTATGTATTGCCATGCGGTGTCCTCCGTCCATTTTCAGCCAGCAGGTCTGTTTTCCCGGGTCGTTCCGTCACGCCGAGGGACAATGCCGCCGATCCGTTTTCCGGCCAGCGTTACATTCGTCCATTGTATTTTTTTGATGTTTCCACGGGATTGAGGATAGCCAAAACTCAGCGAATTGCATTCAGAATTTTTGACTGCCGCCGCGCCCAAGGCTGCTCAGAAGCGCCTGCGCGCGTGAATCCGGTTGGCCGCTTCGTCCGCCTGTTTCTGCTCGCGCAGGTCCCGGGCGCGCTGCTCCTCGGCCCGGCAGGCATCAATGTGCTTGGCCATGCCCTTCTTGCGCTCGTAGGCCTGGCGCCACTGCTCACGCGCCTGTTCGAAAACCTCCGCCGAACGGCGTGCCTGCTGCTCCTGCCCCTGGATGGCCTGGTCAAGCTGGCCAATGAACGCCTGCCAACCCTGTAACCGGGCCACCGAGACCGTGCCCTGCTGACCCTGGCGCATCTGCTCCCGATAGTCGGCCTGATAGCGTTTCAGCTCACCCAACTGGTGCTCCTGTTGCCGCCATTGCTCCCGCGCCCGGTTCATGGCCTCGAGGGCTTCGTCCTCGCGCCGTTGCTCGAGCGCCAAAACCACTTCCAGTCGCTGCGACTTTGGCTTCATGCGTCACCTTTTGCGGCGTCCGGCCTGGCCGGTCGATCCGGCAGCACGTCCATCAGCCGTTCAACGCTGGCGTCGTAGGGCGCGCTCTCCTTCAGGCTCTGCTGCAGGAAACCGCGCATGGCGTCGATGCGTTCAATGGCGTAGTCGGTTTCCGGGTCGGAGCCCTTGACGTAGGCACCGACGCTGATCAGGTCCCGCGCCTGCTGGTAGCGCGCGAAGACCTGCTTGAATTCCTGGGCCTTGCGGAAGTGCTCAGTGCTCGCCACCTGCGGCATCACCCGGCTGACGGAGGCTTCCACGTCGATAGCGGGGTAGTGCCCTTCTTCCGCCAGGCTGCGGGACAGGACGATGTGACCGTCGAGGATGGCCCGCGCCGAATCGGCGATGGGGTCCTGTTGATCATCGCCCTCGGTCAGGACGGTGTAGAACGCGGTGATGGAGCCGCCGCCGGGCTTACCGTTGCCCGTGCGCTCCACCAGCTGCGGCAGCTTGGCGAACACCGACGGCGGGTACCCCTTGGTCGCGGGCGGTTCCCCGACGGCCAGGGCGATTTCCCGCTGGGCCTGGGCGTAGCGGGTCAGGGAATCCATCAACAGCAACACGCGCTTGCCCTTGTCGCGGAAATACTCGGCGATGCGGGTGGTCAGCATGGCGGCGCGCAGGCGCATCAGCGGGGAATCGTCCGCGGGAGACGCGACGACCACCGAGCGGGCCAGGCCTTCCTCGCCAAGGATGTCCTCGATGAACTCCTTGACCTCGCGGCCCCGCTCGCCGATCAGGCCGACGATGGTGATGTCGGCGTCGGTAAAGCGGGTCATCATCCCCAGCAGCATGCTCTTGCCCACGCCACTGCCGGCAAACAGGCCCAGACGCTGGCCCTGGCCGACGGTGAGCAGAGAATTGATGGCGCGGATGCCCACGTCCATGCTCTGGCGCACGGGCGCCCGGTGCAGCGGGTTGATGATGTCGCCCGCCAGCCCCACCTGGGCCTCGGCCCGCAGCGGACCGTGACCGTCCAGCGGCGTGCCGGAGCCGTTGATCACGCGCCCCAGCAGCTCCGGTCCCACCGCCACGCGGCTGGCGGATGACAGGGGCACCACCCGGGCGCCCGGGCGCAGGCCGTCGATGGCGGTGAGCGGCATCAGGTAGACCTTGTCGTCCTCAAACCCCACCACTTCAGCTTCGACGCTGGCCCCCTGCCCTTCGATCAGGCAACGGTCGCCCACAACCATGGGGCATCCAACACATTCCAGAGTCAGGCCCACCATGCGCGTCAGGCGGCCGGACAGCTCCGGTTCGATGCGCGGCGGCAGATAATCCTGCAGGCGGTTGAGTCGGTCAGCCAGCTGGCTCATCCGGATCTCCGTCTTCGCGGGGGACATCGGGGTCGCGTGGGTGATCGGGCGCGGGCCCGGACGATGGCCCGGGGTCGGCGGCACCGGATTCACCGGAATCCTCGTCGGGCGAACGGGTTTCCAGCACATCGCGGTGGAAATCGGTGAGATCGCCCATCATGGCGTCCAGTTCGACGCTGTCGCCCGGCTCGTCGCTGTCCAGCTGCTGATCCAGCATGCGCTGCACGGCTTTCTGGAATCGCTTCTCAACGGTGAAGTCCACCAGGCTGTGACGGGTCTCCACCTTGCAACCGCCGGGCAGGATGGCGGCGTCCTCGATCAGGCTGGCTTCCGCCTCCAGACGATTCGCCACTTCGCGCACCCACTCCAGATCCGCTGGATTGACGCGGATGCGCACGTTGTCGGTGGTTGATGGCAGGCTGGCCATGGCTTCCTGCACCACGTTACGGATCTGCGAGGAATCGGTTTTCAGCTCGCGATAGACCACGGCCCGGGCCAACACCGTACTGAGGTTGAACAGCGCCGTTTCCAGCTCGTCTTCGTGGCGGCGGATGGGATCGGTCAGCTCGGCCATGATCGATTCCAGCTGCGACAGCTTCTGGCTGACCTCCTCGCGGGTCTGTTCCAGCGCCTCCTGCCGGCCCTGCTCGCGACCTTCTTCCAGCCCCTGTTGAAGCCCTTCCCTGTGTCCGGCTTCGCGGCCGCTTTCCAGCCCTTCCGCATGGCCGTTTTCGGCGCCTTCCCGGCGACCGTCTTCCCAGGCTTCATTGCGGATCGCCTCAAGATCGGAGGCCGTCAAGGGTTTGACGTCCTGCTCTTCTTCCCGGGAATGGGCGACGGTGTTGCCGTTCTTATCGAGCAGCGGCAACTCCCAGCGTTCGTAGGCAGTGAGTTCCTCGGAGGGAATGCGGTCGCGGTGGCCCTTGTCTTTCATCACATCATTTCTTCGCCGGAACCGCCAAGGGTGATCTCACCGGCCTCGGCCATACGCCGGGCAATGGTGATGATGTCCTTCTGCGCCGTCTCGACTTCGCTGACACGGACCGGCCCCTTGGCCTCCAGGTCGTCCGCCAGCAGCTCGGAGGCGCGCTTGGACATATTCTTGAAGATCTTGTCCTTGACCTCGTCGTCGGCGCCCTTGAGCGCGACCACCAGGACTTCGGACGACACTTCGCGCAGCAGCGCCTGAATGCCCCGGTCGTCGATGTCCTTGAGGTTGTCGAACACGAACATCAGGTCCTCGATGGTGGAGGCCAGATCCGGATCCATGTCCTTGATGGAATCCATCAGGCCGCCTTCCACACTGCGATCCATGAAGTTCATGATATCGGCCGCCCGCTTGACCCCGCCGATACGACTGGTCTGGGCCGCCGAACCGCCCGAGAACTGTTTCTCGAGGATGTCGTTGAGCTCCTGCAGGGCCTGGGGCTGGATGCTTTCCAGCGAGGCCACCCGCATCATCACGTCCAGGCGGACCTTGTTGTCGAGGGTCGCCAGAATCTCGGCGGCCTGATCCGGGTCGAGGTAGGACACGACGATCGCCTGGATCTGGGGGTGTTCGTAGCGGATGATATCCGCCACCGCACGGGGCTCCATCCACTTGAGGGTGTCCAGGCCCGTGGTGTTACCACCGATCAGGATACGATCGATCAGGCTGGAGGCCTTGTCGTCCCCCAGCGCCTGGGTGAGCATGGCGCGGATGTAGTCGTCGTTGCCGACACCGAGCCCGGTCTGGGCGCCAACGGCGTCGACAAACTGATCGAGCACGAACTTGACGTCTTCGCGGCTCACGTCCTTCATCTGAGCCATGGCCACGCCCACACGCTGGACCTCTTTGGGGCCCATGTGCTTGAGGATCTGGGCGGCGTCCGCCTCGCCCAGGGACATCAGCAGAATCGCAGCCTGCTCGACCCGCGGGATCTTGCGCTGCGGCTTTCTCTGTTCCGCCTGGTTCGGCTGTGCGTTTTCGTCAGTCATCCACGTTTACCCACTGCCGCATGACCTGGGCCACACGGGCTGGATCTTCGGCGATCACGCCCTTGAGCGCATTGAGCTGCTTATCATAGCTGTCTGTGGCACCCGGCAAAAGCAGGTCGTCACTGTGTTCCATGGCACCGCGCAGGGCGTCTCCACCCTCGATGCCTTGCAGGCCATCGTAATCGTCACCGCCGGACAGCTCCCGGTCACGCTCCTGGCGACCGCCGCCAGACAGACTCTTGAGCGTCGGGCGCAACAGGCCCAGTACCAGGATCAGTACCACCAGGCCGGCCAGAACCTGCTTCATCAGGTCCCAGAACCAGGGCTGTTCCCAGAAACCCGGTTCCTCGAACGCCACCTGCTGTTCCGGCGCGAAGGCCGTATTCATTACCGTAACACTGTCGCCACGGGCGGCTGAATAGCCCACGGCGTCGCGGATCAGCAAGGTCAGGCGCTGCAGCTCCTGCTCGGTCCAGGGCTGGAAGCTGACTTCGCCGGTCTGCGGATCCACGATGCGCTGGTCGTCCACCGCCACGGCCACCGTGAGACGCTGGATCTTGCCCTGCTCCTGACGAATGTAGCTGACCGAGCGATCCATTTCGTAGTTGCGGGTAGACTCGCTGCGCACGTTGAAAGGCGTCGCGGGCTGCTGGTTTTCGTCACCTTCGCCGTCGGCGTTTCCCTGTTCCTGGACGTTGGCGGCGACTTCCGGCGCCGTGGCCTCGCCCGGCGGCTGGTTACTCAGCGCACCCGGGATGCCGCCTTCGCTGCCCGCCACGCGGCGTTCGCTCATTTCGCGCTCGGAGCGGATCGCCCGCTGTTCGGGATTGTACAGCTCCTGCGCCTTCTCGACCGCGGAGAAATCCAGGTCGGCCGACACCTCCGCGCGGAAGCGACCGTCACCCACGATCGGCGAAACAATACTCGCCACACGCTTGTTCAGCTTGTCTTCGATGCGCTCGCCGTACTCGTACTGGTCCTGCATCTGCTGGGCGCCGCTTTTCTCATCGCCGTTGGTCAGCAGGTTGCCGTTCTGGTCCACCACGGTGACCTGCTCGCGGGTCATTTCCGGCACGCTGCCGGCCACCAGGTTCACAATCGCGGAAATCTGCTCTTCGGACGGACGACGCCCGCCGAAGACATCGAGGAACACCGAGGCGGATGGCTCGCGGGCGTCGCGCACGAATACCGAGCGCTTGGGAATGGCCAGATGCACGCGCGCGGCGTGAATGCTTTTCATGCTGGAGATGGTGCGCGCCAGTTCGCCTTCCAGCCCACGCCGGTAGCTGATGTTTTCCATGAACTGGGACGTACCCAGGCCACGCTCCTGGTCGAGCAGCTCGTAGCCCACGGTCTGCTCATCGGTGACGCCAGCGGCCGCCAGTTTCAGGCGAGCGTTGTAGACGTCGTCCGCCGCCACCAGCAGCGCGCCCGAACGCGGTTCCATGTGGTACTCGATACCCGCCTGATCGAGGATGCCGGTGACTTCCTGGGTGTTGTAGCTGGACAGGTCGCCCAGTACCGGCTGGTAGTTGGGCTCCTGGGCCCAGAGCACCACCGCCACGCCCAGCGCGACGCTGGCGGCGAGCCCGACCATCAGGCCGATCTGGCGCAGCAGGGTCAGCCGGTTGAAACCGAACAGCAGATCGCTGCGACCTTCGTCACCGCCCTCGGTGGTGGCTGGGGCGTTACTGGATGTTGCTTCAGCGGGTACGCTGGCCATTCTTATGCTCCGCTATCAGACCGGCATGTTCTTGATGTCTTCATAGGCCTGCACGACGCGGTTACGCACCTGCGTCAGCGCCTCGAACGACACCGAAGCTTTCTGGGAGGCAATCATCACCCGGGCGATGTCGACATTGGGGTCACCCTGCTCGTAGGCCGTTCTCAGCGCCCCGGATTCCGACTGCAGATCGTTCACCTGATCCACCGCCTGTTTCAGCATGTCGCCGAAGCCCGGCGTTTCCTGGGTCTCGCGAACGCCGTTGGGCTTGCCGATGCTGTCCAGGGAACCCTTGAGACGGTTCTCCTGTTCCACCTGCTGGTTCTGCATCATCTGAGAACGCATGTTGCGAATTTCAGAGAGTACGTTGTTGATGTCGGCGCGCTGTACCATGTCTCCCCCTCAGGACGGGCTCCCGGTCATGCCGTTGAGCACCTACCGAGTATGATTCAATTACCCAACCACTGAAGCAAACACTAAGCCACTTTCTTAATTCCCTTTCATTACAAGCCATTAAGTAAACTTTAAGAATACCGCCCAGCCTTGACGACAAACTTTTGGCACCCTTCGGTCCACCATCACTCCAGCCAACACGGACACGGCCCGGAGCGATAAGCGCGCGGCAAGACCCTCAGGCTGCATCCCGGAGAGATCCGGGCTCATCGCCAGGGACTGCTGCTTCGGGCCTCAATGAGGCAATAGACCAAAAAAAAGCGGCGCCAGAACAGGCGCCGCATGAAGGAGTTAACGAAGGAATACAACGTACTGCGGGTCAGGCGGTAGCCAGCTCCGCGTCCAGGTCGATGCCGTAGTCGCGCATCTGGGCCAGTTTGTAGCGCAGGGTGCGCGGGCTGATGCCCAGTTGCTCGGCCGCCCGGTTACGACGCCCTCGCTCCCGGCGCAGGGTATCGATAATGATGCGGAACTCGCGCTGCTTCAGATCGCGGCCCAGGGAGGCGCTGTCGTCGGCCTCTTCCGGTCCGGTCGCGGCTTCCGCTTCAGTCTCGCTGGCTGTGACCGGTTCCGGCGCCGGCTGAACAGCCGGCTGCTGGGGCGCCAGGCCGGTGATCCCCATGTCCAGGCACAGGTCGTCGGCGACGATTTCCTGCCCCTGCAGCAACACCAGGGCACGCTGGATGGCGTTGTCCAGCTCACGGACGTTGCCCGGCCAGCTGTGGTTGCGCAGAGCCTGCTCAGCGTCAGCACTGAAACCGATACCGTTGAGCTTCATCTTGCGACTGTGGCTCTTCAGGAGGTATCGGGCCAGCGGCATGATGTCCCGCGGGCGCTCGCGCAGAGGCTGCCACTGCATGGGAAAAACGCTCAGCCGGTAGTACAGGTCCTCACGGAAGTTGCCTTCGCGCACGTATTCCGCCAGGTTGCGGTTGGTGGTGGCCAGCACGCGAACATCCAGCCGGACCGGCTTGCGCCCGCCGACCCGCTCCACTTCGCGTTCCTGCAGGACCCGCAGCAGCTTGGACTGCAGCCCCAGGTCCATTTCCGAAATCTCGTCCAGCAGGATGGTGCCGCCGTTGGCCTGCTCGAACTTGCCCGGCGCGGCCGCGTGGGCACCGGTAAAGGCGCCCTTCTCGTGGCCGAACAGGATCGCCTCCAGCATGTTCTCGGGGATGGCGGCGCAGTTGATCGCCACGAACGGCTGATCGGCGCGGGCGGAGTGCTGATGGATGTAGCGCGCCAGCACTTCCTTGCCGGTGCCGCTTTCGCCGGAAATCATCACCGTGGAGTCGGATGCGGCCACCTTGCGCGCCAGCTGGAACATGCGCTGGCTGACCGGATCCTCGGCCACAGGCTCGTCCTTGCGACTGCGGCCGTCACCGCCAACCACGCGGCCAACCGCCTCCACCAACACCTGCGGCTCGAACGGCTTGACCATGTAATCGGTCGCACCGGCCTGCATCGCGGCCACGGCGTCGTTGATCTGGCCGTAGGCCGTAATCAGCATCATCGGCAGACCGGGATACAACCGCTGCACATCCGCCAGCAACTCGTGACCGGATTTGCCGGGCATGTTGACGTCGCTGACAACAATGTCCACCGGACCGTCCGCCAGTCGCTGCATGGCCTGCTCAGCGGAGTCCGCCTCACGCACCTTGAACTTCGCCAATTCCAGGGTGGTGACCAGCGCCTCGCGCAGGTCCAGGTCGTCCTCGACGATCAGAACGGTTGATTTGGCCATGAGTGCCTCCGCCTTCCTTCTGAATTCTTCTCAATCGTGCTGGTCAAACGCGGGTTAGAACGTCACGCGTTGCTGTTCGCCGCCAACGGCAGGGTCAGTGTTGCCCGGGCGCCGCCGACTGCCGGCGCGGCCAGATCAAAACGGCCGCCATGGGCCTTCACGACCGCCTGCACCACGGCCAGTCCCAGACCAGTGCCCTGGGACTTGGTGGTGTAGAAGGCCTCCAGCAACTGGTCGCGCTGCTCCGGCGCAAAGCCGGGACCGTTGTCCTGTACGGCGATTTCCACCTCACCGCTCACCACCTGCAGGCCCACGGTCACCTGGGTGGCGCCGGCTTCCAGGCTGTTGTTGACCAGGTTCATGCAGGCTCCGACCAGCGCATCGCGGTTGCAATGCACCGCGCCGCTGGTCGCATCCAGATCCCAGTCGAGGCTAATACCCGGTTTAAGCGCGATGCCTTCAGCGGCCGACTGCAGGTTGTCGGACAGGGCCGCCAGTGTCAGGTGCTCGGCGAGACGGGTCTCGCCGCGGGCGAAAATCAGCATGTCCCGAACCTGCTGTTCCAGGTGGGTCAGGCGCGAGTTCAGGCGGTCGGCGCAGCGTTGGCGCAGCTCCGGCTCCAGGTCCGGCTGGGCCAGGTGCCCCCCGTAGAGGATCGCGGCCGACAGCGGCGTACGAATCTGATGCGCCAGGGAGGCCACCATCTTGCCCATGGCCGAGAGGCGCTGTGCGTGGGACAGCTGGGCCTGGAGGCGACGGGTTTCGGTGAGGTCGTTGAGCAGGATCAGCTGGCCGGGCTCGTTCTCCATGGAACGGATCTCGATGCTGACCCGGCGACCGTCGCGCAGGGACACCTCGTGACCGTCGTCCCGACGCGGCGCGAAGCAGCGGCGAATGACGTCGAGCCAGGCTTCGCCCTCAAGAGGTTCGCCCAACAGTTCCACCGCCGCCGGATTGCACTGGCTGACAACCCCCTTGCTGTCGAGGACGACCACACCGGCAGGCATGACCGAGAGCAGCGTGGACAAACGGTCCGCCAGACGCTCCTTCTCTTCCAGTTCCTGCTGCCGCTGCCGGGTTTCCGCCGACAGTTCGCCGGACAGCTGATTCACCCGGGACTCCAGGGTGCGATAGGAGTCGGTAATCTGGCGCGACATCTGGTTGAACAGGTCCAGTGCCGAGTCCACGGCCGCCTCTTCGGCGGAGGGCGGGAACAGGGCCGTCACCTTCTCGTTGGCATCGGCGGCGGCATTCGCCCCACGGGCCGATGCCGCTGACTGACTGGAAAACTGCACTTGGCTCATGCCAGACCTCCCGGACGCGGGCTCAGGTTTCCCTTTCGGCCCGTCTGGATTTTTACGTTGGGAGCATCCAAGCGATTGCTGTGCCAAGTTTTATTTTTTATTAACTTTCAGAAAGTTAAGATTTTCCGGCGAGCGCCGTTGACGGATATTTGTCGTCAATCAGAAAGGCACGAAAGGTGGGCTACGGGATTTTGACGGGAGGCTGAAGCGTATGGATGGAACCTGACAGCATGCCCGGACGCCTGATCTCGGCGCCCGAGCCAGTATCTCGTCAGGCGTTCTCGGACGCCTCTTCGCGCAAGCCGTACTTGCGCACTTTCTCCACCAGCGTGGTGCGGCGGATGCGGAGCTTTTCGGCGGCTCGGGCGACCACTCCGCCAGCTTCGTCCAGCGCCTGCTGGATCAGCTGCTTCTCCAGGTTACCCAGGTAATCCTTCAGATCGATACCGTTGACCGGCAGCAAGGCCGGCGCATCCAGTCCCACGAGCCCCGGCACACCGCTGGGCATACCCGGATCGTCGACGGGGCGGTTCTCGTCCAGGTCATCAATGTAGCGGAACTTCTTGGGCAGCTCCTGGACACCGATCACGCCGTAGGGATGCATGATCGCCAGGCGCTCCACCAGGTTGGCCAACTCGCGCACGTTGCCCGGCCAGTCGTGCCGGCACAGGCTCATGATGGCGGCGGAATTCAGGCGCAGGGAACCGCGTTTTTCCTTCTCCATGCGCGCGATCAGCTCGTTCACCAGCAACGGGATGTCTTCCACCCGCTCCCGCAGGGCCGGCATCTCGATGGGGAAAACGTTCAGACGGTAGTAGAGGTCCTCGCGGAAATCGCCACCCTCGATCATGTCTTCCAGGTTCTTATGTGTGGCGGCGATGACGCGCACGTCCGCCGATTGGGTGCGGTTACTGCCCACCCGCTCGAAGGTCTTTTCCTGCAGCACGCGCAGGATCTTGACCTGCATGTTCAGGGGCATGTCGCCGATTTCGTCCAGGAACAGGGTGCCGCCTTCGGCCATTTCGAAACGACCCACGCGGGCGGTGATCGCACCGGTAAACGCGCCTTTTTCATGGCCGAACAGCTCGCTTTCCAGCAACTCGGCGGGAATGGCGCCGCAGTTGACCGGTACGAACGGCTTGTCGCGGCGCGGGGAATGGTAGTGCAGGTTGCGGGCCACCACTTCCTTGCCGGTGCCGGACTCGCCGGTGATCAGCACACTCACCTCTTTATCCGCCACCTGGGCCATCAACTGGCGCACATGCTGGACCGTCCGGCTGGTACCAACCAGGCTGCGGAACAACTGGATGCCGCGCTGCTGGCCGCGTTCCCGGGAACGGGCGTACTGGTCCCGGAAAACCTGGGCACGGTAGAGGGAGTCAACGAACTTGGTGTAGTTGAGCGGCCATTCCATACGCGCTATGACGCGGGCGGCTATTTCATCAGGCAGACCGGACAGGTCCGGTTCCCCCACCATCAGCACGGGCAAGCCCTTGTCCAGCGAATCGAGCTGCTCCATCAAAGCCGCCAGGTCCGCCTCACCGGCGTCGAGAATCGCGGCGTTGGCGGTGGCCAGTTGTTCCGGCTTCAGACTGCCCGCAGACGCTGGCGACACCTCATCCGATTCCTCACCGATGAACTCCAGAATGGTCGACAGATCGTGTCGAATCGCCTCATCGCTGATCAGGACCAGAATGCGGTTGGTATCCGTGGACATGCGGGTCGTTCTCCGGCTCGTCAGGTAAATACCGGGCCGAACGCATACTGCCGAGCCGCCCTGCGCCAGCACGGAGGGACGGGAACACCTGCGACTACTTCAGCCCTATACGAAAGCAATTTTTCTTTGCCTGTTTTCTGACGCGTATTTAAGACTTCGGAAAGGTTAGAGTCAATTTAATGACGCAATTTTTTGCCAATATTTGTATCCAGATCAGGAACGACGACCGCCCGTCCTGACGTTGGCATAGGCCTGGACAGCCTGCCGGTTCTGGCTCATCCCGCGCAGCTCCCTGGCCGCCTGATCCCTTGATTCTCCGGCGTTTTTCGAGGCATCGGCCATCAATTTCTGCAGGTCCGCCAGGCGCTCCCGCAACACCTCCGGATCGTCGCCGCGGCTATGGATCTCGGCCACCGCCGACTCGATGGCCGGCTGCACCGTTTCATTAACTCGGTTCAATGTGTCCCAGTCTTCCTGGGCCAGGGCGTGACGAAATTCGTCGATGAGGGTGTCGAGGGATTCGAGGGCCGAACTCATGAGGGTGCACTCCAGGCTGATGTCGGTGTCTGCCACGCAGTATACGCCGACACACGCGGTCTACCGAACCCCGGGCAAGGCTGCCCTGCCCGGAGTTCAGTGATCAGTGTTCCGTCCGGTTCATTCGCTAATCGACTGCGCGTCGCTGAAGGCTCTGAACCAGACGCCCGTTCGCCGGCATGGTGGCTCCATGTCAAGAACGGGTAACGCCGCGCCAGGGCCTTCAGCGGCGCGCAGAACGGCGGACAGCGGAGGCGGAAAACTCGTTGCCGCGAAAGCCCGGTTCGAAATCATAGGGCTTCTGGCCGTCGTCCAGACCATCGACGTAGTACCGCTCCGATTTCAGATCGTAGGTCAGCTCCAGCGTGGTCCAGAACACCGGCACCGTGTAGTAACTGATGTTGTGGGCCTCGGACACCCGCCAGAGGTTTCCGTCGCTGTCGTATTCCTCAGTCGTCAGAATCTGCCAGCTGTCCTCGTCGATGTAGAACACCCGGCGGTGGTAGACGTGATCGAGCCCGGTACGCAGCGTCGCTTCCACGACCCAGACCCGGTGCAACTCGTAGCGGGTCAGTTGCTGATTGATGTGGCGCGGCTGGATGATGTCATCCGCCGATGCCGACGGCTGGTGCAGCCTGTAGGCGTTGTAAGGCACATAGATCTCGCGCTTGCCCTTGAGCCTCCAGTCGTACTGGTTGGGCGCGCCGTTGTACATGTCCTTCTGGTCCACCGTGCGCAGGGACGAGCTATTCGGCAGGTCGGTGGTATAGGCCAGGTTCGGCGAACGTCTCAGACGTCGCTCACCCGACTGGTACCGCCACGCCAGACGCGGCGAGCGGACCTGGTCCAGGGTTTCGTGCACCAGATTGAGCGTGCCGGCCAGACTGGAGGGCGACATGATCCGGGTCTTCAGGTAGAAGATCTTGTTGTCGATGTCGGACAGCGAGACACCCGGCTCACTGTAGGCAAAGTAGTAATCGTATTCCGTCAGCACCGGGTTGAAGGATCCGTCCACCGTCGGCGTGGCGAATGCCGAGCGGAAGGACACTTCTTCACCGCGAAAACGCAGGATGTGGTTCCAGATGACCTCAAGCCCGCTCTGGGGAATCGGGAACGGGCTGGTGGCGATGGTGGAGCGAACGCCATTGCCGTTATCGAGTAGCTCGGCGTGCCTCGCGTTATCCCTGAGCCGCTCATAGATACGCTCCGGATAGGCGGCCGTGCGGCGCGTCTGATAGACCGGCATGACGTATTCGGGACCATACTGCTCCAGCAGCTTCCGGTGTCCGGCCGTTAGCTTGTCACCATAGAGAGCAGCATTCTCGGCCGTGATCACGAACAACGGCTTGTCGTCCGGAAACGGATCGGCTTCGATCTCGCCTTCCCGGTAAGTCGCCGGTGGTTCGGCGAGCCCGCCATCCCACGCGGGGATCGTACCCGAGCCATTGCCGGCCCGCTCTGCCCCCACCGGGGTCAAATCCTGGTCCAGGCGCGCGGCCTCGTCCTCGGAGACACTGGCCAGGGACGGGGCAGCCAGCCCAAGGAGGGAAACCAGCCCCAAAGTCGCGACCGAGCGCTTCGCCTTGCGATTACATTCCAACAAATCGTCCTCCCGCATCAGGAGCCGATACCCGGGGATATCGCCCCTCCAAACAGATGTGTATGTTCAGCGCAGGCGACTTTTTGCCTGATCGTTGCAAATTAAACAAGTGTTTAATTGTAGGAAGTTGTTAATCCTCACCAAATGGCCGCCCCGCCCTGGAGCCCATCCGCCACGCCTCCCTGTGCTTCCCGGCGGAGACCGTCGCAACGCCGCCTGCACATCCACGGACACGGCAAGCGAAACCGGAATCTGTTAGACTGGCTCATCAGCTCAACCACCGGATCCGCGGAGTCGTTCATGGCGTCACAGTGGCCCACATTCACCAGGCAGAAGCTATTCCTGGCCAATACACTGTTTCGTCTGGCCGAGGAGCAGGATCAGGCAACCCGTCGCGAAGCGAGCTTGCAGGGTGGAGTTGCGCTGCTCTCCGAAACCCGGAGCGCCCTGCTCTCCCTGATTGCCGACCTGTATCAGGTGAGTCCTGCATCTAGGAACAGCATCGACGCCTTGGCAGAGGCCATTGACTACACCTGTCGCGAGGTAGAGGAGTTGCGCGCGCTGGCCACTGAGCCAGGATCCTGGTGGCAACATGTTGATGGGCTACTGGCCGAGCAGGGCCGCCCTGTCGACCGCAAGAAAGCGGAAGCCCAGGACAACCTGATCGCGGTATCCGCCCAGTCCGGACCGGACCGTACACCGGCAGAACTGCTCAAGACGACCGAAGCCATACGCCGCTACATCGACGGCGTGCTGGAAAGGCACGAAGAGTGGTAGGCTTTCGATCCTGACGAGGACCGACGGCATCAAACGCCAAAATGAATCGAATTGAGAAGGCCGAAAGCCTTCCGATAAAGGCTGTATTTATGTCCACATCCATTCTGGAAATCGTAGAACTCCCCGATGGCGATTTTGCCCTGCAGCGGGTCGATGACGATTCGGCGCCTCTGGTCCGCATCTCCTTCTCCCAGGAAGCGCGTGACATGATGGAAGATCGCGACCTGTCCGTGGCAAAGGCCATGATGACAGCGGGTATCGAAGCGGTGGGCGACATTGCCCACGCCATCGATTGGGAAGACGAGGATGCGGAGCTGCCCGCTCCCTCCCAGTCCCGCACGCTGCACTAGTCGACCACACCGTATACCCACGCCAGGGGCCGGACGCGACAGGACGGTCTATGGCGGCGGAAGCCGGCCATCCGCAGAATGCCTTAACTTGAAGGGTTCCGAGCAACACCGGATGGCTTGGCGAAGAATGATGATCAAGGGAGGGACATTCCGAGCGCCGCGTGCGCTGCTGCGGGAGAGCCGTCGGGCGCGGTCGTCCATTCCCATCGTCGGCACACCGAACCACCACGGCCAGGGTGGCTATCCGCCGGCGTTATCCATTTACCAGCGCAATCTCTACAGGCCACGACGGCCTGTGAATACGAACCAACCCGCGCAGTAGGTCTTGCCGGGCCGGAAACCACACCGCCGTTTACGTCATCCAGACGCCCACCATCCAACGACGACGTACCCTGCGTTACAACTCGTCCGAGCATGAACCATCAGGGCGCAGCCTGCCCTGACACGGCCTCACCGAATGCCTTACCCGGACATGAAACCCGGAAAGTCGCCCGGCCTAACGCTGCCTCAGAACAACGCCGTGGCTCTCCCCTTTGGCAGAGGCCTGCTGCAAGCGATCCATGGCGGCCGTTCCCGGCGTGCCTGCGGTCCACATCACCACCGCGTGGCAGGTACCGGCCCGCAGCGCGCGCTCCGCCAATTCCTGGGCGTCAAACTGATCGTTTGAGCGCAGGACCAGAATCTCGCCGGCAAC
Source organism: Marinobacter bohaiensis (assembly GCF_003258515.1). Lineage (NCBI taxonomy): Bacteria > Pseudomonadati > Pseudomonadota > Gammaproteobacteria > Pseudomonadales > Marinobacteraceae > Marinobacter > Marinobacter bohaiensis. The sequence continues at coordinate 108,406 of NZ_QGEH01000004.1, forward strand.
AATGCCATGGGTCTGCTGCCACTTCTGCATCAACGCCTGGGGAGGATCGATCCAGGCCAGCCAGCGACGCTCCTGGTTCAGCTGGGTCAGCATGGGGAGCAGCAGCTGCATGTTCTCGACCTGACCTTCCGGCAATATGATTTCGGTCACATTGCCCTGGGGCTCGCGAGCCGGAGCGTCAGGCGTTTCCGGAGCCCGAAGCGGGCGCTCCTGCGAGTGGATCGCCACCGGCCTGGCCAGACGGCTCCGACGCTTCAGCGATCGGTCCGCCAGCGCCACGGGCACCGGATTCTGGGAAAGAGTCTGGTTAAAACTGAGCTGCTCCACGGGACACCTCCGAATGTCGCACGGGCCAGGCTATCAGTGCATATCCGACCGACGGATCACACCGACACCCAAGCCTTCGATAAACAGTTCCTGCTCGGTCAAATCAACGTCAATGGGCTGGAATTCCTCGTTTTCCGGCAGCAGGTAAACGTGGGTCCCTTCACGCTTGAAGCGCTTGACGGTCACTTCCTCACCCACACGGGCCACGACGACCTGGCCGTTCTGGACGTCCTGGGTCCGGTGGACGGCCAGCAGGTCGCCGTCAAGAATGCCAATGTCCTTCATGCTCATGCCGCGCACGCGCAGCAGGTAGTCGGCAGACGGGGAAAAGAAGGTGGGTTGCAGGGCACAGTAATCGTCAATGTGTTCCTGCGCGAGGATCGGACTACCGGCGGCTACCTGCCCCACGATGGGCAAACCGGGATCCTCTTCCGCTTCAGGCAGGCGGATGCCACGGCTGGCGCCGGGCACCATCTCGATTGCGCCTTTACGGGCCAGCGCCCGCAAGTGTTCCTCAGCCGCGTTGGCCGACTTGAACCCCAGTTCCCTGGCGATTTCGGCCCGGGTGGGGGGATAACCCGTGTCGTCCACGTAGCGGCGGATTACGTCCAGAACCTGGGATTGTCTCGGTGTCAGCTTCATGCCGTTTACCTGTCTTTATATACAGTACGAGTGACTATATACAGTATTTTATCCAGTGTAAAGACTGGAGACAGGACGGCGTTGCATCACGCGACTACTTGACCGTGAAAGACTTCCTGGGCCGGTAGGCCATGCCCTCGACGTCCACTTTGTCCACCCGGGCGCGGTCGGGGCCCTTGTGCAGCCACTCAACCAGGGACTCTACGGCCGCTTCATCGCCACAGGCGAAGACTTCGACCGAGCCGTCTTCCAGATTCTTCACGTACCCGGTCAGCCCCAGCGCCCTGGCCTTTTCCTGGGTACTGGCCCGAAACAAAACGCCCTGAACCTGTCCATAAACTCGGGCTTTCACACATTGCTCTTCCATTGCAACCTCCCGGAAAGACTCTGATCTGTGACCTCGTGGGTGATACCCTAACCCGGCGCGACGTCGCTGAAAATATCGCGCCGGCAAGCGTACCGCTACCAGCGGTATTTCCCCCAATTCTCGGGGTTGGCCCAATACCGGGGGTTGTTCCACTCCCGAGGGCGATTATAGGTTTCGATGTCATAGGTGAACAGTTCGGTACCGTCGTCAAAACGGTCATGACGATGGAAGGCAAGCGCGACCATGTCGCTGAAGGTCCAGCCGTCGTCCGGTGCCAGACTGACCGCGACACGACGCGCCCCGGCATTGCGCAGCCAGCCCAGGAACTGCCGGGCTTCTTCGTGGGACAGACGGCCCATCAGTTCAGTAACCAGTGCCAGATCCGCCACGGCCTCCTGGTGCTCAACGACCGCCAGGGGCGCTTCGGAGACATCCGTCAGTTCGATACCGGCGTATTCAGCCCAGACATCGCCAATATGTCGGGCGGTTTCCCCCGCGACCAGCAGCGATTCGGGCCGGTACTGCCCCAGCAGCTGTTTCAGGCTTTGTTCCAGCATGATGCTCCCATCCCGGTGCATGGAGCCGATCAGTGTAACAGTACGCGCGTGGAATGGCGCATCCGGCCGTCGCCTCGGCAGGCGGGCCGGATCGTCCCGGCACGGGTCCTGCTTGAACCACATCACCGCCGGGATTGACGCGGCCACAACGAACTGCGACAAAGCCTACAGGAACCTCACAGCGGCCAACCCAACCAAGGAGCCGAAATGACAGTGGAACAGGCGTGCCGGATGCCCAGCATCCTCAAAAACCAGGACGGCGAGGAACGACGCGTCGGCGTGGAGATCGAGATATCCGGGCTCTCCTACGACAGCCTCGTCCGCCTCTGCGGCAAGCTGCTCAAGGGGGAGCCGCACCTGACATCCCGCTACGTCACCCGCCTGGATACGCCCCAGGGCGAATACACCATCGAGCTGGATTCCGACCCGATCAAGGACCTGGACCTGCAGGACGACCGGCTGCCCGACTCCATACGCGAACTCGGCGGCCACGCCATGGAAGTGATCGACGCAGCGGCCGAACGCATCGTGCCGCTGGAAATCGTCAGCCCGCCGCTGCCGCTGTCGGAGCTGGAGACCATGGAGGAACTCTGTAACAAGCTGCGCGACGCCGGTGCCGTAGGCAGTCGCGAGGCGCTGATCTACGCCTTCGGCCTGCAGCTGAACCCGGAGCTGCCCAACCTGGAAAGCGGCACCCTGCTGGCCTACCTGCGGGCTTTCGCGGCGCTCTACGAGTGGCTGAAATCGCGTCATCAGCTGGATATCAGCCGTAAGTTCACTACCTACATCGAACCCTGGGACACGGACTACGTGGACCTGATCATGCAGCCGGACTATCAGCCCGACCGCGCCACGCTGATGAAGGATTACCTGCACTACAATCCGACCCGCAACCGCGCGCTCGACTTGCTGCCGCTGTTCTCCCACCTCGACGACGGCCTGCTGCGGCAGTACGTCGACGACGAACGCATCAAGGCCCGCCCGACCCTGCACTACCGCCTGCCTGACTGCGACATCGACAACCCGCGCTGGCACTTCTCCGACGTGTGGAACGACTGGGTGGTGGTCGAGGAACTGGCAGCGGACGCAAAACGTCTGCAGGACCTGATGGCCGCCTACCGCGAAAGCCGCAAGTTCAGCTTCCGCAACCTGACCACTAGCTGGAAGGACCGCTGCGAGGAATGGCTGGCTCAGAACCTGGCTTGACCATCGGCATCAGCGGCCCGTCGCGACAGCGCCTGCCCCATCGCCTGATGCGACTGGGGCTGAGACTGTTCGGTGCGCGCCCGCTGTTCATTCGCCCGGGCTCGCGGGTGGACGTGTCCATGCTGGACGGGCTGATCCTGTCCGGCGGCACCCACGTCCATCCCGACCGGTTCGGCCAGGCGCCCGAAGTACGAGCCCGATACGACCGACTGCGGGACGAGACCGACTGGCGCCTGCTGGCGGAAACCGAGCGCCTGCACCTGCCGGTGTTGGGTATCTGCCGGGGGGCGCAGCTGATCAACGTGTTCCGCGGCGGCTCCCTGTGCCAGAACGTCACGCCGCTGCGGGTCAATACCCGGCACCGACCGCTGCTGCTGCCGCTGCAGACCGTTCGCCTGGTCCATGGCAGCCTGCTGGGCCAGATCATGCTGGGGCCCACCATTGGAGCCAACCGCATTCACAGCCAGGCGATCAAGCGGCTGGGACGCGGTCTGCGGGTGGTCGCCCTCGACAACGACTATTTTGTGCAGGCGGTGGAGAGCGAGGAAGGGCAATGGCTGCTGGGTGTCCAGTGGCATCCGGAATACCTGCTGTATCACCCGTTGCACCGGCGGATTTTCGAGTGCTTCGTGCACGCGGCCCGGCAACAGAAGCTGCGGCGCCTGGGACAGAGTGAAGGCAGCGCCCTGTGACGCGGCCTGGTGAGCAAGTGCTCCGTTCGCCGTCCGGTCTGAACGTCGCCGGCACCCGCAACACCGTGTCGATCAGCGCCTGGTCAGATCGCCGCCAGGTATTTGGCCAGGACCGCTTTGAGCTGGCGCATGCGTTCCGGCTCCTGCTCATTGCCGTCAAGATGGCGCTCCACGAACTGGCGCAGATCCTCGCGTGTGCGGATCGTCGACGGATCGGCGCCGGTCAATTCCCACAGCACGCGCTGTTCGCGAGGCGTCAACCTGACCTGTTGTTCATGGACCAGCATGAAACTTACTCCCGATATCCGTGTCCGTTAGCACCATGATTCCCGAAGGGAAAACCAACCGACAACCACAAGGAAGACCAGCATGCCAATAACCCCGCTCCGTTCATCCCGTACGGGCCTCAAGTCCCTGGCATTCGCCGCCGTGCTGCTGCCCTCACTGGCCGCCGCAGGAGAAGTCAGCGTTACCGGCGAGGGCAAGGTGCAGTATACGCCCGACAGCGTTCGTCTGCAGTTCACCGCCCGCGGCGAGAGCGCCGATTCCCAGGCCGCCATCCACACCGTGGAGGACAAGATCGACGCCTGGGAGAACAACATCAGCGCCTACCGCAACCAGTTGGACAAATACGACACCGCCACACTGAACCTCTACAGCCGGCAGCTTCCGGTGGAACGGGACAGCGACGAACCACCCAAGCGTCACAGCGTCGCCACCCAGTCAGTCAGCTTCACCCTGCCTGCACTGGATTCCCTGAACCCGGTGCTCCAGGCGGCCCAGGACAGTGGCCTGGAGTACAACGTCAACGACAACAGTTTCTTCCATTCCAACCAGGCCAGGCTGGAGCGCGAAGCTCTGGGCAAGGCCATCGACGATGCCCGCGACCAGTGCCAGTTCATTGCCCAGCGGCTGGGCCAGAGCTGTGGCGAAGTGAAAACCCTGTCCACCCACGGCAGCCCTCGTCCGCAGGTCATGATGATGGAAGCCCGCGCCAAGGGTGACGGCCCGGTCACCGAGGTCGGCGAGCGCGAGATCGCCGTGTCGGTCAGCGCGACCTTCGAGATCGACTGATGATCGGCTCGCACGGCGATCAGAAGTCCCGCGTATAGAACAGGTCCAGCGAGGCGGCCAGACCACTGGCCGCCTCCAGGTAGAAATAGCGTCCCAGGTCGTAGCGCAACGCAATCGTGGTAATGGGCTGGAACACGCCCACGCCGTAGCGCAGCGACAGGTCGTCAGTGATGTAGCCGCTGGCCACAACGGCAGCTTCGTCGCCCGATCCCTCGGCCTCCAGCGTCAGGTCGCGAATGCCCAGTTCCTCACCGATGCCCCGGGTCAGCTCATTGGTTTGCGCCAGACCGAGGCTGAGTGCGGCACGTCCCACCTGGTTCTGGTCACCGCTGGAGTTGAGTGGTCGCCCCAGGATCACGTAGGAAAGCGCCTCGGACTGCGGCATGGAAGGCTCAGAGAAAACCTCCGCCTCCGGCTCGTCTGCGGGCCCGCTCAGGCGAATCCCCGCCACCACGGTATCCACCGTGCGAACCGCCTCGATATCGATATAGGGTTGGCTGATGGGGCCAACGAACAGCAGCCGGGCCCGGCGGATTTCCAGCTCCTGGCCATAGGCCTTGTACTGCCCGTCCACCATTTGCAGGGTGCCGCGAGTGTCGAGATTGTTGCCGATACGCAACTCTCCCTGCAGGTTGCCGGTCACACCGAACCCCTCGAAAGAGACTTTGTCCTCGCCTTCCGCCTGGCCCACTACGACGGTCACGTCCATGGCCAGCGCCTCCACCGCCGGCGACGCCTTTTCTTCGCCAACGATCACTTCATCATCCGAGACCGACACCGCCGAAGCCGGCAGTTCGCGTACCTCGATGTCGCCCTTGGGAACGGCGACACGCCCGCTCACACTGACTTTGTTGTCCTTGAGCGCCAACTGCAGATCCGGCGATAGCTCCAGTGTGGCGTAAGGTTCATAGACCAGCGACAGGCGGTCGCCGGAGAGGCTGAGGTCGACGTCTGGCTGAGCTCCACTCCAGTCCACCTGGCCTTCCAGACGACCTTCACCACGCTCACCACTGAGCCATCGACCGTTCAGGGTGGCGCGATTGCCCTGGAAGGCCAGCTCGAGATTGACATCCCGGAAGGGCATGGGCACCAGCGGATCAAGCAACTCCCCCTGGGAAAGCGTCAGGTTGCCGTTAACCTGCGGGTCTGTCAGCGGTCCGGACAGCCGTCCATCGCCACTGATGTCACCGTTCAGGGACTCCGGGCCGGCGAACGGTTCCACCACCGCCAACTGCAGCCCGGACAGTGAATAGGTGCCGTCCATTGGCCGGTCTTCCTGGGTCGGATCAACCTGCAGGTCCACGTCGAGCTGGCCCAGTTGATCACCGCTGAAGTCCAGGGCCAGCGTCACGTCATCCGGTTGCAACGCCACATCAGCCTTGAGCGTGTCGTATTGAATGGACTGCCAGTCCTCGTGCTGCAGGATCTCAAACGCCCCCGGGCCAAGATCGAGATTGACGGTGCCTCGCGGCCCCTGGTCATCCAGGGTCAGGTCCACGTTGCCGTTTAGCGAGGCCTTCCAACGGAACCCGTCCGGCCACAAGGCCGCCAGGCTCTGCATGGGGAAATCGGTCAGGGCGTAACGGATTCGCTGCGTCGGCAACAACTGCTGGTCCTCGGCGCACAGACTCGATGACTGCCAGCGCCAGCAGTGCGATCCCAGGGTCAGCCGGCCCGCATCGGTGTATTCAATGGCGGCCGGTTGCTCCAGGTTCCAGACCTGGCCGGCGCTCTCGACACGCCCTTCGCTCAGGGCCCCGGACCAGATGTTGGCGAGCCCGCCGGCAAACACGGTTCGCACGTTTGCGTCGGGGTTATCCAGCTGCAGCGTCAAGCGATGCTGCGCCATGCTGCCATTTAGCGTCGCGGACAGATCACCGATCAGTTGGTCGTCGTTGCGGACACCGCTCAGGTCCAGGTTTGACTGCAGTTGCTCGCCGTCGCTCACCTGCGCCCGCAAGGCCAGGGCGCTCACCTGCAGCGTCTGGAACGCCAGTTTGCGAGCGTCAAGCTGCGCCTGACCGGATGGTTTCTCGAGGGTACCGCCCAACGAGACCTGACCACTCAGCTGACCCGACAGGTCCGGCCAGAACTGGGACAGACGTTGGGCGTCCAGCGACAGGGAGGCTTCGATACGATCCGCCAGACGCCCTTGCCCCTGCACCGTGTTGTCGCCCACATCAAGCTCGAAGGATTCCAGGCGCCAGTCGCCTTCGCGCCCATCGAGGTGGCCCTGGCTGTCCAGGTCATTGTCGCGCCACTGCCCGTCCAGCACCCAGTCGACCTGAGCCTGCAGGCCGCTTGACGGCACACCGCCCTCAGAGGTGATTTCACCGTTAAGTGCCCCTTTCAGCTCGGGCACCCAGTAGCCGGGGTTAAAGGCATCCAGCTGCACCCGCGCCTTCCAGCTCAGGTCGCCGGCAAACGCCACATCCGCCTGGGCATCCAGTCCACCGGCACCGGTATCCAGTCGCACGTTCTCGACCGCCACCCGCTCGCTGTCGCCCTTAGCCCGGGCGCTGAATCGCGAGGGGCCGGCTGGGCCGCCCGCTTCTCCTTTGACCTCGACGCTGTAACGTTCGTCGCGATAGTCAAACGTCACATTGGCCGTCTCCAGGCGCACCGGCGGTTCCGCCATACCCGGCAGCAGCGTGTACCAGGGAAAACGGTCGAACTGCAAGGAGCCGCTGGCCGCCAATTCATCGAGCCATTGGACCCGACCGCGCACGATGGCCCGCCCCGACTCTCCCTCCGTTACCGGTGCGCCATCCAGTTGCACCACCAGATCCTCGACCCGGTCGGTCAGCACCTGGCCGCTGACCGCAAGCACCACCGGACCGGCACTGCCTGGCAGGCTGGCGTCGGTCCGCAGCGCGTAGCCCTGGTCCATGTCACCATCCAGGGTCAGGGTCCAGTTTTCCAGCACCAGGGTATCGGGCAGGTCGGGAGACGGCTGGAAACGCTTGCTCTCCAACTCGACGCGAGCCGGGATACCCGGCTCGAACGGGGCCGCACGGGCGCTTAGCCGCGCCTCCAGGTAACCCTGGCTGCGTCCGGTCAGGCGCAGGTCCCGGGCGCTGCCGGCCGCGTTGAGGTCAAGATGCCACTCGCTGTCAGGCTGTGGCGACGGCAGGGCGACCTTGACGTCCAGGTCCAGCGGCCAGTCATCGCGGGTATTGAGGCGGCCACCGGCACTGACTTCCACGGCATCGGTCACCAGATGAAAGTCGTTCAGGTTCCAGGCGGTACCGGATGCCTCCACCGCCAGGGTGAAGGAGCGCCAGATCCGGCCGTCATCCACTGACAACGGCCCCAGACGCACATCGCCGACGGAGACGCCCAGCGGCAGCTCGATGCTGGGCAGCGTGAAGGGCTCAGACGACGGCTCCGGCTCGGAAGGCGCGAGTTTCAGGTCAATACGTTCAGCCAGCAGGCGATCGACACAGAGCACGCCGGTGAACAGGCAGCCGGGCGACCACTCCAGGAACACCTGGTCGACGTCGGCCGTGACGCCGAAGCCCTGCCAGCGCACATGCTGTGCCTGCCAGCGCCCCAATACGGAGCCCCGGCCGCCCTCAACGGTGAGCCCCGGAACCTGTTCCAGCAACCAGGCGGTGCCCGCCTCCGAGCGCAGCACCAGGAACACGGTCAGCAGAATCAGCAACAGCAGGGCCAGAAGACTGCCCAGGCTCCACAGGATCACACGCTTCACAGTTCCGGCCCCATCGAGAAGTGCAGACGCCAGCCGCCGCCGAGATCCTCATCCAGGCCCCGGGCAATGTCCAGCCGCAGCGGGCCCACGGGGCTGACCCAGCGGATGCCGAGACCGACACCGGTCGCCAGCGGGTCGGTCAGATTGTCGATGGCATTGCCCTTGTCGACGAAGGCCGCCAGACGCCATTGATTGGTCAGGGGGTACTGGTACTCGACACTGCCCACCAACAGGTAGCGCCCACCCACGCTGTCACCGTCGCTGTCCTCCGGCGAGAGGGTCTCGTATCCATAACCACGAACGCTCTGGTCGCCGCCGGCGAAGAAACGCAGCGACGGCGGCACGTCGTCGAAATCGTTGGTGGCCACGGCCCCCGCCTGCAGCCGGCCCAGAAAGCGATGGCCGTTGCCGACGGTGATCAGGCCCTTGGCAATGCCCAGCACGTGGGCGATATCGGCATCGGACAGCACGCTTCGATGGGCGCCGGACACGTCCAGTTGCAGACGATACCCCCGCGCCGGGTCCAGGGGCGAGTCGGCCACCAGTTTGGAAAAGCTGATCCCCGGCAGCAGCAGTTCCACATCGCCCGGCTTGTCGCCGATGGTGTAGCGTTCCTTTTCCCAGTTCAGCGACAGCACCCGCATCCAGCCGTTGTCCAGCTCGTGGCGCCATTGCTCGCCGAACGTCAGACGCTCGGAGTTCACGTCTTCGATATCTTCTTTCTGATAACCGGTGGTAAAGCGGATGGCATCGGTCATGGGCGGGTCCAGCGGCAACTCATAGTAAGCGCTGACGTTCTGGCGCGGTGCCGACAGCTCCATCTCCGCCCCCCGGCGATGCCCCATGGGGTTGATCCAGTGTTCGGTCCAGGTGCCCCGCAGTCGCGGCCCCACGTCGGTGGAGAAACCGATACCGGCCGCAACGGAACGGGGATCGCGGGTGGTCAGACGCACCTGGACCGGCACGCGACGATCCTCGGCTTCTTCACTCTGGGCGCTGACAATCACGCTGGCGAAATAGCCACTGTTGGACAGATCGCTGTCCAGCTCGGCGATCCGGTCGGCGTCGTAGGGCTCACCCGGCCGGATCTGGACGAACCGGTTCAACAGGGGGCGCTCGAAGGTACCGTCGTCCTCGAACGTTACTTCCCCAAAGGCGTAGCGGGGCCCACTGGCGAACACCAGCTCGATGTCTGCCTCGCCGGCGTCGGGATCGACTTTCAGGGAGCGGGCAGTGAACTTCCCATCGAAATAGCCGAGTTTGCGTGCGCGGTTGAGGATGCGCTGGCGCACGGCGTCGTAGTCACCGTGATTGAGAATACTGCCCGGAGCAATCGCGGAGAGGTTGCCGATCTCGAAGGCCGGATCCGCGGACGCTTCGCCTTCGACCCGAACGTCACGGTTGGCAATGCGAACAGGATCGCCGGGCACCACGTCAAGAATCAGCCGCGGAGGATCATCACCCTCGACCCGCCAGCGGATACGAGGCTCATAGTAACCCAGCGCCCGCAGCGCCTCGCGCACCTGGGACTCGGCGTGGTTGGCGTAGCGACGCAGGTTTTCCGCCGTCCGGTCCTCCACCGTGCCGATGAAGTTGGTGGCGTTCTCCTGCAGGGCGGGGTAATCGCCTTCGACGCGCACCTCGACCTGCCCTTCGGCAAGGGAGGACGTCGACCAGACCATGCACGACATTAGAAGCCCTGCAACCCGTGCCGGACCTGTTGCTCTGACCGTCAAAAACTTCTCCGTCCCCAGGCGTCTTCGATCAGCCGTATGCTACCGAAATTCGGGCATCCCTGCCCGACCTCGCAGATTAATATTTGCCACTGCCGATCAGCGTTGGCCGACCCGTGTCCGCTTTGGACCGGGTCCGGCTAACAACGTTTCCTATTTATAGAGGGTGTCTCCGATTAGAGAGTGCCCTGTAATACACCATAGTAGATGGCAAAGAAATGGCAGGCTCCGCCGCCGACGACAAACAGGTGCCAGATGGCGTGATTGTAGGGGATCCGCTTGATCAGGTAGAACACCACGCCCAGCGTATAGGTGATGCCCCCGGCCACCACCAGCCAGAGCCCGAGCTCGTTGACGCTGCTGGCCAGTTCCGACGAAGCAAACACGATCAGCCAGCCCATCAGCAGGTAGATGATGATCTGCAAGGGCTTGAAGCGATGGCCGAACACCAGCTTGAGCGTGATGCCGGCGGCGGCCAACCCCCAGATCACGGCGAACATCAGCCAGCCGGCCCCATCACGCATGTTCACCAGCAGGAAAGGAGTATAGGTGCCGGCTATCAGCAGGAAGATGGCGCAGTGGTCGAGCATCTTGAACAGCCGGCGCCGATCCGGGCATCGGGCGCGGTGGTAGAGTGTCGACGCCAGGAACAGCAGGATCATGCTGGCACCGTAGATGCTGAAACTGACGATTTTCCAGGGGTCCGCTTCCAGGCTGGCCAGGACGATGAGCACCACCATGCCGGCCAGACTGAACAGGGCCGCCAGTCCGTGGGTCGTCCAGTTCAGCCACTCCTCGATCGGCGGGTAGTCCTGCACGCTGCCGTCAGCGTTGATGTGGGGTTCGGTCGACAAGAAGGCCTCCAAGGTGTCCGTGGTCCCGAATTTCAGCTTACAACTGTAAGCTTAATCAACCCGATTTCAAGAGGTGTGAAACAATCGTGGTTAAACACACAGCCTATGTCCGCCGCGGCAGAACCATGGTGCCACGTCCGGGATTTGGCTACAGTAGAATGAACGCAAGCGGCTGATTTCAGGCGTATGCCTGCCCGGCCAACCTTCGGCAGAAACGACGTCGCCGCTGGCCCGGCCGGTCGCGGACGTCCGGTTTCTCCCGCAGCGCCGGCCGATGGTAGGCTTTGCAGGCCCCGCGCTGTGGCGGGGTCCCGATTCACCGGCCAGGCGAGGCGCATGTTTACGATCAACCGAGAGAATCTCCGCAACAGCCACCAGCTGTTCTGGTTCGTTGTGGATTTTGTGATGCTGGGACTGCTGTTCCTCAACATCACCTGGATCATCTTCGATGCGCTCTATGCCGTGGACGCGGTGCGCGACCTGCTTTTCGAGTACGTCACGCCGTTCGCCGAGTTCTATCGGCCGATCCACCGCAACTTCATCTTCTATGACCTGATCTTTGTCTGGATCTTCCTGACCGAGTTTGTCATTCGCTGGCTCTACGCCATCCGTACGAAACTCTACGACCGCTGGTACTTCTATCCGTTCCTGCACTGGTACGACCTGCTGGGCTGCATCCCGGTCGGCTCTTACCGCTTCCTGCGGGTGCTGCGGGTCATCTCGATCATCTACCGCCTGCACAAGTACCAGATCATCGACTTCACCAAGACCCGGGTCTACCAATTCCTCAAGTTCTACTACGAGGCGTTCATGGAGGAGCTGTCGGACCGGATCGTGATCAAGGTTCTGTCCGGCGCCCAGGCGGAGATGACCCACGGTTCGCCGCTGATCCACCGGATCCAGAACGAAATCCTGCTGCCCCGCCGCGATCTGCTGAGCCAGTGGCTGTCGGAGAAAGTGGCCGAGGCGGCCACCACCGGGTACATCCCCAACCGCGGCGCCCTGCGCCAGTACCTGGAATCCTGCGTGGACCAGGCCCTGAGCCAGAACCACGAGCTGTCCCGGCTGCGCCAGGTGCCCATGCTGGGCCCACAGATCACCGAAACACTGGAAGAAGCGGTGGGTGATATCGTCGCCCAGGTGATCCACCAGATCCTCGATGACCTGGCCTCGGCCCGCAACCATGACTTCATCGACGACATCGTCGGCACCTTCCTGCAGGAAACCGATGTCCGGGACGGCAAGGTGACCGAAAGCGAGCGCCAGATTATCCAGGTGGTCAACGAGATCATCGAAGCCCTCAAGAAACAGCTGGCCGTCAAGCGCTGGCGCGAGGAGCTGTAAGCCGGGCCCGCGATCGGGGCCCGATCAGCCTGACCGCCTTTAAAGCAGACGCTTTACTCTGGGCAGGCTCTTGTCTTTAATGAAGCATCTTCATGACTCTTTCATAACGCTTTTATAACTCTGGACAGGCTGGTGCCGAAACCGTGCCAGCGGCGGAAGAACCCGTACGAAAGGAGGCAATGCCGGGCATGACCGACCTTCACTATCGCAGTGCGCGTGACCTGATCGGGGAACTGCGTTCCGGCACCGTGAGCAGCGTGGCGCTAACGCGGGCATTGATCGACCGCATCCAGGCCCGCAACCCCGACGTCAACGCGGTGGTGACCCTGTATCCCGAAGCCGCACTGGCCCGGGCCGCCGAAGCCGATGCCCGCCAGGCCCGTGGCGAATCGCTCGGCCCCCTGCACGGCCTGCCCATGACCCTCAAAGACACCTGGGAAGTGGCAGGCCTGACCTGCGTGGCGGGCTCGCCCACCCTGAAGGATTATGTCCCGCAACGGCATGCCGACCTGGTTCAGCGTCTGACCGACGCCGGCGCCATCATTCTGGGCAAGACCAACGTGCCGCTGTTCGGGATGGACATCCAGAGCTACAACAAGGTATTCGGCACCACCTACAATCCCTACAACCCCCTGCATACGCCGGGCGGTTCCTCCGGCGGCGCGGCGGCCTCACTGGCGGCCGGATTCACCCCACTGGAAGTGGGCAGCGACCTGGCCGGCTCGATCCGCACCCCGTGCCACTTCTGCGGCGTATTCGGCCACAAGCCCAGCCGCGACCTGGTCTCCATGCGCGGCCATATTCCGGGCCCGCCCGGCACCATGAGCCAACCGGACCTGGTGGAAGGCGGCCCCATGGCCCGCCATGCCGGAGATCTGCAGCTGTTGCTGGAGGTCATTGCCGGGCCCCGTGAACCGGATGCCCGCAGCTGGTCCCTGGCGATGAGCCCCAGCGCCCTTGAGAGCCTGCCGCAGGCGCGGGTCGGACTCTGGCTGGAGGACCCGGTGTGCCCGGTGGACAACGAGCTGACCCAGGCGTATCGGCAATTGGGAAGCGCACTGGCAGACCAGGGATGCCTGGTGAGTGACGCCAGGCACGAATTGCTGGACCTGCACCACCTCCTGCCGGTCTACTTCAACCTGCTCGGCAGCCTGGTCAGCGCCGCCCAGACCCAACGCCAGCGGCGCCAGCTCACCTGGATCGGACGCCTGGAAAAATGGCTGCGGCTGTTCATGCCCATGACCGAGCATGTCGGCGAGTTCAGCCGGGGCGTCGTCCAGCCTTATCACCAGTGGCTGCACTGGAACGAAACACGCGAGAAGATGCGGGCGCGGATAGAGTCGCTGTTCGCCGACTACGACGTGCTGCTGACCCCGATCACCCCCACCACCGCCATCGCGCACGACCAGCAGGGTCAGAGCTATAGCCGTCGCATCCAGGTCAACGGCCAGCCCCGCCCCTACCTGGACCAGTTCTGCTGGATCGCCCTGGCCACCACCCTCGGCTTGCCGGCGACGTCGGTACCGGTCGGGCGCAGCCGCGATGGCCTGCCGTTCAACGTGCAGGTGATCGGCGCGCCGGGCATGGACCTGACCACCATCGGCTTCGCCGAGCTGATGGAACAGGCCGGGCTGGCCGGCTTCCGGCCGCCCGACACCTTCTGAACGCCGATCCTCAGCGCTCGAGAATCGCCGTCACCCCCTGACCGCCGGCGGCACAGATGGAAATCAGGCCGCGACCGCTTCCCTTCTCCGCCAGTTGCTTGGCCAGCGTGGCGATGATCCGTGCGCCGGTGGCGGCGAACGGATGCCCGGTCGCCAGACTGCTGCCCTTGGGATTGAGCCGACCGCGATCGATCGAGCCCAGCGGCTGCGCCAGCCCCAGGCGGTCCTTGCAGAAGGCCGGATCCTCCCACGCCTTGAGCGTGGACAGCACCTGGGCGGCGAACGCCTCGTGGATTTCGTAGATGTCGAAGTCCTGCAGGGTGACGCCGGCCCGTTCCAGCAGCCTGGGCACGGCGTAGGCCGGGGCCATCAGCAGGCCTTCTTTCTTGTCGACGAAATCCACCGCCGCCACTTCGGAGAACGTCAGATAGGCCTGCACCTCCAGGTTATGGGACTTGGCCCATTCCTCGCTGGCCAGCAACACGCTGGAGGCGCCATCGGTCAGGGCCGTGCTGTTGGCGGCGGTCATGGTGCCATTCTCGCGGTCAAAGCACGGCTTGAGACTCGCCAGTTTCTCCAGCGACGTGTCCGGACGCAGGATGTTGTCCTGCTCGAGTCCCGCCAGCGGCGTCATCAGGCCGTCGAAAAAACCTTCCTGATAGGCAGCCGCCAGCTTCTGGTGACTCTCGTAGGCCAGCTGGTCCTGCTCGTCGCGGGGAATCTGCCACTCGTGGGCGGTGACCTGGCAGTGATCCCCCATCGACATACCGGTACGGGGTTCGCCATTTTCCGGTATTTCCGGAATCAGGTGGCCGGGCCGGAAACGACCCAGGATCTTCAGCCGCTCGCCGTTGGTCCTGGCGCGGTTAAGGTCGAGCAGGATCTTGCGCAGCCCTTCGCCGACACCAATGGGCGCGTCCGAGGTGGTGTCCGTACCGCCGGCGATACCGCACTCGATCTGCCCCAATGCGATCTTGTTGGCCACCAGGATGGCCGCTTCCAGCCCCGTACCGCAGGCCTGCTGCACATCGTAGGCCGGGGTTTCGGGGGCCAGACCGGAACTGAGCACCGATTCCCGCGTCAGGTTGAAGTCCCGGGAATGCTTGATCACCGCCCCGGCCGCCACTTCGCCCAGGCGCATGCCGTCCAGGCCGAAGCGATCCACCAGCCCCCGCAGCGTGGCGGTCAGCATGTCCTGGTTGCTGAGTTTGCTGTAAGCGGTGTTGGAGCGGGCAAACGGAATGCGATTGCCGCCAATGACCGCCACTCGCCGGACGCCCGGAGACGACGCCCTGGAACGCTTTTTCGTGGTCGCTGCGTTACTTGCCTGTGCCATGGGACTATCCTGTCTGTCGGTGTGTTGTGTGGCAGTCTAGCGGGACCGGCTCACCGCTCATTGGCAGGCCTGACAAGGGCCGGACCGCATTGAGTCAATCCATGGATCGCCAATTCCCCTACCATGATTTCCATCCGGGACGCGTCAGGACCATCGTACCCGGTCATGGCGCGACACCGCATCCGACACTCACAGACGATCAGACGTAAAAGAAAAAGGGAAATCGCTATGTCCGACCTCTACCTCAAATTCGTGAACACATCGGTGGGCAAATCCACCGTCTCGACGCTGGGATTACCCTCCCCCGTGGTTCTCAAGCGCTGGCAGCGCACCGACCAGCCGTTCATCGAGGGCGACGTGCTGGTGGGCGCCGCGGCCAATCCTCGTGCAGCCGGGGTCGTTGGCAGCGTGCTGGCCACCAGCCCCGCCAATGTCTATCACGCCAGCGGCAACGACCGACTGGCCGATTCCGCCAAGGCTGGCAGCAAGGCCCGACCACTGGCGATCGATGGCAGCATCGACCAACGTTTCTCCGCGCTGGTATTTGACGCCAGCGGTATCAAGGATACCGCCGACCTGCGGGCGCTGTACGACTTTTTTCATCCGGTAATTCGCAAGCTGGCCGGCAACGGCCGGGTGCTGGTCATCGGACAGGATCCGGATACGTGCCGCAAGCCGGCCCAGGCGGCCTCGCAACGGGCGCTGGAAGGTTTCGTGCGCAGCGTGGGCAAAGAAGTCGGCCGCAAGGGCGCCACCGCCAACCTGATCTGGATCGCCCCCAACGCCGAGGAGCGCATCGACTCCAGCCTGCGCTTCTTCCTGTCGCCGCGATCGGCCTACGTGGACGGCCAGGTGGTTAAAATCGGCAAGTCGGATATCGACACCAAGGCTCCGAAGAGCAGCGCGCCCCTCGCCGGCAAGACCGCCCTGGTGACCGGCGCGGCACGCGGGATTGGCGCCGCCATCGCCGAGACCCTGGCCCGGGATGGCGCCAACGTGGTTGTGCTGGATATCCCGGCCGCCGCAGACGACCTGAACGCCGTTGCCCAGCGCATCGGCGGCAAGCCGCTGAGCTGCGACATCACCGACGCCGCCGCACCGGCCCAGATCGCGAACTTCATGGAAAAACAGGAAAACGGCATCGACATGGTGGTGCACAACGCGGGCATTACCCGGGACAAGACCCTGGGCAACATGCCGGAGCATTTCTGGGACATGGCCATCGCCGTCAACCTCACCGCCGAGGAGCTGATCGACGAGGAACTGCTCAAGCGCAAGCTGATTCGCGACAACGGCCGGATCGTCTGCGTCTCCTCCATCAGCGGTATCGCGGGGAATTTCGGCCAGACCAATTACGCGACCTCGAAGTCCGGCGTGATCGGCTATGTGGAGTCCATGGCCCGGAGCCTGAAGAACGGCATCACCATCAACGCCGTGGCACCCGGTTTTATTGAGACGCAAATGACGGCGGCCATGCCCTTCACCATGCGCGAGGCGGGCCGGCGCATGAACAGTCTGTCCCAGGGCGGGCACCCGGTGGATGTGGCCGAGACCATCGGCTGGTACTGCCACCCTCAGTCGTCCGGCGTGACCGGCAATGTGGTGCGGGTGTGCGGCCAGTCGCTGATCGGCAAATAGGACCGAATAATCCCTGGCTGCGGCCGGGGATTTTCCGACAGACACGAAAAACCGCCCAACAGGCGTTTTCACACGCTGTAGGCAGAGCTCGTACGAACAGGAAAATGGTGGGTGGTGCAGGGATCGAACCTGCGACCCTCGCCTTGTAAGGGCGATGCTCTCCCAGCTGAGCTAACCACCCGGGGAAAGAAAATGGCGGAGCGGACGGGACTCGAACCCGCGACCCCCGGCGTGACAGGCCGGTATTCTAACCAGCTGAACTACCGCTCCGCGTATCATCCATCAATCGGTGGGGTGCCGATCAAGCGCTGAATTGGTGGGTGGTGCAGGGATCGAACCTGCGACCCTCGCCTTGTAAGGGCGATGCTCTCCCAGCTGAGCTAACCACCCAGTCCAGCGTGGATGGAACAGCGTTTGCCTTGCGGCGTGTGCTGTGTCATCCAGATGAGACGCGCATTTTAAGCATTTCAGAGGGACTGTCAAATACTTTTTCGGGATTTTTTTGAATCAAACTCAACTGGTTAAATTGCGCTCAAGGGCGTCGAAAAAAGCCCGTTGTCAGGAGGACTCGGCATCGTCCCCTGTCTGGCGGGTCTTGCCCGAAGAGCGCTTCCGTCCGGCGGAGGCCTTGCCGGCGACCCGCCGCCCCGCGCCAACCATCTGGCTGGCCCGCCGCGCCGCCGAGGCAGCCTTGCGCTCCAGGGCCAGCCGGCCCACGCTGCTCTTGCGCTCTTCCGGCACGGCCTCTTCGGCGAGACGCCGGTTCAAATCATCGAGTCGGGTTTGCAGGGACTGGACCTGCTCCCCCACCCGCTCCCTGAGAGACGGGGCCAATCGTTCGAGGCGACGTCGTGCCCACTCCACACGCGCGCCGAGTGCGTCCTTTAGTGCCATCGTTCCACCGTTGTTATTGTCAGCCGTGACCACCTGAAACCACTACGCCTTACCTCCCAGTCTAGACAGGCCGGAAAAGCGCGCCAAGGGTGTTTAAGCGCTGTCACAGATTAGCGGCGGACAAAGACGCGTCATTGGCATGAATAAAACGCTCCGGCGTCAACACCGCGAGTCGATCGCCGTGCCGTTCTAGAACGGCCACCAGCTTCCGCCGTCGGCCTCCTCACGCTCCTCAAGGATGGCGGCGTAGTGGCTTTCGAGCGCCTCCAACTGACGGTCGCTCTCCAGCGGCCGGGTGGGACCGCCGCCGAATGGCCAGTACCAGGGCGCCTCATCGTAGGCGCCAGCGGCCTTCAGGCTTTCGATCTCCGCCTCCCGGGCGGCCTCCAGGGCCTCGCGGCGACGCTCGTAGTCGATATCCTGGTTGGCTTCGACGATCGATACCGCGGCGTGGTTGGGTGCCAGCAGATCGCTCTCCAGGAACTGGGTGGTCATCAGCTCCTGCTCGCTCATGGCGAAATCCCGTGACACGCGCTGGAGCTGGCCGGACGCCAATGGATGATCCGCCTCCAGATCGGGAAACGACCGGTCGGGCGGTTCCAGCTCGTTGTAGCGCAGGTAGTAGACGCGCCCGGCCACAACATCCAGCTGCGCGTCGGCAATACGGCTCAGATCAAAATCGTTAATGCCTTCCAGCCCCAGCAGCGGTCGCCGGATAATAATATGGCGCGTGCCCGGCGCCACCTCCAGCCAGGTGTAGCTGTCGTTGCGGATATTGAAGTAATGCTCGCCGTCCACATAGACACTGGGCGCCTCGATCTCATCCGCGGCCCATTGGGAATGGGTGCGGTAGAAATAGATCAGCGCGTGGTGCTGGCGATCCCAGTGATCATTGGCGATATGGACGAAATCAGGGCCAGAAACCGGATGCAGGAACGCCCCGGTACTCTTGCCGATGGACTGGTGAATGGAGCACCCGCCGAGCCCAATGGCGAGCAGTAACGCAAAGAAGGCGGGTGCCGGTACGGCGTGGCGCATGGTGAGTCATCCCCCTGAGACCCGGTAACGCCCGGATCGTAGCACCTGCCAGGCCCGGCAAACCGAGACCTGGCGCAAGGGATGACTACAAAAAGTTACATTGGACCAATAACGCCCTTCCGCATCAGCCGCCCTGGCGACGCAGACTGGTGACCGCCTCATCCAGGCGGATCAGACGCGAGTTGAGTTGCGCCCTGGCCGCGTCGATCGCATCGATGGCGTTCTCGATCTCGGACAGGCGCTGTTGGGTGGCCGACAACTGATTCTCCAGCGAGCCCATATTGCCGCTGCCGTTCTCCAGGCTATCGACGCGGGCCACCAACTCCTGCCGGGCCAGGTCCTGCTCGCGGCCGAAGCGTTCCAGGCGCCGGGTCACCGTGTCGCTCATGCCTTCGGCGGTTTTCTCAACCTCGGTCAGGCGCGGTTGCAGGTCATCCAGCCGGGATTGCAAGCCGGCCACCGTTTCGGCGCGCGCCTCGACGGTGGACGCCAGTTCGTCGACGTTCCCCTGCATCGACTTCACCTGCTCACCCAGGTCATTTTTCAGATTGCTGGTGGTTTCCTCCAGATAGGCCAGCGCCGCCTTGTTGGCGTTGATCGCTTCCTTGTTACGCTCGTTGGCCACCGCCCACAGTTTGCGGATCTCGCTGTTGGCGGTTTTCACCTCCTTGCGCAGATCGTCCAGCGTGGAGTCCTTCTGCTCCAGGTTCTCGCCGGTCTCACTGAGCTGCCCTTCGAAGCGCGCCAGCGCCAGCTTGCTCTGCCGCGCCCAATAATCGGCCTCCTGCAGGCGCTCGGAAAGCTGGTCGATCTGCTGTTTCTGGCTGTACCAGCCCCAACCACCGGCGGCGATCGCCAGGATCAGAAGAATCAGCAGCAGCGGCGCCATGCCGCCTTTGCCATTAGCGCGCGTAACGGCTATCTCGGGCGTCGAATTCGACGAGGGCGTCTTCTTTTCCTTTCGCTCCTGCTTCTGCGGCTTGCCCGCCCGTACTTCATCCCGTTCAGGACGTATTGGTTCCATACGTGTCCCCAATTGACTGTCTTGTAAACAGATTCTTGTCACCGGCTACCCAGGCTGCCAGGCATCCGTTAACCATCTTGCAATCTGGTCGTGATCTTATCGATTCAGCGCGCCGAGCGCCAAAGTTCCGGGCCCTGCGTCGATTTGCAAGGCCTGTAGGCAGTGCATACAATGCATCGCTTCTTTTTAACACACCGGGACCTTGCTTATGCAGCCGCAAGTTGGTCTTATCATGGGCTCCAAGTCGGACTGGCCGACCATGGAGCATGCCGCCAACATGCTTGAGAAGCTTGGCGTCACCTACGAAGCAAAGGTGGTTTCCGCCCACCGCACTCCGGACCTGCTGTTCGACTACGCCCGCACCGCCGCTGAACGCGGCATTCAGGTAATCATTGCCGGCGCTGGTGGCGCCGCGCACCTGCCGGGCATGGTCGCCTCCCAGACGCCATTACCGGTACTGGGCGTTCCCGTCCAGTCCAAGGCACTCAACGGTCTGGATTCCCTGCTGTCCATCGCGCAGATGCCCGGCGGCGTGGCTGTCGGCACCCTGGCCATCGGCAAGGCGGGCGCGACCAATGCCGGCCTGCTTGCCGCCCAGATCCTGGGGCTCAATAATGCGGATATCCGCGATGCGGTGGAACAATTCCGGAGCACCCAGACCCAGGCTGTACTGGACAACCCGGACCCCCGGGCCGAGTAATACGGCCCGGCGCAGCGATTCAACCCGAAGCCGGGACGGCCTGCCCGTCCCGGCTCGACCATTACCGGAGTAACACATGCGTATTGGTGTACTTGGCGCCGGACAACTCGGGCGCATGCTCGCCCTTTCCGGTTACCCCCTGGCCAAAGAGTTTGTCTTCTACGACCTGTCCGGCAGTCCCAGTGCCGGTCTTGGCGAGGTCATCATCGACCGCAATCATGAATACCTCAAGGACTTCCTGTCCCGCGTCGACCGGGTAACGTACGAGTTCGAGCATCTGCCGGTGGAGGTCGCCGAAAGCATCGCCCGGGAGAAGCCGGTATACCCGTCACCGCGCGCCCTTCAGGTGTGCCAGAACCGGGAAGCGGAAAAGACCCTGTTCGGCAGCCTGGGCATCCCGACTCCGGAATGGCGCATCGCCGACAGCGCCGGGACCCTGAAGAAGGCGGCCGAGGAACTGGACTGCCCGGTGGTCGCCAAGTCCAACACCGAAGGTTATGACGGCAAGGGCCAGGCGGTCCTGCGCAGCCCGGACGAGGCCGCCGCAGCCTGGGAAAGCATCGGCCACGAACGGCTGATCGTCGAGAAGTTCGTCGATTTCCAGCGTGAGGTGTCCATCATTGCCGCACGCGGCATCGACGGTGAACTGGCGTTCTACCCCATGGCGGAAAACGTCCATAGCGAGGGCATTCTGCGCTATTCCATCGCCCCGGCACCGCGCCTGAACCCCGACATCCGGGAAGACGCCGAACGCTACATCCGCACGCTACTCAACGAGCTGGACTACGTCGGCGTGCTGGCCCTGGAACTGTTCGAAACCGCCGATGGCCTGGTGGCCAACGAGATGGCGCCACGCGTCCACAACTCCGGCCACTGGACCATGGAAGGCGCCTTCACCAGCCAGTTCGAGAACCATATCCGCGCCGTTTCCGGACTGCCTCTGGGCGACACCAGCCCCCGCGGTGTCAGCTGCATGGTCAACATCATCGGCGAGCACGGTTCGATCGCCGATATCCTCAAGCTGCCCTACACTCACCTGCACCTGTATAACAAGCAGGAACGCCCCGGCCGCAAACTGGGCCACGTCAACGTGTTGGCCGACAGCTACGAGGAACTGGTCTGGCGCGCCCGCAACTGCGCCACTTTCCTGCCCGGCACGCCGGAGCTGGACTGTTCACTGACCCGCTCCTGAGACATCCGATCACCCGGCCGGGGCGCATCCGCAACCCGGCCGGCGTGACCTTCGCCACCACCACCTTGCTCCCGATCATCCCCCTGCCCCGGGCTGCACATCGCCCCCTTGAAAAAAGTCGCGTGACCCCAATATGTTAGGACGTGGATTCGCCCCATCCAGGGTGTTAAGCTCTGCAAACCACGAAACGACCGGAACGCCAACGCCGCAGGCTGTATCGCGCGTTGCGTTCGAAATAAATCGTGAAATAACTGTTGAGAGAAACGAGGGAGACCTATTCATGGCATTTGAACTTCCGGCACTGCCGTATGAAAAGAACGCACTTGAGCCGCACATCTCTCAGGAAACCCTGGAATACCATTACGGTAAGCACCATCAGACCTACGTCACCAAGCTGAACGGGATGGTTGAAGGCACCGAGAACGCGGACAAGTCTCTGGAAGAGATCATCAAGAGCGCCGGTCCGGGTGGCCTGTTCAACAACGCCGCCCAGGTCTGGAACCACACGTTTTACTGGAACTGCCTGAGCCCGAACGGCGGTGGTGAGCCGACAGGCGCCGCAGCCGAAGCCATCAGCAAGACTTTCGGTTCCTTCGACGCGTTCAAGAAGGAATTCAACGAAAAAGCCGCCGGCAACTTCGGCTCCGGCTGGACCTGGCTGGTCAAGAAGGCTGACGGCAGCGTTGCTATCGTCAACACCGACGACGCCGACACTCCGGTGGCCGGTGACGACAAGCCGGTGCTGACGGTCGACGTCTGGGAGCACGCGTACTACATCGACTACCGCAACTCCCGCCCGAACTACCTGGAAGCCTTCTGGAACCTGGTCAACTGGGATTTCGTCAACGAAAACCTGGCCGGCTAACCGGACCCTGTCTCAAGCCGGTCCTGCGGGACCGGCCTGTTGACGCACAAGAACGCCCGCTCCCCTGGAGCGGGCGTTTTTTGTTGCAAACCTTTACCGGCCAATACTGGACTTTGGCCGCTTATACAGCTATTTAACAGGTTACAGATTGGTAATCGCCGGGAATGGAGCGTCGATCCAGCCCTTTCAATAACGGGGACCCAAGCCTGCCCCGAGCGTTGCAGGGAATGGCTGTTTCCGCCACGGATCCGCCCGCCCCAGACAGTCGGACGCGCCTGGCGCCATCGGCGTTGCGATGGCCATACGGCGCTTGTCGCTTCCTGCATAAAGAGCGTCCAACGGTGGGCATTGACGTAGGGACCGCAAGGAACAGCCCGATACACCATTAAGCGCTGGATAATGACCAAAAAGTTTCAGATAGAACACCGCCTCGGCTATCGCATTCTCCGCTGGGTTCTGCTGGTCGCGCTGCTCAGCGGCATCGTCCTGAGCACCGCACAGATCATTGTCGACGCCAACCGTGTGTCCGATGACCTGGACCGGCAGGCCAACCAGACCCTGTCACTGATCCGCGATGCCGCCAGTCAGGCGGTTTACAGCATCGATGAGGACCTGGCCCAGCAGGTGGTCGACGGTCTCTTCGAACAGCCCGCCATCCGTTCCGCCAGCATCACACACCCCGACGGCGAAATCCTGGCCCAGAACAGCCGCATCCTCCTGCCGGCTGACTATCGATCGCTTACCGACCCCATCTTCGGACCGGAACGGCACTACCGCGTCGAGCTGACCCGGGGCACCGAATCACCGGTGGTGTACGGTTACCTGGAAGTCAGCGTGGATACCGTCTACAGCGCCGCCTCCTGGCTTGAGCGGGCCACCCTCACCTTCCTTTCCGGCATTGCCCGGGCCATCGTGCTGGGCCTGGTGCTGTTCTTCGTCTTCCACATCCTGCTGACCCGCCCCCTGTTCCGGATCATCAACTCCATTTCACGGGTGGACCCGGAGCATCCCGGAGACACCCTGCTGGAGATGCCCCAGGGTCACCGCAACGACGAACTGGGGCTGTGGGTGAACGCCACCAACAACCTGCTGGTGACCATCACCGAGAACCAGGAGAAGCAGGCCGAGGCGGAAGCCCGGGTAAACCGGCTGTCCCGCTACGACAAACTGACCGGTCTCCCCAACCGGGAGCTGCTATTGGCCATGCTGGGCACTGCCCTGGAAGAGCACCGACGCAGCGGCGACACCCTGGCCACGTTCTGCTTCGGCGTCGACGACTTCAAGAGCATCAACGAGCAGAACGGCTACCACATGGGCGACCAACTGCTGCAGACGATAGCTGACCGGCTCAGCGGCGACGGCCCCAATGGCCCGCTGGTCGCGGCACGCCTGGGGGGCGACCAGTTCGTCGTGGTCGAGCAGCACCTCAAGGATGGCTACCAGTGCGCCGCCACCTCGGAGTGGCTGCAGCGTCAGGTGGCCCGCCCGGTGCGCCTTGCCGGTCGGGACATTGCGGTGACCGCCACTATCGGCATCGCCCTGTACCCCGACGACGCCGAACACAGCGAGCAGTTGCTGCAACGGGCCGAGCAAACCATGACCCTGGCCAAAACCAACGGCAGCAACCAGTTCCAGTTCTACGTCGCCAGCGTCGACCAGAAGATCCGCGACCGCAAGCAGCTGGAACGGGACCTGTATCGCGCCCTGGCCGAGGGTGAGTTCCACCTCGTCTACCAGCCCCAGATCAATCTCGACAGCCGGCGCATCATCGGCGCCGAGGCGTTGCTGCGCTGGGACCATCCCGAGCACGGCCCGATTCCACCCGACCAGTTCATTCCCCTGGCGGAACTGAGCGGCTCCATCGTCGACATCGGCCAGTGGGTGCTGGACGAAGCCTGTGCCCAAGCCGCCCGCTGGGCCAGCCAGGGGATGCCGATCCGCATCGCGGTCAACCTGTCGGCGGTACAGCTGCGCCAGGACGACTTGGTGGACTCGGTGCTCACCACCCTGCGCCGGCACGCCATCCCGCCGGGCCGGCTGGAGCTGGAAGTGACCGAAACCGGCTTCATGGAGGACCTGGACAGCGCCATCGAAAAACTGGTGCGCCTGCGCAACGAGGGCATCAACATTGCCGTGGACGACTTCGGCACCGGTTACTCGTCACTGACCTACCTCAAGCGCCTGCCGGTCCAGCATCTCAAGATCGACAAGCAATTCGTCTGCGACTTGCTGGTCAACGAAGAAGACACCCGGATCGCCAATACCATCATCGACCTCGGCAAGAGCCTCAACCTGGACGTCATCGCCGAAGGCGTGGAAACCGAGGAACAGGAGTTCTACCTGCACAACCGCGGCTGCCACCTCGCCCAGGGCTACTATTTCAGCAAACCTCTGAAACCCGACGACTTCGCCAGTTTCATCACCTCGTTTCACCGTAAAATCACAGCCAACTCAACCGAAAACTGACAGCAAGGAATTTCCATGACGACGACGCTCATCGGCTTGGCGGTCATTGCCGCCGTAGTCATCTTTGTTATCGCCATCTACAACCGGCTGGTGTCCCTGCGCAACCGCTTCAAGAACGGCTTCTCGCAGATCGACGTCCAGCTCCAGCGCCGCCACGACCTGATTCCCAACCTGGTGGAATCCACCAAGGCGTATATGGCTCATGAGCGCAACACCCTCACCGAAGTCATGGAAGCCCGCAACCAGGCAGTGTCGGCCCAGAAAGACGCCGCCGGCGACCCGGCCGACGGCCAGCGCATCCAGAAACTGTCGTCCGCCGAGAACATGCTGTCCCGTGCCCTGGCCAACTTCTACGCCGTGGCCGAAAACTATCCAGAGCTGAAGGCCAACGAGACGGTCCAGCAAATGATGGAAGAGCTCTCCAGCACCGAGAACCGCGTCGCCTTCGCCCGTCAGGCCTATAACGACGAGGTCATGGTGTACAACACCTACCGCGAGAAATTCCCCAACAACGTGATCGCGGGCTTTTTTGCCTTCAAGCCCAGCGAGCAGCTGCAACTGGAGAATCCGGAAGCCCGTCAGGCGCCGAAAGTCAGCTTCTGACCAAAGGTCTGATCGAGCATGCAGAAACTGGGATTCTTTGAACGGCAGGAGCGCGCCCGCCGCAACACATCGCTGCTGGTCCTCCTGTTCACCGTTGCCGTGGTCCTGATCACCCTGGTGGTGGACCTGATTGGTTATCTGGCAACCCGCGATATCGAACCGGTGCCGCATTTCGGCGCCTGGCTGATCTCCAAGCAGGGCATCTACACGTCCATTGCCGTGGTGGCCGTCGTCGGCTTCGGCTCGCTGTTCCGCTGGATCGACCTCGCCGGCGGCGGCGATCGCGTCGCCCGCATGGTGGGGGCGCGCCAACTGGACCCGTCCAGCCAGGATCCGGACGAGCGGCGTTTGCGCAACGTAGTGGAAGAAATGGCCATCGCCAGTGGCGTGCCCGTGCCGGACCTGTACGTGATGGACAACGAAACCGCCATCAACGCCTTTGTCGCCGGTTACAGCGCCAGCGAGGCCGTCATGGTGGTAACCCACGGCACCCTCACCCAACTCTCGCGAGACGAGCTCCAGGGTGTCGTCGCCCACGAGTTCAGCCATATCCTCAACTCGGACATGCGCATCAACGTGCGGCTGATCGCGCTGCTCGCCGGCATCCTGATGATCGGGCAAATTGGCCAGTTCCTGCTGGGCAGTGCCGGCCGGCGCAGCTACACCAGTTCCCGGGACGACAAGGGACGTGGTGCCATGATCGCCATCGGCCTGGCGCTGATACTGGTGGGGTACATCGGCCTGTTTTTCGGGCGCCTGATCCAGTCGGCCATCTCGCGCCAGCGGGAAATGCTGGCCGACGCCTCTTCGGTGCAGTTCACCCGCAACCCGGAAGGCATCGCCAGCGCGCTGTACCGCATCGGCCAGACCAGCGGCTATTTCCAGACCACCAGCCACGCCAGCGACGTGAACCACATGTGCTTCAGCGAAACCGTGCGCATGCGCTTCGCAAGCTGGCTGGCGTCCCACCCGCCGCTGGAGGAACGCATCAACGCCATCGATCCGGCACTGCTGGCACGCTTTCGCAACCGCCGCCGCGACGACATCAAACCCACGCAGCCATCGCCGGGCGTATCCTCGACGGCAACAGGCGGAGCCAGTCTCCAGGCGGGTCTGAGCGCCCTGACCGAGCCAGTGATCGGCGCCCGCACCTCACCTCTCGCCTCCGGCACGCGCCTGTCGGAAAGTGCTGGCGCGGTGACTCCGGCCAACGAAGCCTACGCCCAGCGTCTGCTGACCCAGCTGCCAGACAACGTCCGCACCCTGCTCTACACCCGCACCGGGGCGATCCAGTACTGCTACAGCCTGATCTTCCACGACATGTCGGACGCCGAACGGACCGCTGCGCTGCAACACTCGCCGGAGCAGGCGGCCCTGGCTCTCGACCAGGATATGATGGCCCGTTTCTATCCCACCCTGGAGGCATTGGGCGACGCCATCCGACTGCCTGCCCTGGAGCTGGCAATGCCGGCTCTGCGCAAGCTCGATCCACAGGAACGGGAAACGCTGGAAGCGGTGATGGGACGTCTGGCCCGGTCCGATGGCCGGGTGACCCTGTTCGAGTTTGCGCTACTCAGCTTTATCCGGCGTCACCTGACCCCCGCCGGCCGTCGCCCGGACCGGGTGCGCTACCGTCGCTTCGCGGATGTATCAGCGAGTCTGGGCACACTGCTGAGCCTGGCAGCCCGCTCAGCCACCGAGACAGCGGAGGAGGCAGAAGCCTGCTACCAGGAGGCTATCGCCGGCTTCGAGAGTCAGTCAGTGAGTCTGGGGCCGCTGCGACAGAAGGTCAGCTCGCGGGAACTTCTGGAGGCGCTGAATCAGCTGCGGGGCCTGTCGCCGATGCTCAAACCGGCGATCATCGATGCCTGCGGGCACTGCATCCTGCGGGATGGTCAGGTGGTGGTTCGGGAGTATGAAATCCTGCGACTGGTCGCCGATCAGCTCGACTGCCCCATGCCACCGCTGCCGGTCAGCCAGGCAGGCTGATACCGGCTCAGCGGCGGGTCGCCCCTCAGTCCTGCTCGGGCGGACGCAGCCGGTTACGTTCAAACAGGCCGTCGATGGGCGGCCGTTCACGAGGGCCGATGTCTTCGGCGGTCCCTTTCTCGCGCATCCCCAGGTGCAGGTTCCACAGTCCCTGGTACTTGTCGTCGGTCACCGCCACAGTGTCGGCCTTTTCCAGCAGGATCTTGGGCCGCAGGAACACCAGCAGGTTGCGCTTGATCTTGGTTTCCGACTCGGACGAGAACAGGGCGCCCAGGTAGGGAATATCGCCCAGCAGCGGAACCTTGCTGCGTGAGACGCTGTAGTCTTCCCGGATCAACCCACCCAGGACGATGGTCTCGCCGTCGTCCGCCAGCACGGTGGTCTTGATCTGGCGCTTGTTGGTAACCAGGTCGGACGCGGATTCCACGCTGTCCGCAATGTTTTCGGTGGTCTGCTCGACAATCAGCTTGACCGAATCGTCCTCGCTGATGGTCGGCGTCACTTTCAGGGTCAAGCCGACGTCGCGCCGCTCAATGGTCTGGTACGGGTTCGACACCCCGTCGCTGGTGGTGGTGGTCGACCCGGTGACGAACGGTACGTTCTGACCCACCACAATCTCCGACTCCTGATTGTCCAGGGTGATGATGCTCGGTGTGGACAGCAGGTTGGCGGCGGTGGAGTTGGACAGCGCCTGGATCAGCACGCCCCAGGTGAAGCCGCCGTCGCTCTGGTCGCCAAACCCAATCGACGCGCCTCCGGTTGAGGGTGCCACAAACTCGTCCGATACCACGGAGCTGATGACCTCTCCCAGGCTCAGGCCGACATTGCCGAAGTTGGTGCCCAGCACCCCGGTATCCTCACTGCCGGCACCAAACTGAACCCCGACGTCCTTGCCTACCTCGTCGCTGATTTCGACGATGGCCGCTTCGATCATGACCTGGGCCCGGCGTACGTCGAGCGCGTCCACCACGGCATCCACTTCCTGCATGATCGACGGCTCACCACGCACCACGATGGCGTTCAGACCCTCGTCAGCGAAGATGGCAAAGCCGGAGGTGTTACCCGAACCACCGCCGCTGGACGACTGGCCCTGCTGGGTTTCCTTGGCAACCTCTCCCATGACGCCCTTGAGCAGCTCGGCCAGGGACTCGGCGTCGGCGTGCTTGAGACGGATCACCTTGGTGGTGCCGCCCGAGGCCGAAGGCTGATCCAGTTTGCGGATCAGCTCGCGCATTTTCTCACGGAAGTTCTCATCACCGCGCAGGATCAGCCGGTTGCTGCGCTCGTCGGCGGTGACGCTGTACTTGTTGGCGGATTCGTTGGCATTCTGGCCCAGCTCAGACGGTGCCAGTTCCTGCAGCAGGCGCACCATGTCGCCCACCCAGGCTTCCTCCAGCTGGATCACTTCCACTTCGTACTTGGACGGACTGTCCAGCTCCTTAACGATGCCTTCAATGCGATCAACGTTGGCGCTGTGATCACTGACGATCAGGGCGTTGGCCGCCGCAACACCGGCCAGGTGACCGTACTTGGCTACCAGCGGGCGCAGAATTGGCACCAGTTCGAGAGCGTTGGCGTTGTTGACCTGGATAACCTTGGTGATCAGCTGCTCGGAGGGTAGGGATTCGAAGCGTTTGAGGGATTCGGCCGACTGCTTGGCGTCCACCTGCTGGACGATCTTGATGACCTCCTCGCCCGGGATGGCGGTGAACCCGTGCACCTGGAGCACCGCCAGGAACAGGTCGTAGATCTCGGCCTTGTTCATCGGCGCGGAGGACAACACCGTCACCTTGCCCTTGACCCGGGGGTCCACCACGAAGCTGTAACCGGTGATGTCCGCGATCTGGGTCACGAAAGCGCGGATATCGGCGTCCTTGAGGTTAAGCTTCCAGGTGCCTTCCTGGCTGTGTACCGCCGCGCTGAGCGGCAGCAGCAGGACCAGAACCAGAACCCGGATCAGTGGCGTCTTCAGATGTGTCATGCGGTGCTGTTTTCCTGTAACTGAGAATCTGTGGCGAGCGTCGTGTTCGCCCTTTCTTATAATCGTTTTATACCGGCGCCGGATGTCATTATTGCGGCAGCGCATAATTCACGGTGAAGCTCGTGCCGTCGCGCATGACCTCCACCTGGATCTGCTCCTGCTCACGCCAACCGCCGTCCAGCAGGGCCCGGTCCTGCTCAATGTCGCCTAACGGCTGGCCATTGATCGCCGTGATCACGTCGCCGGACTGCAGGTTCAGGGCCGACAACATGGGATTGGAGCCGTCGTACACGTACCCTTGGGCGGCACCGGACGTCACTGGCTGCAGACCGTAACGCGCCAGCGCCTGATCGCCGTCACGGGCCAGTTGCTCCCGCGCATCGTCAACGAACGCTTCCGGCGAATCGTAGTCGGCTTCGGTGGACTGCGACACCATACCGCCTGTCCCGTCCTCTTCAAAGGCCAGCGACTCGACCTGCCCATTACGCCGGATCAGGATCCTGTGGGATTCCACCTCCACCAGCTCGATATCACCGGGCATGATGTCACCGACGTGATAGTACGCCGTTGTACCGTCAGTTCCTGCAACTATAGCACCGGAGTCGGCGCCACGCGTTGCCACCACGACGCCTTCCAGCGTCATTCGCAGGTTCGTCTCCGGAGCGCTGCGTTTGACCACCGCAGCAACCGGGGTGCCGGTCTCCGGTCGCCCGAATAAATCATAGGCGGCCAGTGGCGTACGCGAGCCGGGCGCGGCACTGGCCATCGCGGACGCCGTCGCACGAATCCCCGGCGCCAGCGGATCGGACCAGACCGCCAGCCAGGTCAGACGGCCGGCAAACCACGCGGCGTAGACGACCAGGCCGATCAACAGCAGATTGGCCAGCCAGCGCGGCAGCCCATTGAACGATGCGATACCCTGAATGGATGCCATGAATCAGCCCTACCCTGCCGGCAGCACGCGCTGACGGACACTGAACACCACGTCCCCGGGCGACGCGCTACCCGACCAGGGCTGGTTCACCATATCCAGCATGCGCTTGAACAGCTCAATGCGCATCATGCCGTCGGGCTGGAGCGTGGCGGCGATCACCGGGTCCGGACTGGTTGTGCTGGAAATCAGCAGATCCACCTGCCCCGCCCCCGGGTCCCGAACCAGCCGGGCCTGCATCGGCGGCAGCGTTGCCGACTGACGACCACCGCCTTGCGGCCATGACACCTCACCGCCGGGCCAGGTCGCCAGACCGGCGAGCTCGGTCAGTCGCCCATCTTTCAGGGCCGCGTTCAGACGATCGACGGAGATGTCACCGTCGATCATGGCCCCGCCGCTGCGCCGGATTTCCCGGCTGAATTCCGCCACATTGATACGGCCTCGCGCCGACACTTCCCCCGACTGCCGGCCGGTCACCAGAAGCGCCCCTTCCAGACGGGAGGCCGGCGTCTGTAGCTGCCAGGACAGGGGCAGGAAGCCACCGTCGGCAAACAGACCTTCGAGCTGCCAACCGGCCTGGACCGAATGCCCCATGACCTGCCCCTGGATCGCCCCGTTCCAGAGCTGGCCGGAGACCCGCTCCACCTGGACGCCCGGCGGCAGTTCAATCGCACTGCGCCCCATGTGCCAGGCCCAGCCGGCTGGCACCCACACCACCAGGGCCACGGCGTAGACCAGCAACGCCAGTACAAGCAGGGCAATCACCTTGCCGGGGCGGAGAAATCGGGATTCGGGATGTGCGGCCATAGGGTTCGTACAATCAGTCGACGCGTCCTCACGCAAGTGCTCTGGAGTCTATCAGACCCCTGATATAAGTGCATGACGCACGCAATAACCCCGTCCATGAGTCAGGACGACGATGCAATTCCGGCAATCGACGCCAGCAGGCCGGACCGGCGGTCAGCAAGGCGCCTGAAACATCGCCAATACTTTGTTATCAAAGCATATTGTCATGACGCTGAGATGAAACAAAACGGCAAAAAAAAGCCCCGCGTCGAAACGCGGGGCTTTTGCGACCTTAAGCGGTCAGGCGTCAGGTGACGGCCGGCTTACATCATGCCGCCCATACCACCCATTCCGCCCATGCCACCCATGTCCGGCATGGCGCCGCCAGCTTTCTCGTCTTCCGGCTCGTCAGTCACCATCGCTTCGGTGGTGATCATCAGACCGGCAACGGAAGCGGCTGCCTGCAGCGCGGAGCGGGTCACCTTGGCCGGGTCGAGGATGCCCATCTCGAGCATGTCGCCGTAGCCTTCGGTTGCCGCGTTGTAGCCGTAGCTGCCTTCGCCCTGACGGACCTTGTCGACAACCACAGAGGCTTCACCGCCAGCGTTGGTGACGATCTGGCGCAGAGGCGCTTCCATCGCACGACGCAGGATGTTGATGCCGGCTTTCTGCTCTTCGTTTTCAGCCGCAACACTGTCCAGAGCCGCCAGGGCACGGATCAGCGTCACGCCACCACCGGCCACGATGCCTTCTTCAACGGCAGCGCGGGTGGAGTGCAGCGCGTCTTCAACGCGAGCCTTCTTCTCTTTCATTTCCACTTCGGAACCGGCGCCAACCTTGATGACGGCAACACCGCCAGCCAGCTTGGCAACGCGCTCCTGCAGCTTTTCCTTGTCGTAGTCGGAAGAGCTGTCTTCGATCTGCTTGCGGATCTGCTCAACGCGCGCTTCGATATCCGCCTCGGCACCCGCGCCATCGATGATGGTGGTGTTTTCCTTGGAGATGTTGACGCGCTTGGCAGTACCCAGATCATCCAGGGAAGCGTTTTCCAGGGTCAGACCCACTTCCTCGGAGATGACGGTACCGCCGGACAGGATGGCGATATCCTGCAGCATTTCCTTGCGACGGTCACCGAAGCCAGGCGCCTTCACAGCAGCAACCTTGACGATGCCGCGCATGTTGTTGACGACCAGGGTCGCCAGCGCTTCGCCTT
Source organism: Marinobacter bohaiensis (assembly GCF_003258515.1). Taxonomy (NCBI): domain Bacteria; kingdom Pseudomonadati; phylum Pseudomonadota; class Gammaproteobacteria; order Pseudomonadales; family Marinobacteraceae; genus Marinobacter; species Marinobacter bohaiensis. The sequence continues at coordinate 141,234 of NZ_QGEH01000004.1, forward strand.
CGATGTCTTCGGCGATGATCATCAGCGGCTTGCCTGCCTTGGCGACGCTTTCCAGCACCGGCAGCAGTTCGCGGATGTTGGAGATCTTCTTGTCCACCAGCAGGATGTACGGATCGTCCAGCTCGGCGGTCATGCTGTCCTGGTTGTTGACGAAGTACGGAGACAGGTAGCCGCGATCGAACTGCATGCCTTCAACCACGTCCAGCTCGTCTTCCAGGCCACGGCCTTCCTCGACGGTGATAACGCCTTCCTTACCAACACGCTCCATGGCGTCGGCAATGATCTTGCCGATGGTTTCGTCGCCGTTGGCAGAGATGGTGCCGACCTGGGCGATGTTGCGGCTGTCGTCACAGGGCTTGGCCATGTCACGGATGGACTTGACCGCAACGGTGGTGGCCTTGTCGATGCCACGCTTGAGGTCCATCGGGTTCATGCCCGCGGCAACCGCTTTCAGACCTTCGTTAACGATGGACTGGGCCAGTACGGTCGCGGTCGTGGTGCCGTCGCCCGCCGTATCGTTGGTCTGGGAAGCGACTTCCTTGACCATCTGGGCGCCCATGTTCTCGAACTTGTCTTTCAGCTCGATTTCCTTGGCAACGGAAACGCCGTCCTTGGTGACGGTCGGTGCGCCGAAGGACTTGTCCAGAACCACGTTGCGGCCTTTCGGGCCCAGAGTCACTTTAACCGCGTCAGCCAGAATGTTGACGCCTGCAACCATACGCTTGCGGGCTGAATCGCCAAATTTAACGTCTTTAGCTGCCATAGTTGTCTTTCCTGTGATCGTTTATTCGTTAAACCAGTCGTCGAATATCGGGTTAAACGTGGGAACCGGACTTAGCTTTCCAGTACGCCGTAGATATCGCTCTCGTTCATGATGAGCAGATCTTCGCCGTCAACCTTCACGGTGTTACCAGCGAACTGACCAAACACCACCGTATCACCGACGTTGACCGCCAGGGCACGGGTTTCGCCGTTGTCCAGAACGCGACCGTTACCAACGGCGATCACCTCGCCCTGGGACGGCTTTTCCTTGGCGTTGCCGGGCAGGACGATACCGCCAGCGGTCTTCTCTTCCTCTTCCTTACGGCGTACGACAACACGATCGTGTAGCGGACGAATTTTCATTGCTCGGTTTCTCCAAATAGTCAGATTGTCATTGGCAATGAGGTTTGCTCAAAACGCTGGGGCTCGTAAGCGCCTGTTTTGTCAGGATCTTCGTGACCCTCAGCAAACTTGTGATCCTTATGTGGGGGTTTGCACCTACATTTCAACTCCCCGTGGCGAAAAATTTTTCACTTTTTTTCCAGCCAATCCCGCTCCTGCGAAGGCTTCCCGTCGTCCTCGTGGCGGTACTCCCCCTCGATGATATCGTCATCCTTCGGGCGCCCCTGGTCGAAGGGATTCTGGCCGCCCATGTGGAAATGGAACTGACTGCTCGACGACCCGGCCACCACCATCCGCTTGAGGGCCTTGGAAGCCAGCCACTGTCGGGTGAACGGCAGCAGGCACAGGAAGCCAACCGTGTCGGTGACGAAACCGGGAGTCAACAGCAGCGCGCCGCCTACCGCCAGGATCAGCCCTTCGGCCACCTCGCGGGCGGGCAGCTCGCCGCTGTTCAGTCGCTGGTTGGCCCGGAACAAGGTCGACAGCCCCTGTTGACGCAAAAGAGCGGCACCGATGACGGCAGTCAGCAGAACCAGCCCCACCGTATTCAACGCCCCGATAATGCCGCCCACTTTGATCAGGACCACCATCTCGACGATGGGCAGCGCAATGAATCCCAAAAACAGGAAACCCATGTCAGGCTCCTCAATTGCTGTGTGTAAACGGGGCCATGCTCACCAAAGCCCCTCTGATATACTGCCGCTCGTCATGTGCCCGGTTAACGCGCACGCGCCGGCATAACCATCCCACAACAAACAATTAGGGCAGAGCATGAAACTTCAAGATTCCGTGATTGCAATCACCGGTGGCGGCCAGGGTCTGGGCCGTGCCATGGCCGAGTACCTGGCCGCCCGGGGCGCCCGACTGGCGCTGATCGACCTGCTGCCGGAAAAGCTGGATGACGCTGTCGCCGCGTGCCAGGCGGCGGGTGGCGACGCCCGCGCCTACACCTGCAACGTGGCGAAGGAGGACGACGTTGAGACCACGTTTGCCGCCATCGTCGCCGATTTCGGACAGCTCAACGGGCTGATCAACAACGCCGGCATCCTGCGTGACGGGCTGATGGTCAAGGCGAAGGACGGGGAGATCGCCAAACGCATGTCCCTGGCCGAATGGCAGGCGGTGATCGACGTGAACCTCACCGGCGTGTTCCTGTGCGGCCGGGAAGCGGCCAGCAAGATGATCGAGAACGGCGACCCGGGCGTGATCATCAACATCAGCAGCATTTCCCGCGCCGGCAACATGGGTCAGAGCAACTACTCCGCCGCCAAGGCCGCCGTCGCTGCGCTGGTGCCGGTCTGGGCCAAAGAACTGGCGCGTTACGGCATCCGCGCCATGGGCATCGCGCCCGGCTTTATCGAAACCGAGATGACCGCCTCCATGAAACCGGAGGCGCTGGAGAAGATGACGGCCGGCATTCCGCTCAAGCGCATGGGCTCACCGGACGAGATCGCCTCGGCGGCCGCTTTCATCTTCGAGAACGATTACCTGTCCGGACGCATGATCGAGGTGGACGGTGCCCTCCGGCTCTGATTCCGGCGACGCCGGCATGACCCGGGAGCAGATCATCTGGCAGGTGGTCTGCGCCATCCCGACCGGCCGCGTCGCAAGCTACAGCCAGGTGGCGGAGCTGGCTGGCTTCAAGGGGCTGGCGCGCTTCGTGGGGCGCACCATGGGACAGCTGCCGGAAGGGTCCGACGTGCCCTGGCACCGGGTGCTGAAGCAGGACGGCCGCATCGCCTTCCCGCCGGACTCCAACCGTTTCCATTTCCAGAGTCGGCGGCTGACCGAGGAAGGTGTGCTGGTGCGCAACGGCAAGGTCTCGATGCCCCGGTTCCGCTGGCAGCCCTGACGCCGCCCCTGACTCCGTCGGTCTAGGCTGGCCGCTGCTGGGCCGCCCCGTCCTGATCGCCCTCCGCCGCTTCCTTGGCGGGCGCCAGCGCGTCCAGCCGCTTGCCGTGCCGCATCATGTACAGGCACAGCAGAATGGCCGGCAGGCCGGTTGCCGCCGAGATCAGGAAGAACCCGCCGTAATCGAACCCCTCGACCACCAGACCGGAGAAGCCGCCGATGAACTTGCCCGGCAGGGTCATCAGCGAGCTGAACAGCGCGTACTGGGTGGCGGTAAACGAAGCGCTAGTCATACTGGAAAGCCAGGCAATCAGGGCTACGTTGGCGATACCGCCGCTGAGGTTATCGGCGCTGACCACCAGCGCCAGGGTCCAGATATCCGGCGGATACTGGGCGATCAGCATGAACAGCAGGTTGCTGCCCGCGGTCAGGATCGCGCCGATCAGAAGAATCGGACGGATGCCGTAGCGGGCCACCAGCAGCCCCCCCACCCCCGACCCCAGGATGGTCATGAAAAACCCGAACACCTTGGTGACATCCGCGACATCGGTCTTCGAGAAGCCCATGTAATTCAGATAGAACGGGTTGGCCATTACGCCCATGGCGATGTCACAAATGCGGTAGACCGCCACCAGCAGCAGGATCATCAGCGCCAGGTCGCGATAGCGCCGGAAAAAGTCCAGGAAGGGACCGCCCACAGCAGCGGAAAACCAGCCGGTCATCCGGGCCATTCGCGGCGACAGATGCCCACGGCGCATCACCTCTTCCTCCACCCGGTGCGCCAGATCCGCCGCAGCCGCATGGTGGTTGACCCTGGGCTCGCGCACCACAAGGACGGTAGCAATTCCGACGCCTACCAGCAGCGCCATCACATCGTAGGAGATCTGCCAGGACCAGAACTCCGCGAGATACAGGGCTCCAGCCCCCGCCACCAGAAGCGCCACGCGATAGCCAAAGATGTAGGCCGCCGCCAGGGCCGCCTGGATTCGGGGTTCGGCGATCTCGATGCGGTACGCGTCGATGGCAACGTCCTGGGTGGCGGAAGAGAACGCCACCAGCAACCCGCAGAGCGCCATCAGGGTGGGTGCGGCGACCGGATCGATCCGCGCCATCAGGAACAGCCCGACGGCGATCCCGCACTGGGCCAGCAGCATCCAGCTGCGGCGCTTGCCAAGCAGTCGATCGAGCACGGGCAGGGACACCCGGTCCACCACCGGCGCCCAGAACACCTTGACCGAATAGGTGATCCCCAGCCAGCTGAAGAAACCGATGGTGGCGGTTTCCACACCCACGTCCGCCAGACGGGCGTTCAAGGTGGAGAAGACCAGCAGGAACGGCAGCCCGGCCGAGAACCCCAGGAACAGCATGGCCACCACCTGCCACTGGGTGAACGTCTTCAGGGCCTCGAAAAAGGCATCGCGCCGGGCGTGGGGAGTGATGGCAAAGGCTCCGTCAGTCGCGGAAATTGTTGAACTGCAGCGGCAGCTCCAGCTCCGATTCCTTGATCAGGGCAATCGCGCCCTGGAGGTCGTCGCGCTTCTTGCCGGTAACGCGCACCTTGTCGCCCTGAATGCTGGCCTGGACTTTCATCTTGGCGTCCTTGATCAGCTTGACGATCTTCTTGGCGTCCGGCGTTTCAATGCCCTGGCGCAAGGTGAAGTGCTTGCGCATCAGCTTGCCAGAGTGGGAGTCCTCCCCTTCCACCAGAGATCGGGTATCGACGCCACGCTTGGCGAACGCCATCCGCAGCATGTCCATCAATTGCTCGAGCTGGAAATCCTGCTCGGCGCTGACGGTGATGCCGTTGTCGTCCAGCTCGAAGCCCGCCTCCACGTTCTTGAAATCCCAGCGATTGCCCAGGTCGCGCCGGGCCTGGTCCACCGCGTTGGTGACTTCGTGCATGTCAATTTCGGAAACAATATCAAAGGACGGCATGATGTCAGCTCCAGATGTGCGAACCGACTGGTGTATCGGGTTCATCAGCCATGAATTCGCAGGTTTGCCAATCAGACCGCAGCACAGTCACAAATTGTGGCTATAATGGCCGCGAAATACTCGGACAGCGACACGCCCATCGGACGGAGCGGCGCTTTTCTACCGGCCGCTAGGATAGCAACTTGCTCTGGCGGTCGCACCATGGATCGGACCGTGACACGTAGTGAGTCAACATGCCCAATTTCGACCTGCCCATCCTCGTCGTCGACGACGCCAAATTCAGTAGCATGGTGGTCAGCCGCGCCCTTGCCAAAGCCGGTTACGACGATGTGCGCATCGCCCATAATGCGCCTCAGGCCCTGGAGCTGATGGAGCAGCGCCCCGTAGGCCTGCTGATTGCCGACTGGCTGATGCCCGAGATGGATGGCCTTGAGCTGACCGACCGGGTGCGGCAGATCGACGAACAGGAACACCACTACACCTACGTGATGCTGCTGACGGCGCGGGAGAGCGTCGAGGCCCTGGCCGAAGCCTTCGACCGCGGCGTCGACGACTTCGTCTACAAGTCCGAGATGAACCGCCAGCTCCTGCCGCGGGTATTCGCCGCCGACCGCATCACCGACCGCCAGAACTCCCTGCTCAGCAACAACGCGTTGCTGGAGCGGCGCAATCAGGAGCTGCAGGCCCGCAACATCGTGGACGTGGAAACCGGCCTGTATAACAACAACTACGCCGGCGACCGACTGGAGCGCTGCCTACGCCAGGCGGACAGTCGGGGCGGCGCCTGCGCCTACCTGCTGGTAGGAATCCGCAACTGGAACACCCTCAAGGCCCAGTACCTGCCGTCTACCATGAAGGAACTGGCCACCACCATCGGCCAGCGCCTGGAGCACCTGATTCGGCCGATGGACAGCCTGTGCCGGATCGCCGACAACCAGTTCGCCATCGTGGCCTACTTCGACAACCCGGAACATTGCACCACCGCCACCTTCCGGCGCATTCACGACGGCATCAACCACCAGGCCCTGAAGACCTCCGTGGGCTACATTTCGCTGGAGGCCGACATGGTCCTGTGCCGTTGCGACGGACAGCTTCCCGGCCCCGGCGTCAAATCCGTACAGCAGGCCGCCAGCCAGGGTCTGGCCAACGCCCACGAAACCCGCCTGTTCACCGAAGTTCGCGCCCGGGTACCGGAGATAGCCTGAACATTTCGTTACAACGGTACACACTTCACACACAGACTTCAGAGCGGGCCAGCCTTACTATTTCAATCGTGGATGTAAGCAGTATCCCCCCACGACGGAGGAGTGAGCAGTCCTCCAAGGATGCAGTCTGGAGAGTCAGAAGTCCCTCCGTCGGTTAATGGGGTCACATCCAGCGGATTAACGAATTTTTCAGGCACTTTCGTTCTTTCCTTATGTTTCCAGGCGGACTGGGTATCCAGGCCGCTTTTTTATTGCCGGCTATTTAACCCGCCGGTAACGCAGCAACCTCCCCCGCCGTCAATCGTTCCCCTAATTTCAACACGCCAGCAGGTCTTTGCGTCTCCACGCAGGTCATCAGCCGTTGATCCGAAAGCGCCGATCCGTTATCAATGCCGTATCGGAACAACGACAACAACCGGCATGACCACGATTTCTTCCCTCGGCACCGCGTCCATGGCCGCCGTACGACAATACCTGCGCGCCGCCGAAGCCAAAGGCGTTGCCACCGCGTCTCTTCTGGCCACCGCCGGCATCGGACTGACGGCGCAGACACCGGATGATCAACGCATCGACGGCGCCCGCTTCCAGCACTTCATCCGACTGCTCGTGGAAGCCGCGGACACCCCCATTCTCGGACTGGAAACAGGCGATTTCGTGCAACCCGGCTCCTACAGCGTGCTGGGCTACATCACCATGAGCTGCGCCACCCTGGGCGAGGCCATCCAGGCGATCGTTCCCTATGAGAAACTGGTGGGCGACATGGGGCTCACTCGCTTCGACCTCCAGGGCGATACCATGCACCTGGCCTGGCAATGCGCCTACACCGATCCGCTGGTCCGCCCTCACCTGATCGACAACGTCATCGCTTCCTGGATCCAGTACGCACGCTGGCTCGGCGACGACACGGACACCGCGCCCATCGAAGTGCGCCTGGAGCGCCCTTCACCGGGCGCAGCGTTGGAGGCCGCGTACACCGGTCGCTGGGGCTGCCCAGTGATTTTCGGCGCGGACGACAATCGTGTCGTGGCCGCCCGGCGGTTGCTGGACATCCCGCTGCGCCAGCCGGACCCAAGCCTGCGACGCACCCTGGAAGCCCATGCCCGACACCAGATGGCGAGCATCCAGGACGATGCCGCCCTGCTCACCCGGGTGCGCGAAGCCATCCGCCATCAGCTGCTGCAGGGTGTCAGCCGCCAGGATCTGGTTGCCGCCGACCTGCACATGACCCGCCGCACCCTGCAACGCCGCCTCAATCGCGAGGGCGCCAGCTATCAGGCGTTACTCGACGAGGTGCGCCAGTCGCTGGCCGCCGACCTGCTGATCCATACCGACCTGGCCATTGCCGACATCGCCGACCGCCTGGGTTTCGCTGAAGCCACGTCGTTTCACCGGCTGTTCCGGCAGCGTACCGGCCAGACGCCGACCGACTTCCGGCGCCAGCATCAGGACTAGTGCCCCATTCGTTTTATAACGGACCGGACACTACCTCGCTCGCGCCAGTGATCCGAGCACGGCGTCGCTGTCAGCGCCCAGGGAGCGGCCGGTATGGCGTGCCTGACAGGGTGTGGCACTGAACTTGATGGGATGCCCCAGTTGCGGCTGCGTGCCGCCCTCAGGGCGCGGTACATCCAGCACCATGTCGCGGGCCCGCAGTTGCGGGTGCGCCGACGCTTCGGCCACGGTGAGTACCGGCTCCACGCATGCGTCCAGCTCGGCGAACAGCGCTTGCCACTCATCCAGCGTGCGTTCGGCCAGGGCACTTTTCAGCGCCTGTTTGAGTTCACGCTGGCGCTCCGGGTCCGGACTCAGCCCCTGATCTTTCAGCTCCGACAGGCCCAGCGCATCGCACAGCCGGGCCATGAACGCCGGTTCCAGACTGCCCACCGACAGCCAGCGCCCGTCGGCAGTCTCGTAATAGTCGTAAAACGAGCCGCCGTTAAGCAGTGAGCGCTCCGGCCCGGGAACCTCACCTCCCGCCAGGCAGGCTGCTCCGGCCATGCCGTTGAGCGCAAAGGCCGCGTCGGTCATGCTCACGTCGACCAATTGCCCCTCCCCCGTTTGCTGACGGTGGATGACCGCAGCCAGAATGCCCATGACCGCATGGTGCGAGCCGCCAGCCACGTCCGCCACCTGAATACCCAGCGGCGGCGGCCCGGACGCCTGTCGGCCACAATGACTGCTCACACCGGCCAGAGCGAGGTAATTGATGTCGTGCCCGGCGCGGTAGCGATAGGGGCCGGTCTGACCATAGCCGGTGATGGCGCAGTAGATCAGGGACGGATTGATGCCCCGCAGCGTATCGTAGCCAATCCCGAGACGGTCCATGACGCCGGGGCGAAACTGCTCGATCACAATGTCGTAATCCGCCACCAATTGCTTGATCACCGCCACGCTGTCCGGCCGTTTCAGGTCAAGCGCCAGGGACGCCTTGCCCCGGTTCAGGTAGGCGTGGGCGGTGCTGGTACCGCCATCGTGTGGCGGCATGACGCGGGTCAGGTCCAGCCGGTCCGGCGCCTCTACCCGAAGGACTTCCGCCCCCATATCGGCCAGCATCATGGTGGCGTAGGGCCCAGGCAACAAGGTGGTAAAATCGAGCACACGAAGTCCTTGCAGGGGTCCGGCCATACCACTCCTCCTCTTGCCTTCAAACGTTTGAGTTCCAGAAAACGCGACGCCCTGGACGAGCGCGGCGAACTCGATCTTCAGACTGCCCGCCCGGCGCCGGACTGCCAACAGCCTCATCCGCCAAAGCGACTGGCCGGAACGATCAACTCACTGGCCCACCAGGCCAGCCAGGTTGGTTGCAAAGCCCCGGCACCCTCTTATGATGAGCGATGTTTCGTTGGAATACAGGTCACAGGATGGCAAAACTGACGGTCTCCGGACACTTCGTGCGCGCTGCCCTGGGCGGGGCCCAACAACAGGCTCTTGATACCGATGCCCTGCTGCGTACCGCCGGCATCGCGCCGGAGCGGCTGCGTGCGCCCGGCGCCCGGGTCAGTAGCGGCCAGTTTACCCGGCTGATGCAGGTCATCTGGGAGACCATGGCGGACGAATTCATGGGCCTGGGACCGCGACGCTGTCATCCGGGCACCTTCGCCACCCTGTGCACGCTGGTGATCGGACATTCAACACTGCGCGGCGGTCTGCAGCGGGCCCACCAGTTCTCGCGACTGTTCGACGGCACCGTCTGCATGCGCCTGGAAGAGCGGGAGGACAGTGGCCAGGTCGCACTGGTGCTGGAGGCCAGCGGCACGCTGGCCGATCCCCAGTACTTCCTGCGCGAGAGCATCCTGGTCATCTGGCACCGCTTGTTCAGTTGGCTCATCGGGCAGGCGATCACGCTGGACGGTGCCCGCTTCGATTACCCACCACCGACCCACGCCGACGAGTACCGCCACATCTTTCACTGCCCGCTCACGTTCAATGCGGAGCGCACCGAGTTGTTGTTCGACCGACGCTTCCTGGCCGCGCCGATCATCCGCGACCGGCCGGAGCTGCGCCGTTTCCTGAAAACCTCGCCGGCGGACCTTTTGGCCCGTCCGGACGAGGGGCACAGCTTCACCGGCCGCATCCGCGCCCTGATCGGACGGGATTTCTCCCGGGCCCTGCCGGATTTCGAGTGGATTGCCTCGGAACTGCACGTCAGCCCACAGACTCTGCGCCGACGCCTGAAGCAGGAGAACACCTCATTCCAGGAGATCAAGGACCTGCTGCGCCGGGATCTGGCGATCTACTACCTGAGCCGGGGCGACCGCCCCATCAACGACATCGCCCACGACGTCGGGTTTACCGAGCCATCGACCTTTCATCGCGCGTTCAAGAAATGGACCGGCATGACGCCGGGCGCCTGGCGGGACGGCGGCGGAGAGGAGAACTGAGCCCGGCACCGCATCGGCATGCCGGGCCCGAAAAATCAGGACGGTGACTGCAGACGGCGAATCAGATCACCCAGGGTGCGCGCCAGGGCCTGGGTGGTGTCCGGCTGACCGCCCAGCTTGAGCCAGCGCGAGCCGTCGCGCGGATCGTAGATCCAGCAGGTGCGACCGTCATCCGGGCAGTCCCAGCGCAGCAGCGGGTTAATGCCGTATACAGACAGCCGGGTGGAAATGACTTCAGAGCGACCATCCCCCAGGCGGCGGGTTTCCTGCACCTGCAGCTCGCCGTTGCCCGCCTGAACGCGATATTGCACATCCGGCGACTCGTCGGCGCGAATCACCCGGCCGTTGTTGTTACGCCATGCATTCTGGGACAACAGACTGTTGGCATGACGCTCCAGGGCCTGTTGCGGGGTGTCGGCCAGATAGAGACGCTGCAGGTCCCGGATAGCATCACCAGCGGCCGGCTCAATGGTTGCCACCGGGTCACCCTGGGACTGGGCGGCTGCCGCCACATCGCCCTGCTCGTTGCGGGTCTGCTCGACGGCGGTAATCAGCTCCAGCGCCTCCGTGTAATGCTCGCCCTCGGCACCAACCTGGGTGACGTAGGTTTCCAGTGCGGACATGGCTTCGTTCAGGTGCCCCGCCTCGAACATCACCCGACCGCGATAGAAGGCGTATTCAGCGGGTTTGGGCGTTTCCAGTGATTGCAGGCGATTGAGGTATTCGCCGGCTTCGCCCCACTTCTCGTCGGCGACCGCCTTCTCCACCGCTATCATCAGGCGGCGGGTTTCATGCTCGGGCGGCAAGGCGTAAGCCAATTGGGCGAACAGCATTCCACTGACAACCACACCCATCCATATGCTTTTCATTCCTGAATTCTCCGCAGGTACATCACTGGATTGGAAACCACGGACCCCGCCGGACCACCCGGTATTTCGGGGTATCGAGGAACCGCGCCAGGGCGGACTTCCTCCCGGTTTCCAAGTACATCGTCTCAATGCCTATTTTTACAAAAGTTTCTGCCATAAACCGCCAGGATTCAACCTGACGCCTGTGGTGCGCACGCCCTTCGTCCAACAATCGTTCATCTGGCAACAGTCGCGCATCAGTCGACAATCACGGTGCCATCGGTGTGTTCGTCGTCTTCGCCGCCGCAGCGGCCGCTGGAAACGGGAAGCGATGGCTCACGAAAACCGGCTGGGGTGTGCGGCGCGTCGATCATCGGGTGGCTCCCGGCGATTGAAGGATGATCCCGCCATTCTAGAGAAGCGGCCAGACACCCTCTGTGAACTGCGGCCCACCGCAATCAATCATCCTTGCCGACGGCGCGCACCGGCGGCTCGTCGGGTCGCTCACCGATCTCGGCCTGGTCGCGCACCGCTTTGGGCAGTTCTTTCTTGACCCGTACACCCAGCTCGACGAAGCGGTTGGCCTGGGAAATCAGGTTGCCCTTGCCCCGGGTCAGCGTATTCATGGCCGAGTCGTAGGTGCCCTGGGCGGTCTGCAACTGGCCGCCCAGTTTTTCCATGGACTCCACGAACACGCGCAGCTTGTCGTAGACGGCGCCGGCCCGGTCGGCGATCAGGCGGGCGTTCTGGCTCTGGCGCTCGTAACGCCAGATGTTCTCGATGGTGCGCAGCGTGGCCAGCAAAGTGGTGGGGGTGACCACGATGATCTTGCGCTCGAAGGCCTCGGCGAACAGCTTCTCGTCGTACTGGAAAGCGGCCACGAACGCCGGTTCGATAGGCATGAACAGCAACACGAAATCCGGCGAATGCAATCCGTGGAGCTGGCTGTAATCCTTCTCGCTGAGGCCGCGGATGTGCTGGCGCACGGCGTCCACATGGGCCTTGAGGGCGGCTTCCCGTTCGCTGTCCTCGTCGGCGGTGACCCACTCCTGGTAGGCCAGCAGCGACACTTTGGAATCCACGATCAGGTTGCGTTCGTCGGGCAGGTGGATCACCACGTCCGGACGCAGCAGCTGTCCGTCGGCATCGCGGTAGCTGCCCTGGGTCTCGTATTCGACGCCCTTGCGCAGCCCGGATTTTTCCAGCACCCGTTCCAGGATCAGCTCGCCCCAGTTGCCCTGCACCTTCTTGTCGCCTTTCAGCGCCTTGGTCAGGTTGGCCGCTTCCTCGGTGATCTGGCGGTTCAGCTTCTGCAGAGCGTCGATCTCGCTGCGCAGGGCCTGGCGGTCACGGGTCTCCGTGGTGTAGACGTCTTCCACCCGCTTGCGGAAATCCTGCAACTGGTCGCGGAAGGGGTTGAGCAGCGTGTCCAGGCTGGTGCGGGTCTGCTGGGAAAAGCGCTCGCTCTTCTGCTCGAAGATGCGGTTGGCCAGGTTCTCGAACTCCTGCTTGAGGGCGTCCCGGTTGCGCTCGAGCAGCTCCAGCTTCTCGGCGGTGGCACGTCGCTCCTCTTCCAGCGTGACCTCGTATTCGCGAATCGACACCCGGGCGTCGGAGAGTTCGCGACTGATCTTTTCGTGCTGTCCGTTCAGTTCGTTGACGCGCGTTTCCAGGGACGTCTCACGCCGGTGGGCGGCGGATTTCTCCGCCTCCAGCGAGGCCAGCCGGTTGTCCAGCTCGCTGGTCTTGTTGCGCCAGGATTCGCGGCTGGCCTCCAGCTCACTGGCCTGCTGCCGGGCCCGCTCTTCCTGCTGCCGCAACTGGTCCCGCTCCTGCTGCAGCAGGGCCACCTGACTGGTGGCCTCGTGGCTGGCCAGGGCCGCCGACTCCAGTTGTTCTTCCAGCGAGCCGATCTGCGCCCGGGCCGCCTCCCGTTCACGGCGCAGACGGCGCTGGCCGATCACGACACAGACCGCGGCGGTCAACACCAGTGTCGCCAGGGCAATGAGGGCGAGTTCGGGGATCATTTCCCGGGACAGGGACAAGGGCACAGTTTACTCCTGAAGTTGATTCGGGCCGAGGGACGCCGCGCCGCCAGGCGACGCGGGATGCGAGCACGCGGGGACATGCGCAACGCCTGTGATTATCGATGCCCATGCGTTGCCGCTGTTGCGCTCCCCACGCTACCCGGTTCGCAAAAAGGCGATCGCCGTGCTGTTGGTTGCATCCAGGGATGGAACCGGCTCGTAAACTGAGCTACAACACGGATATCACTATAACAAAAACGCGACTGCCCGGGCGCGACCCCGATCGGGCAATGCGCGCGAGCCGGCTCCGGACAGGGACTTTTCGAGACAAAACCATGCTGAAAGCATTCTGGCGCAGGACCACCGGGCAACACGACCGCCCGGAACCCCATGCCGAAGGCCCGGGCAACGTCAGCCTGACCGAACACCTCACCCACACCGGGCGCTATCACCTGGAGAGGCTGCACACGCTCGTCGGACTGCGTTACAGCGAGCCCGTCTGCCTCGACTCCGACGCGGCCATCCGCAGCCTCATCCACTACGCGTCGCGCATCCAGGACCAGGACATCCAGCGCGAACTCCTGTTGCTGTATCTCAATTGCCCGCCGGCGGTTCAGGACTATCTGCGCTCCAACGACATCCTGGATGTTGATCAGTACCTTCGCGCTCACCGGCCGCCGGGTGTGACAGAATAATGACGGGTTTGTCCACTGGGGTTACATATCGGTAAATCCTTGTAATGTCGTATTCCTGTATACTCCGGGCTTTCGAAAATCCTCCGGACAGGCGGCGGATACGACTAACGACAGGCTTTCACGGACAGAGGTTTTTTCCATGCCCACGCGCGCACTTCGCACGCTCCCCCCGCTACTGATCACGCTGTTGACCGGCACCCTGCTCGCGGGCTGTTCCGGCTCGGTCCTGGTCAAGGAGCAGGATCTTGACCAACTGACGCGTTCCGAGGCTGACCAGTCCCAACAACTGAATGAACTGAGCGAAGACCTCAAGGCCCATCACCGCGGCATGGTCCGCAACAACAACGAGAACACTCGTGCGTTGATCGAAACCATCCGTGAACAGATCAAACCGCCATCCTGCCCCAAGACGCCACAGCCGGTCTGCTCCGCGCCAAGTACGGGGATGACCGCCGATTCCCAGCGTCTTAACGGCATGCTGATCGTCGGCGAACTGGAGAGCATCCACTTCCTGGAGCCGGGGTTCACCTACGAAGCGCGGGTCGACAGCGGCGCGGAAACGTCCTCCATGGACGCCCGCAACGTCGCCTATTTCGAACGTAACGGCGAAGACTGGGTCCGCTTCGACGTGCCGGTACAGGGCACCGAGGATCAGTTCAAAACCCTGGAACGCCCGCTGTCCCGTAACGCCAGGATCATCCAGGCGTCCGCGGACGAAAGCGAGCGCCGGGCCGTCGTTGAGTTGCAGTTCGCCATTGGTGATCACGTGCAGAAGGCCGAATTTACCCTGTCGAATCGGGCCAACCTGTCTCACACCGTGCTGATTGGCCGCAACATCCTGCGCGATGTAATGCTGGTCGATGTCGGCAAGGAACACGCCACTACCCTGCCCGAGAAATTTACCCGCAATCACCCGGCCGAGGCCGGTAAGGCTGACGCCCAGTGAAATCCCGCTATCCTTTCTACACGGCGATCGCCCTGCTCATTTTCGCCGGCCTGGGCCTGTCCATGTTGCGTCACTTTGAGCTGGGAATCCCCTGGCTTTCCGGCGAAGAGCGCCCGGTCTGGCTGGTGGAAGCGCGGGTCGATTTCCAGGCACAGGGCGAACCGGTGCTGGCGAGCCTGAACCTGCCGGACGATCCGCCCGGATTCCACGTGCTGTCCGAGCAGGCCGCCTCGCCCGGTTACGGCTTCTCGATTGTCGACGACAATGGCGATCGCCGCGGCGAGTGGTCGATCCGCGAGGCCAACGGTCCGCAGACGCTGTATTTCAAGGCCCAGTTCGTGCCGGACACCAACGCCCGCGCCCAGTCACCGGATACGCCACCGGTACCGGAAAGCGTTTTCTGGGAGGAGCCCCAGGCCACAGCGGCGAACGAAGTGCTCGACCTGGCGGCGGCGAAATCCAGCACCCCGGAAAGCATGACCCGGGAGGTGATCAAGCTGGTCCGGTCCTCCGACCCGAACCAGAACACCGCACTGCTGCTGGCGGGCAATAACGACGTCGAGGTGGTGTCCAAGCTCCTCAACTACGCCGACATCCCGGCGCGTATCTCAGAAGGCATCAAGCTCGAGGACGCACGCCGCCGCCAGCCCCTGCGCCCGTTCCTGGAAATCTACGATGGCGAGAACTGGCTGACTTTCGACCCGCAAACGGGCGAACAGGGGTTGCCGGACAATGTCCTGATGTGGAGCCGCAACACCGACTCGCTGCTGGACGTCATGGGCGGCAATCAGTCGGTGGTCAGCTTTGCCATGCTGCGCCAGACCGTACCGGCCCTGCAGCTGGCCCGCGCCGAATCCATGCAGAACGGCCTGGGCTTCCTCAGCCTTTATCAGCTCCCCATCGAGGAGCAGAGCATGTTCCGCATGCTCCTGCTGCTGCCGCTGGGGGCCATGGTCGTGGCGTTCATGCGCGTGATCGTCGGCATCCGGACGTCCGGTACCTTCATGCCCGTGTTGATCGCCGTGGCCTTCCTGCAGACATCCCTCGGCCCCGGCCTGGTGACCTTCGTCAGCGTGGTGGCCATGGGGCTGCTGCTCAGGGGCTACCTGTCCAATCTCAACCTGTTACTGGTATCGAGAATTGCCACGCTGATCATACTGGTCATATTCATGAGTACGGCGATCAGTATTGTCGGCTACCAGATGGGCTTTAACACAGGCATGACGGTCACCTTCTTCCCCATGGTGATCCTGGCCTGGACCATCGAACGGATGTCGATCCTGTGGGAAGAGGAAGGCCCCCACGAGGTCTTCGTCCAGGGCGGCGGCAGCCTGCTGGTGGCCATACTGGCGTACCTGGTGATGAGCCTGCCGCTGGCCGGACACCTGACGTTCAACTTCCCGGAACTGCACCTGGTGGTGCTGGCGGTGATCCTGCTGATGGGACAGTACACCGGCTACAAGCTGAGTGAACTGCGGCGCTTCCACCCGATGAAGGAATACGACTGATGCGCTGGATCTCCCCTGGCGCTCTGGCGCGCCGCGGCATGCTTAACATGAACCGCCGCAACGTGGACTACATTGCACGCTACAACGACCGTAGCGCGTACCCGCTGGTGGACAACAAGCTCAAGACCAAGCTGATTGCCGCCGAGTACGACGTGGCGACGCCGGAGCTGCGTCAGGTGGTCAGCCAGCAGCACGAGATCTCCCACTTCCGCGAGATGATCCCCAACCTGGACGGTTTCGCCATCAAACCGGCCAAAGGCTCCGGCGGCAAGGGCATCCTGGTGATCACCGGGCGCGAGGACGATCAGTTCGTCAAAGCGTCCGGCGCCAAAGTGTCCCTGCCACACCTGGAGCGGCATCTGTCCAACGTCCTGGCCGGGCTCTACTCCCTGGGCGGCTCCCCTGACGTGGCGATTGTCGAGGACCTGATCCAGTGCCGCACGTCGCTGACCGACTTTTCGTTCCAGGGCGTGCCGGACATCCGCATCATCGTGTTCCGGGGTTATCCGGTGATGGCTATGCTGCGCCTGGCCACCAAGGCATCGGACGGTAAAGCCAACCTGCACCAGGGCGCCATCGGCGTGGGGATCGACATCGCCACGGGGCAAAGCCTCAACGCGGTGCAGTTCAACCGCCCGGTCAAGACCCATCCGGATACCGGTCACGCGCTGGACAAGATCCACATCGAGGAGTGGCACACCATGCTGGTGATGGCCTCCCGCTGCTACGAGGCCACCGGCCTGGGCTACATGGGCGCCGACCTGGTGCTGGACCAGAAAACCGGCCCCACTCTGCTGGAACTCAACGCACGCCCCGGCCTGGCCATCCAGATGGCCAACGGCAAGGGGCTGCTGCCCCGCCTGCACTACATCGAGGGCCTCAAGCGCACCCACCTGACACCGGAAGCACGGGTGGAGTACGCGATGTCGGTCTTCAGCCACGCCGGCAATCTGTCGACGCCGGCCAAGCGAGACGTTCGCCCCGGAGCCTACGCCAGCGCCTGAGCGCGCCGCCTACCCTGGCCGGATCACTACGAGCCGGAATGCGAACATAAAAAAACCCGCCTCATTCGAGGCGGGTTTTTTATTTCAGCCGGGGTTCGGCTTACTTCATGCCGGCGTCAATGAGCGCCCGCTCGTTGTTCAGCCCCTTGAACAGGCCATAACACATGACCAGCAAGACCAGCGTGAACGGCAAGCCGACACTGACTGCACCCGCCTGGAGCGTGGTCAGGGCCTCAGAGCCGCCACCGAAGATCAGGGCCGCTGCAATGGCGCCTTCCATAACCGCCCAGAAAACACGCTGCTGGGTCGGCGCATCCAGCTTACCGCCGGCGGTGATGGAGTCGATGACCAGCGAACCGGAGTCCGAAGACGTCACGAAGAACACCAGCACCAGGATGATACCGATGAAGGAGATCACCGCGGTCAGCGGGATATTCTCGAACATCTGGAACATGGCCAGGGAAACGTCGCTCAGGCCATCGGTCGCCAGGGTGCCCACGCCCGCCTGAATCTGCTCCAGCGCGCTGCCACCGAAGGCACTCATCCAGACAACCGTGATCACGGTCGGGATAATCAGTACCGCGGTGACGAACTCACGTACGGTGCGGCCTTTGGAAACACGGGCGATGAACATGCCGACGAACGGTGACCAGGAGATCCACCAGGCCCAGTAGAACACGGTCCAGCCGTGGAACCAGGTCTCGTCTTCGCGACCGAACGGGTTGCTCAGCGGCACGATGTTGGCGACGTAGGAGGAGGCGGTGGTCCACATGGCCTGGAACACGCCCAGCGTGTGGCCGGCGAAGATCACGAACGCCAACAGCAGGGCTGCGAGGACCATGTTGATGTTACTGAGAATCTTGACGCCACCGTCCAGGCCGCGCACCACGGATACCAGCGCCACGCAGGTGACACCGACGATGATGGCGATCTGGGTTGCCATGCCGCCGTCGACGCCGAACAGGTACTGCAGACCGGAAGCCGCCTGTTGTGCCCCCAGACCCAGAGATGTTGCCAGACCGAAGATGGTGGCCAGCACCGCCAGGATGTCGATGATGTCACCGATCCAGCCCCAGACGCGATCACCGAAGATCGGGAAGAACGCGGAACGCAGGGTCAGCGGCATGCCCTTGTTGAAGGCGAAGAACGACAGGGACAGCGCGACCACCGCGTAGATCGCCCACGGGTGCAGGCCCCAGTGGTACATGGTGGCGCCCAGTGCCATGCTGGCACCTTCCGGCGTATTGGGCGCTGCATTCAGCGGCGTGCCATACCAGTCGGTGTAGTAGGCCACCGGCTCAGCCACGCCCCAGAACATCAGGCCGATACCCATGCCGGCTGCGAACAGCATTGCGAACCACGACAGGGTGGAGAACTCCGGCACCGCATCCTTGCCGCCGATGCGGATCTTGCCCACCGGCATGAAGATCAGTGCCAGGCAGAAAATCACGAAGATATTACCGCTGATCAGGAACAGCCAGTCAAAGTTATTGATGGCCCCGGTCTTGGCGCCGTTAAGCATTGATTTCGAAACGTCCGGGAACAGCAGGGTTCCCACCACGAATACGATAATCAACGCAGCGGTAATGAAGAACACCGTCTTGTGCAGGTCGAGCCCCAGGGGGGTTACATTGTCCTGACCCGCTTGATAGTCGGTGGAGTACTCGTCTTTAAGGACTTCGCTCACGTCAAGTCTCCTCGAACGGATTTACTGGCCCAATAGTTTTGGACTCAAATTACAGGCGTGTAAGTTTATTGATTTGAGTACAAAATATCAAAATCGAATGACGGCCTGCCTCCATACACTCAACGTAGACCAGATTGGCCGCCGCTTCCCGGAAAATACGGAAAATCCCAATAATATGCCGGAACAGCCGGATAAAGCCGGCCCGAAAGACTTTTCGGCGTCTGAAGAGTGACATTCCCAAGCACCGACATGCGCAGCGTCACGTGAGACGCCCGACCCGCTATTTACTTACAGGTCTAAAGATGGTTGTCACCGTCCGCAAATAGCCCGCCACGCTTCCAGCGGCTCTATGTCCAGCGACTCCATGAAGGCGAAGGTCTCTGTTAGAATGAGACCCTCTCAACGGGGTGTCTGCTGGAAATGGCAGGCTGAGATCAAACCCGCAGAACCTGATCCGGATCATGCCGGCGCAGGGATTGAGTGGCATTGCGCCTATTCTGCGGCCCCCGTTTCCACCGACCGATAACGGGACCCTGACATGGCATTACCTTTCCGGGCACTGCTGGCGGCCCTGGTTTTCTGCAGCCAGTACGCCCTCGCCGCGCCCACACTGACCGTCTACACCTACCCGTCCTTCGTGTCCGAGTGGGGACCGGGACCCGCCATCAAGGAACGCTTCGAAGCCCGCTGCGATTGCACCCTCGATTTCGTAGCCCTCGACAGCAGCGTCGCCATCCTGCACCGGCTGCGCCTGGAGGGCGAATCCACCCCCGCCGACGTGGTGCTCGGCCTGGACGCCAGCATCATGGCAGACGCCCGCAGGACCGGACTGCTGGCACCACACGGCACCTCGCTGTCAGCTCTGAACCTGCCCATTACCTGGAACGACGATACCTTCGTGCCCTACGACTGGGGCTACTTCGCCTTCGTCTACGACACCGAGCAGCTGGAGCATCCCCCGACCAGCCTCGACGCCCTGATCAACGCCCCCGATGACCTCAAGATTATCCTGCAGGATCCGCGAACCAGCACCCCGGGGCTGGGCTTCCTGCTGTGGATGAAGAAAGTCTACGGCGACCGGGCGGCCGAGAAATGGCAGGCCCTGCAGCCGCACATCCTGACTATGACCAAGGGCTGGAGCGACGCCTACTTTTCCCTGTTCATGAACGGCGAGGCGCCGATGGTGCTGTCCTACAGCACCTCGCCGGCCTACCACATGGCGGTGGATAACACCGATCGCTACCAGGCGGTGGCGTTCGACGAGGGGCATTACCTGCAGGTGGAAGTTGGCGCCCGGGTGCGTACCAGCGACCAGCCCGAGCTGGCGCAACGGTTCCTGGCGTTCATGCTGTCACCGGCGTTCCAGAGCGAGATTCCGCTGAAGAACGTGATGTACCCGGCCACCGACCTGGGGGATGAGCTGCCGGACGTCTTTGAACGCCTGATCCGGCCGGAACAGACCCTCTACTTCGAACCGCAAACCGTGGCGGACAACCGCCGGACCTGGATCGACGAGTGGCTCAACGCGACCGCACAATGACACCGCCGCTGAGCCATCCCCGTTGGCAGATCTGGCCGGGTCGCCTGGTGGCGCTACTCCTGCTGGGCATCGTCGCCGCCGGCTTTTTCGGGCTGATGCGCGAGTGGCGCGGGGCGGCGCTGACCGAGCTGTGGCAGTCCGCCTACCTGCGCCAGGTGATCTGGTTCAGCGTCTACCAGGCCGCCCTGTCCACACTGCTGAGCCTGCTGCTGGCCATTCCTGTCGCCCGCGCCCTGCACCGCCAACCACGACTGTTCGGCCGCGGACTGATCCTGCGCCTGAGCGAGCTCAGCCTGGTGCTGCCCAGCATCGTCGCGGCCTTCGGGCTGGTCGCGGTCTACGGCCGCAGCGGCTGGCTCAGCCCGGTGTTCGACGCCCTCGGTGGCTGGACGCTGTACGGCCTGCAGGGCATCCTGCTGGCCCACGTCTTCTTCAACGCCCCCCTGGCGGCGCGCATCCTGCTGCAGGGGCTGGAACGCATCCCCGCCAATCAGTGGCGCCTGGCCGCCCAGTACGGCCTGGGCAGCCGCGCATTGTGGCGCAGCCTGGAGTGGCCCGCGCTGAGACAGGTCCTGCCGGGGCTGGCGGTGTTCATCTTCATCCTCTGCTTCACCAGCTTCGCCATCGTCATGACCCTGGGCGGCGGCCCGCGCTCCACCACCATCGAGGTGGCCATCTACCAGTCCCTGCGCTATGACTTCGACTTCGCCCGTGCCGCGGTGCTGGCACTGGTGCAACTGCTGATCTGCGGCAGCCTGTGGTGGCTGGCCACCCGCTATCGGGGCCCATCCGGACTGGTTCCGGGACAGTTGGAAACGTCACCGGGCCTGCGCCGCGATGCCCGGGGCTTGGCGGGCTGGCGTGACCGCACGTTGCTGGCGCTGTTCCTGCTGTTCCTGCTGCTGCCGCTGGCGGCGGTGGTCTGGAAAGGGCTGCCCGGACTCTGGACCAGCGCCGGCAACACCCTGCTCTGGTCCAGTCTGTTGCGCAGCGTGCTGGTCGCCACGGCCGCGGCCGGAATGAGCCTGGGGTTCGGGCTGGCCATCCTGGGGTGCAGCCGGCACGAACGTCAGGCGGGCCATGGTCGTCGCGCCCGGCTGACCGAAGCCTGCGGCCACCTGACCCTGCTGGTGCCGGCCCTGGTGCTGGGCACGGGGCTTTTCATCCTGCTGCGGCCGCAATTGGGCCAGGGCCCGCAGGGGCTGACGCTGGTGGCGCTGATTAACGCACTGATGGCGCTGCCCTTCGTCCTGCAGGTCCTGCGCGGGCCACTGGCCACGTTGTCGCCCGCGACCTCCCGTCTGGCGGACCAACTCGACGTGCGGGGGCTTTACCGCCTGCGCTGGATCGTCCTGCCGCTGCTGCGGCGCCCGATTCTGCTGGCCCTGGCCTACGCGGCCGGCCTGTCGCTGGGGGACTTCAGCGTGGTGGCCCTGTTCGGCAGCCCGGCCAACCCGACACTGCCGCTGCTGCTGTACCAGCAACTGGCCGGTTACCAGATGGCCAACGCCTCGGCCACGGCGCTGGTGATGCTGCTGCTATTGCTGCTGGTGTTTCATGCGCTCAACCGCCTATCGCGGGCCGCACATCGCAAGCCGCAACAACGTTCATTCCGATCACGCCGGTATCCGATCCATGCTTGACATCGACCGCCTGACTTTCCGTTACCCCGGCGCCGAGCGGGCGCTGACCTTCAGTGTCCGCGTCGACACCGGCACCTGCCTCGCCATCACCGGCCCAAGCGGCTGCGGCAAGAGCACGCTGCTCAATCTGGTAGCCGGCTTCCTGGAGCCGACATCCGGCCACGTCCGCTGGCAGGACCGTGAAATCGACGCTCTGCCGCCCTGGGAGCGGCCGGTCACCTCGGTGTTCCAGGAGGACAACCTGTTCGACCACCTCAGCGTCCGCGACAATCTGGCCATCGGCATCCACCCGGGGCTCAAGCTGAGCGACGCCGACGAGACAGCGCTGTCGTCGATGCTGGCGGATGTCGGCCTGGCGGGCATGGAACAGCGCTTGCCCACCGCGCTCTCCGGCGGCCAGCGCCAGCGAATCGCCATCGCCCGCGCCCTGCTGCGCCGCTCGCCCCTCTTGCTGCTGGACGAGCCCCTGACCGGCCTCGACCCGGACACCCGCGCCACCCTGCTGGCCCTGCTGGACCGTCACAAGGCCGCCGGAACCACTCTGCTGCTGGTCAGCCATGACACAGACGATGTGCAAACCCTGGCGGACGACGTACTGCGCCTGACAGCCTGAACCAGCTATGCTCCAATACGGGCCCCTGCCCCCGGCAGGCCCGTCACAGTCTATTCGCGAATACAGGGAGCCTTTCGTACATGCACAAGTCGTCGCCCATACCAGCCCGCTATACAGCCTATGTGATATCGCTGCTTGGACTGGTGCTGACGTTACCGCTGGCCTGGCTCTATCCGTCCACCTTTTTCCTGCCCCTGATCTTCGGCCTGCTGGCCATCCTGGGCACCTACGACCTGCTCCAGCACCGCCACACGGTCAGCCGCAACTACCCGATCCTGGCCCACTTCCGCTACTTCCTGGAGTCGATCGGTCCGGAAATCCGCCAGTACTTCATCCAGCGGGATACCGAGGAGGTACCCTTCTCCCGGGAACAGCGCGCTATCGTCTACCAGCGCGCCAAGAATGTACTCGACAAGCGCCCGTTCGGCACCCAGCACGACACCTACGCCGAAGGCTACGAATGGATGAGCCACTCCATGGCGCCGGTGGACCACAAGGACAACGATTTTCGTATCCTGATCGGCAAACACTGCAAGCAGCCCTACAGCGCCAGCATCTTCAATATATCCGCCATGAGCTTCGGCTCCCTGTCGGCCAACGCCATCGAGTCCCTCAACCAGGGGGCGAAGCTGGGTAATTTCTATCACGACACCGGGGAAGGCTCGATTTCCCGCTACCACACCAAACACGGCGGCGACCTGGTCTGGGAGATCGGTTCCGGTTACTTCGGCTGCCGCAACAGGGACGGCTCCTTCAACGAAGAGCTGTTCGTGCGGAACGCCACCCGTGACCAGGTACGGATGATCGAGATCAAACTGTCCCAGGGCGCCAAGCCGGGCCATGGCGGCATCCTGCCCGGCCCCAAGGTCACCCCGGAAATCGCCGAGGCCCGGGGCGTCACGCCCTGGGAAGACGTGGAATCCCCGGCCCAGCACAGTGCCTTCAGCACCCCGCTGGAGTTGATGGATTTCATCGAGCGGCTGCGCGAGCTGTCCGGCGGCAAACCGGTGGGTTTCAAGCTGGCCCTGGGGCATCCGTGGGAATGGTTCGGCCTGGTCAAGGCCATGCTGGAAAGCGGCAAGCGTCCGGATTTCATCGTCGTGGACGGTGGCGAGGGCGGCACCGGCGCCGCGCCGCTGGAGTTCACCAACCGCCTGGGCATGCCGATGACCGAAGCGCTGCAACTGGTCCACAATGCGCTGGTCGGAGCGAATCTGCGCGAGGAAATCGCCATCGGGGCCGCCGGCAAGATCACCTCGGCCTTCAACATTGCGCGCACGCTTGCCCTGGGCGCCGATTGGTGCAACGCGGCCCGCGGTTTCATGTTTTCCCTGGGCTGTATTCAGGCGCAAAGCTGCCACAGTGACAAGTGCCCTTCCGGCGTCGCCACGCAGGACCCGCGCCGGGGCAGCAAGCTGGACGTGGCGGACAAGAGCCAGCGGGTCTATCACTTCCACCGCAACACCATGCAGGCACTGACCAACCTGCTGGGCGCCTCCGGGCTCAAGCACCCGCGGGAGCTGGGGCCGGAGCACATCATCCGACGCGTGGACGAGAACGAAGTGCGGACCTACATGGAGCTGTTCCGCTTCCTGGAGCCCGGCGAACTGCTCAAGGGCTCTTCCGAACACACCGTGTTCGCCAAGTACTGGGACGCCTCCCGGGCGGACAGCTTCGAGCCGCCGGAATTCATCCGCAAATTACGCGAAACCAAGCTGCGCTGAACCGCCCCGTCCGGCGGGTATCGTCACTCGCCGGTCGAGGATTGTCCCTCGTCGGCCTGCAACTCCGCGGCGGGCAGGCGATCCTGCCCCCAGGTGCGATGGACCTGGTCCATCACCGCCTGCAGTTCTTCCGGCCGCACATCCGCCAGCGCGCCGTGTTCCAGTGGATCGTAATGGAAGATATAGAGCCGTGACGCGAACTCTCCGAACGGCAGCGACGACTCGCCGTGGCGCTCGTCGTGCCCGGAAGTACTGACCTTGATGCCATCGCCCCAGTCCTGGGCACTGTCGTTGTTGGGGTTGAAGAAGTACACCCGCATGGTCTGCTCGGGGTCGAGCCCCACACGCAGGATGGTGATGGCGTGCCAGCCAATGAACCGAGACGCACTATCGGTAACCGCGATACCCGCCGGCTGGGGATGGATCAGCGGCTGGTTGCCGTTGTAGAAGGGATGGTAGCTGGCGTAGAAATGTCGCAGGAAATTGTCCAGGTCGACCAACCGACCGGTGGCCACGTCCACATTGATGCTGAAACCGCGCCCGCACCACCAACCGTGAAATTCAGGGTTGATCCAACGATGCGGGTCGCCATCGCGATCCGCGCACAGGCGCCCCATTTCCCCGTAGAGGCGGTCGAGGTGCGGCACCAGAATCAGCGACACCGCATCCAAGTCCAGGTGCAGCTCGCGGGCAACGCCACCGGCACTGGCCACCGAGGACACGGGTTTGCCCTCGAAATGCATGATGATCTCGTCGTCGCGGGCGGCCCAGACCAGCAGCTGCAACAGGAAATCCGGGTCCGTGTAGGCCCACATGGAAATAGCCCGCGCCGACTGACAGGTCGGGTTATTACCCTGCCCCACGCCCAGCGGGGCTCCCATCACACAGAGTACGCCTTCCAGCAGCCGCGTACGCGGTGAGGCCGAGTCCCCGAAAACCAGCGCCAGCTGCTCGCGAGTCGGCCGAGACAGAGGCAGGTTGACCTGACGCCAGAGCGCCGGACCCATGGCGGGGTTGTAAAGAATGCCCCGTTCCAGCATCAGCGCCAGTCCGTAGACCGACTGCGGCGTCTCGGGGGTGACTGCCTCCCGGATCAACGCGTGCACCAGGTCGGTGTAACACAGCAGGCAGTCCCGGCCGGTGCTCGACAGCCCCAAAGCCTCCGACAGCAGCTGCTCGCCCTGATCCACGAGAAAACGCAGCAGCTCGGCGTGGTAGGCGGACACCAGCCCGGTATCGTGCATGGCGCGGGCACAGCCCATGGCTTCCGCCTGCAAGCCGCGCTGGTCCATGGCCGCCAGCCGCTCGTGATAGACGTTGAGCCCCGGGTCCTCGCGACTGGCCTCGGTCGGCCCGAACAGACTGCTGATCAACCGATAGGCGCCCTGCCCGCTGGCGCCCAGTTCGATATCGGGGTCGCTGCTGCAGATGGCGATCTGGGTGATCATCTGTTTGACGGGCCCGGTCTGGATGGGGCGTTGATTGAGCAGGCGCCATATCTCGGCGATAAGCTGGTCGATGACATGCTCGTAGCCGATCCGGTCCGCCAGATGCTGGACCAGCGCCCGCGAGACCCCGGCCAGACGCCCTTGGGTTTCACGCTCAGCCTCCCCGGCGCTGCCAAACAGCAACGCCAGGTTGATCGCCAGCACCTGGGCCAGAAAGTGGTGAGCCTGCTCCGAAGAGACATAGGGATGGCAGTAGCGGCCGGTGGCAACCGCCAGCAACCGCAATTCACTGAGCGCTTCGAGCGCGACCGTATCCGCCGACGGGCTACGCAGGGACTGGGAGGTCAGCGTCGGGATCAGGATCTGGGGGTGAGCCCAGTCCGTTCCCTGGAAAACGCCGCTCTCCTCCAGTTCCTGCGCTCGCTCTTCAATCGCCTCACACCCGCCCGTCTGCATCAGGACCCGACGGGCCAGGTCAAAAACGAGATGCGCCTTACCCACCTTGGCAAAGGGTTTGGCCCGGGCCAGTTGGGCAACTGCATCATCCAGTTTGACCAGCAGCCCCTCAAGCTTCCCGGGGGCGGCCTGTTGGGCGTTGGAATAGTCCACGCGACATCCTCATGATCGTGCAATGCCGATAGGCTACACGTAAAAGTCGAGCTCTTCCTGGTGTTTCAGCAAATCGCGCAGCTTGTGGGGATCGTCGCCCTTGAAGTAGAGCAGCCCCCAGTGGGTTCCGAATGCGGTCCGTTTGGTCACGGTATCCTGCATCGGCGGTGCCAGGTCGTTGGACTCGTAATACGGATGGTCCTCGGTTTCTTCCGGGATCTCCAGCCGGCTCACTACGCGCAGGCGCGGATAGACGCCGAAACAGCCCGCATAGCCCGAGGCATCGACCACTTCGCGGGGGAAGAAACGGGTGATTTCCTCTTCCGTGGTCTTGGGGTCGAAGGCCAGGATCATGCCCTGGTAGGCGTTGAAGCCATAGACCCGCTCCAGCAGCTCGAATACCTTGAAGCCCGGCGGGCGATAGGCCACCTCGCCAAAGTACATTTCGCTGTCGTTGGTGACGAAATACTCCGGGTGGAGAAAGCCGAACTCGATATCGAAGGCTTTGATCAGCTTCTCGATCTGCTCCCGGATCTGGGGCCGGTATTTTTCCAGCTCCGGCGAAGCCGGAACGAACACCGAATAGCCCAGGGTCACGTACTCGGAAATATTCAGAAAGCGGATCTTGCCGTTGTGAATCCAGGCTTCCACCGCAAATTCCCAGCCATCCAGGTGGGATTCCATCAGGACCGGGAATTCCTCTTCGGGAATGGTATCCACTTCGTCCGGCGTGCGGATCACCCGGTGCCCCAGGCAGCCGGCCTTGTCGAAGGCTTTGAGGTGGATCGGGTCGTTGGGGTCGCCGTCGAGCTTGAGTAGCGTCTGGTTTACGCGCTTCAGGAAGCGGATGACGTCGTCCCGGTCGTGGGCTTCCTCGAAGATACCCACGCGAATCCCGCCCAGCTGGGCGCGACGCTTCATCAGGGCCTTGTCCCGCAGGAGCATGGCCTGACCGAACAGTTTCGGTTTGTCCAACAGGACGGCGTTGATGGCCCCGGCCCACTCCACGGTTTCCTCGAACAGCGGAATGGCCACATTCACTCCCATGTCCTTGAGGGTCTGGGCGATTTCCATGGAGCGATCGTTCAGGCGCTCAAAATTCCAGGGCACATAGGGAATGTTGTGCTCCTGGCAATAACTCTCCGCCCATTCCGGCGCCACCACGACATAGCGCCGGTCAAACTGATCCGCAGCCTCGACCGCATTCAGACTCCAACCGAGCAAGGCGACATAGCCCTTGTCCGGATCATAGGAAGTATTCGCATCAGCTGACATACCTCGTCCTCCTTTTCGGATCGTCGTCCTATAACCCTAGACCATGAGCGAGAGGATAAAAATCGACCAGCGGTTAAACATGCGAGAAAGGGAAAGCCGGACCGAAGAGCGCCTGCGGGCCTTCGGTCCGGAAAAGGCGGGGCTCAGACGTCGATGCGGGTCTCCTCGCCGGCCTCGAAATAGATGGCCCGGCTCAGGTCCACCATCAGTTCCGCGGGCTCGCCCGTTTCGATGGTGTGATCCGGGTCCAGCCGGCAGTGCACCTCGGTGTCGTTCATGCGGATCAACGCCATCACATCGGGCCCGGTCGGCTCGGTAACCTCGATCCGGAAACGGCCGGAGGTGGTCGCCGCCTGGTCCGCCTTGTGCGCCAGCGGCTGGGTGATGTGCTCCGGGCGAATCCCCAGATGGATCTCACGACCGGTGTACTCAGCCAGCTTCTCGGGCAGTGGCACCCGGGTTTCATCGCCGTCGACACTGCGCAGGCTGGCCACCGGACGGCCGTTTTCGGTCTCTACCAGCAACGGGATGAAGCTCATCGCCGGAGAGCCGATGAAGCTCGCCACGTAGCGGCAGGAGGGCTGCTCGTAGATTTCCTTGGGCGTGCCCAGCTGCAGCAGTTCGCCGTCCTTGATCACCGCGATGCGGTCGGCCAGGGTCATGGCCTCGATCTGGTCGTGGGTCACGTAGACGATGGTGGTGCCCAGACGCTGGTGCAGTCGCTTGATTTCGGTGCGCATTTCCACCCGCAGCTTGGCATCCAGGTTCGACAGGGGTTCGTCGAACAGATAGATCTTGGGCCGACGCGCCAGAGCCCGCCCCATCGCGACCCGCTGCTGCTGGCCGCCGGACAGTTGCGACGGTTTGCGATCCAGCAGGTTCTCGATCTGCAACAGCGTAGCGACCCGCTGGACTTCCGCGTCGATCTCGTCCTTGGGCATGCGACGGATTTTCAGACCGAAAGCAATGTTCTCACGCACCGACATGGTGGGATACAGCGCGTAGGACTGGAACACCATGGCGATGTCCCGGTCCTTGGGCTCGGCGTGGGTGACGTCCTTGCCATCGATCATGATGTGGCCCTGGGTGACGGTTTCCAGACCGGCAATGCTGTTCATCAGCGTGGACTTACCGCAGCCGGACGGCCCCACCAGGATCAGGAATTCACCGGAATCGATGTCGATATCAATACCTTTCAGGGTTTCCTGGGCGGCGTTGCCGTAGGTCTTGCGGATACCCTTGAGTTGTAATTGTGCCATTGTGGACCTCTAACCTTTTACAGCGCCGGACGTCAGTCCGCGAATGAAATACTTGCCGGCCAGCACGTAGACGACGAGCGTGGGCAGCGCGGCGATCATGGCGGCGGCCATGTCCACGTTGTACTCCTTCACGCCAGTGCTGGTGTTGACCAGATTGTTCAGGCCGACCGTAATCGGCTGGCTGTCACCGCTGGCGAACACCACGCCGAACAGGAAGTCGTTCCAGATCTGGGTGAACTGCCAGATGAAACACACCATGAACGTCGGTACGGACATGGGCAGCAGGATCTTGACGAAAATGGTCACGAATCCGGCGCCATCCAGTCGCGCGGCTTTGATCAGAGCGTCCGGGACGGCCACATAGAAATTGCGGAAGAACAGTGTGGTAAAGGCAATGCCGTAGACCACATGGACCAGCACCAGCCCCGGGGTGGTGTTGGCCAGTCCCAGTTTGCCCAGAACGCCGGCCATCGGCAGCAGGATCACCTGGAACGGCAGAAAGCAGCCGAAAAGCAGCAAGCTGAAGAAGATGTCGGAGCCCCGAAAACGCCACTTGGAAAACACATAGCCGTTGATCGCCCCCAGGAAGGTGGAGATCATCACGGCCGGAACGGCCATCTTCAGGGAGTTCCAGAAGAAACCGTGGACGCCGTTACACTCGACGCCGGTACAGGCACTGGACCAGGCCTTGGCCCAGGCATCCAGCGTCCAGGTTTCCGGCAGGCTCATCAGATTGCCGGTGCGGATGTCGCCGGTGGTCTTGAAACTGGTCACCAGCATGATGAAAACCGGGATCAGGTAGGCGATACAGGCCAGCAACAGCGTACCGTAAACCAACAGACGCCCGGTGCTCAGGGAATTGCGTACTGAATTAGCCATTGCGCTGCCCCCTCAGTTCCGAATACAGGTACGGCACCAGGATGGCGAGCAGCATAGCCAGCATCATCATCGCACTGGCCGCACCCAGGCCCATCTGACCGCGGGTGAAAGTGAAGGCATACATGAACAGGGCCGGCAGGTCGGACGAATAGCCCGGGCCGCCTGCGGTCATGGCCGTAACCAGGTCGAAGCTCTTGATGGCGATGTGCGCCAGCACCATCACCGAGCTGAAGAAAACCGGGCGCATGGCCGGCAGCACGATGCGCAGATAAATGCGCGGCAGGCTCGCGCCGTCCACCCGGGCGGCGTTGATGATGGAGCCGTCGATGCCCCGCAGTCCCGCCAGGAACAGCGCCATCACGAAGCCGGAGGCCTGCCACACGGCGGCAATCACGATGGTGTAGATCACCATGTCGGGATCGGTCAGCCAATCGAACTTGAAGCTGGTCCAGCCCCAGTCGTGCATCAGTTTTTCCAGCCCCAGGCTAGGGTTGAGAATCCACTGCCAGACCGCACCGGTGACGATCATCGACAGGGCCATGGGATAGAGATAGATCGTGCGGATCACGCCTTCGTTGCGGATACGCTGGTCCAGCAGGATCGCCAGGAAGCAGCCAATCGCCAGGCAGGACACGATGAACAGCACACCAAAAATGACCAGGTTGGTGCAGGCTGTCACCCAGCGATCGTTGGCGAACAGTTTGGCGTACTGTTCAAAGCCCACGAACTCGTAGCTGGGCAGAAAGGTGGACCCGGTCAGCGACAGCACGCCGGTCCAGATCATGAATCCGTAGATACCCACCAGCGCCATCACGGCCGTCGGCGCAAGCGCCAGTTTGGGAAGCCAGTGTTGCAAATGCTGGGTCAGACGGACACGGGGACGCTGTGGCGTCGCCTCGGACGCCGCACCGATGTGAGCCATCTTGAGAACTCCTAAACCGTTATCGGTTGGCGGGCGGGGCCAGGCCCCACCCGCTCAGACATGAAGTGACAGGATCAAAGAGCGGACTGGACCGCGGATGCCAGACGCTCGGCCGTTTCTTCCGGGTCCGCATCGGCGCGATTGAAGAAGTTGGTGACGACGTCGAAGATCTGGCCCTGTACGGCACTGGTGGTGGACATGCCATGCGCCATGCTGGGCACCAGACCACCGGTGTCGGAAGTCTTCTTGAACGCATCCATGGAGGCCTGCGCGCAGTCGTCGAAGCCGGACATGTCGATGTCGGTACGGACGGGGATGGAACCCTTGGCCTTGTTGAAGACGGTCTGGAACTCAGGCTCCAGAATGGTCCGGGCCAGGTCTTTCTGGGCCTTCTCGTTGTCCGCGTCACTCAGCTTGAACATCGCCAGGGAGTCGATATTGAAGGTGAAGGAGCCCTGGGTACCGGGTGCCGGAACGCACAGGTAGTCCTCGCCGGCCACCTTGTCGGCGGCGGTGAACTCGCCTTTGGCCCAGTCGCCCATGATCTGCATGGCGGCGTCGCCGTTGATGACCATCTGGGTAGCGACGTTCCAGTCACGACCAACCGCGTTCGGGTCGATGTAATCGCGAATCTTGTGGAACTTGGTCAGGGCTTCGACCATTTTGGGGCCGGACAGAACGTCCATATCGTGATTCACGAAAGCGGCCCGGTAGTCCTCGGGACCCAGCTCGGCCAGGGCGATGGCCTCGAACACGGTGGCGTCCTGCCAGGCCTGACCACCATGAGCCAGCGGGATCACACCGGCGGCCTTGAGCTTGTCGGCCACGGCGAAGAACTCATCCAGCGTGGTGGGCACCTCCACGCCGACCTTCTCGAACACGTCCGGATTGACCCAAAGCCAGTTGACGCGATGCACGTTGACCGGCACCGCCACATAGTCGCCCTCGTATTTCATCGTATCGGAGACCACCGGCGGCAGAACCTGGCCCCAGTTCGCTTTCTCTGCCACGTCGTCCAGGCTGGTCAGAAAACCAAGCTTGGCCCACTCCTGGATGTCCAGCCCCTTGATCTGGGCGGCTGCGGGTGGGTTGCCGGATACAGCGCGGGTCTTGAGGACCGTCATGGCCGCCTCGCCACCGCCGCCAGCCACAGCGAAATCTTTCCAGGTATGCCCCTGGTCTTCCATCATTTCCTTGAGGACACCCATGGCCTTGGCTTCGCCGCCGGAGGTCCACCAGTGCAAGACTTCGACCTCGCCGGCGTGGGCCGGGGTCAGTGCAACACTCAGGCCGAGAGCGGCCAGAAAATGCCTGATCGGTTTCATAGGTTGGCACCTTGTTGTTTTTGTGAGTGATTATCCATGTCATTTTTTTATGACATCACTGGAGTCTATGGCACTGTCGCAATCCTTGACGTATCAAAGTGCAAGGCCAATGTAACAGGATGGATACATTGGATGACGCCGGCGTCACTCGGGATTGCGGGGCAGGAACAGGCTCAGTCGCAGACCGCGCCGCTCACGGTTGGACGCCTCGACGTCGCCGCCGTGGGCGTGGGCGATGGCCCGGGCGATCCCCAGGCCCAGACCTTCCCCCGGGGCGCAGGGCGTGGCCCGGTAGTACGGCTCGAAGATCTTGTTGAGCAGCTCGGGGTCCAGGCCCGGCCCCTCGTCCTCGAAATGCAGGATCAGCTCCGACGGGGAGTCCTCGATACGGATGGTCACCCGCTCGCCGTACTTCAGGGCATTATCGAAAAGATTGCCAATGCAGCGGCGCAGAGCCAGCGGTTTGCAGCGATATCGGCGCAGCGGGCAGCCGTTGATGGTGACTTTACCCGGCGTACCGGCGGCGGGCTCCGTGACCTGATCGATCAGCGCCATGACGTCGACCGATTCCATATTCTCGTAAATGTCGTTGTCCTTGACCGACTGCAACGCGCTTTTTACCAGCAGGTCGAGCTCCTGCAGGTCCTTCTCGAACTTGGCCTGCAACGTCTCGTCTTCGAGCAGTTCGGCGCGCAGGCGCAGGCGGGTAATCGGCGTTTTCAGGTCGTGTGAGACAGAGGTGAACAGCTGCTCGCGGTCTTTCAGGTAGCGCCGGATCCGGTCGCGGAACGTGTTGAAGGCGCGGGTCACATCCACCACCTCGCTGCTGCCCCACTCCGGCACCGGCGGCCGGTCGTCGTCGAATGGCATCTCCCGCGCGGCCCGCGCCAGACGTCGCAGCGGGCGGGTCTGCCAGCGCACCATCAGGGCGATGAAGCTGAGCAGGAAAATGGTCAGCAGGACGATGAAGAACAGTTGCTGGCGCGGCAGTGCCGTGTCCTCCAGGGAGACGTAGGGGGCCGGCAGCGGCGACGCCAGGTAAAGCCATTCCTGCGGTGCGATCTCGATCTGGGTCACCAGCACCGGCGGGTTGATCGGGTCCAGGTTGAGCGCGTAGTTGGCCCAGGACGGCGGCAGGTCGGTGATCTTCATCTGGCTGTTGAGGATGCGCAGATCCTGCTGGGCCACGAACTCCACCCGGATCGGCAGGTTCTGGCCCAGCCGCTCGTGCAGCACGTCGCTGACAGCTTGGACCACCCGGGTCTTGCGATCGGTTTCCGGCAGCGCCTTGAGGGGGATTTCCATCTCGTTGAGGGACACGAAGAAGCGGGTCCCCCCCATGTTACGCAGCTGGTCCAGTACGATGTGCCGGTATTCCAGTGGCAGGGACTTGAAGAAGCGCACGGTCGCAGCCGCCGAGTACGCCAGGTTACGGCTGCTGTTCACCAGCCCCTGGTTCTCCTGGGCACGGAACGTGGTGTACCAGAAGGTCGTCGAGATGCCCTGCGCCAAAAGCACCGCCAGCAGCGTCAGCAGCAGCATTCGCGTGAGCAGCGAGCGTGGGCGGTACCGGTCCAGCCAGGCGAGCGCTTTACTCGTTTTCATAACTGATGGTTGCGGTGAGCATGTACCCGGCCCCGCGCACGGTCCGGATCAGCTTGGGATCGCGCCCCTTGTCCCCCAGGCGATGACGCAGGCGGCTGACCGCCACATCCACCACACGGTCCAACGGATCCGCCTCCCGCCCACGGGTTACGCCGGCAATGGTGTCCCGGTCAAGGATGCTGTTGGCGTGATCCACGAACAGCTTGAGCAGCGCGAAATCGGCCCCTGACAAGGCAATCCGCTCGCCGTGCTGGTCGTTGAGCTCGTGGGTCTGGCAATCCAGCCGCCACTGGCCAAAACGCACGTAACGCCGGAAGCCCTGCTGGCTGAGCTGGGAGCGCCGCAACAGGGCCTTGATCCGCGCCTGCAGTTCGCGCGCGCTGAAGGGTTTGGCGATGTAGTCGTCGGCGCCCAGCTCCAGGCCGATCACCTTGTCCGCCTCATCGGAGCTGGCGGTGAGCATGATGATGGGCAGCGCGAAGTGATCGCGCACCCAGCGGCACAGCGTGAACCCGTCGTCGCCGGGCAGCATGATGTCGAGGATCAACACATCCGGCAGGCACTCATCCATCGCCGCGCGCATGGCATCGCCGTCGGCGGCCATACGCACGTGATAGCCCGCCTTGCCAAGAAAGGTCTGCAGGAGTTCGCAGATGTCTTCGTCGTCGTCGACGACCAGAACCGAGTGGGTGACTGCTGTCATCGGGAAAAGCCAATCGTGTCGTTTCTTTTTGTGGTGAGCACGGATCGCGGTAAGCGGGTCCGAACGCAGTCCAACACTATGTCCGTTCAGGTTCGACCTGTCCAGACAGCAGACTGACTTGAAAAACGGGAGGGCTGAAGTGAGGGCCGCAGAAACAACAAAGCCCGGACCTTTCGGCTCCGGGCTCTGTTGTTGAATGATTTGGTCGGGACGGCAGGATTTGAACCTGCGACCACCTGCACCCCATACAGGTGCGCTACCAGGCTGCGCTACGCCCCGACACAGCAAGCTTTTGAACTGTGAGTTCAATGGCTTAGCGGGAGCGAATTCTACACAAGCTCCCGGGAAAAATAAACACAAAATTCGGGAAATTTCAGGGCCCGTTAAAGGACCCCAAATATTAAGCGGTTGGGCTGTTGAGGACGTCGAGGACTTCCTCGAGTTCCGCGATCATCTGGCGGATGAGCTGCTTGTACTGGGACGTGTCGTCCTTGATTTCGTGACTGCTGAGCTTCTGCTTGGCGCCACCGATGGTGTAGCCCTGATCGTACAGCAGACTGCGAATCTGGCGGATGGTCAACACGTCAGCCCGCTGGTAGTAGCGCCGATTGCCGCGTCGTTTGACAGGCGACAGTTGCGGGAACTCCTGCTCCCAGTAGCGCAGCACATGGGCCTTGACGCTACAGAGATCGGCCACTTCACCAATCGTGAAGTAGCGCTTGCCAGGAATCGGCGGCAGCTCGTTGTTATGACTGGGTTCCAGCATAGGCCTCTACTTTCTGTTTTAGTTTTTGTCCTGGCCGGAAAGTAACTACCCGCCGCGCGCTGATCGGAATTTCTTCTCCGGTCTTCGGGTTGCGCCCGGGACGTTCTTTCTTGTCCCGCAGGTCGAAGTTACCGAATCCCGACAACTTCACCTGCTCATTGTGACTGAGTGCGTCTCTGATCTCGCCGAAAAAGGCTTCCACCATTTCCTTGGCTTCGCGTTTGTTGAGCCCGAGCTCTTCGTAAAGACGCTCTGCCATCTCCGCTTTCGTCAAAGCCGACATCCGTTAACTCCTCAGTGTTGCTCCCAGCTCAGTCTTGAGGGATTCAATCACCGCGTTGAACCAGCCCTGGATTTCCTCTTCGTTCAGCGTCCGTTCCGGATGCTGCCAGAACAGGCTCAGAGCCAGACTCTTCTGCCCACGACCGATCGACTCGCCCTCAAACACATCGAACACGCGAACCCCGGTCAGGTGCTCCCCGGCCTGGTCACGGGCGATGCGCTGAACCTCAGCGTAAGTCAATTCGTTCCTGATAATGATAGCCAAATCCCGGCGAACTTCCGGGAATTTTGAAAATTCTTTGAAATTAGGCACATAACCGGAAACGATCGAATTCAAGAATAGCTCAAACACGAAAGTCGTGCCATCCAGGTCGAGTTTTTTCTGAACCTGTGGGTGCAACGCTCCCAGCCAGCCGACGAACTCGCCGTCCCGACGCAGCTCTGCGGTCTGTCCCGGGTGCAGCGCGGGATGCTCGCCGGCGACGAATTCGACCTCGATGCCCAGCAGTTCAAAAAGCGCTTCCAGATCGCCTTTGACGTCGTAGAAATCCACCTTGCGACGGCCATTCACCCAGCTTTCCGGGTCCTGAGGACCGTTCACCACGCCCGCCAGCATGGGAACCTGTTCAATGGACTGATCGCTCCGGCGCACGAAGCGCAGGCCGGTTTCGAACAGCCGAATGCGCGACTGCTGACGGTTCTGGTTGTAGTCGACAGTCTGCAGCAGGCCCGGCCACAGGGATGTGCGCATCACCGCCATATCGCTGGAAATCGGATTCGCCAGGGCGATGCCTTCGTGTCCGGGATCGATCAGCTTCTGCACTTTTTCGTCAACGAAGCTGTAGGTCACCGCCTCCTGGTAGCCGCGATCGACCAGCAGCGACTGGATGCTGGACAGCGGACGCACCGCCTCGGCTTCCTCGCGCAGGGCCAGGCTACCTACCGGCTCAGTCACCGGCAGGTTGTTGTAGCCGTAGATGCGGCCGACTTCCTCGATCAGGTCTTCTTCAATGGCAATGTCCGGGCGGTAGCTGGGCACGCCGATCATCCACCCATCGCGGGTCAGCTTGTCGACATGCAGCCCCAGACGGGTCAGGATTTCCTCGATCTCGGTGCGATCGATGGCCAGACCCAGTACGTCGTCGACGCGCTGTTGGCGCAACTCGATCACCGGGGCTTTCGGCAGATGGGTTTCGCTGTGAACCTCGACAATCTCACCCGCTTCCCCACCGACGATCTCCAGCAGCAGGGCTGTCGCACGCTCCATGGCATCGCGGGTCAGTTGCGGGTCGACACCGCGCTCGAAGCGATGGGACGCATCAGTGTGCAGGCCGAACTGACGGGCCTTGCCGGCAATGGAGATCGAATCAAAATAGGCGGCTTCCAGAACGATGTCCCGGGTGCTTTCGGCAACGCCGGAGTGTTCGCCGCCCATCACGCCGGCGATGGCCACAGGCTTCTCGTGATCGGCGATCACCAGTGTCTGCGGCGTCAACTCGACTTCCTGGCCATCCAGCAGGACCAGCTTCTCGCCCTGCTCCGCCCAGCGCACCACGATACCGCCCTTGAGATCCTCGCGATCGAAGGCGTGCAGCGGCTGGCCCAGCTCCAGCATCACGTAGTTGGTGACGTCCACCGCCGCGTCGATGCTGCGGATGCCGGAACGGCGCAGGCGTTCGCGCATCCACAGCGGCGTCTCGACGCTAAGGTCGACGTTGCGGATGATCCGGCCCAGGTAACGCGGACAGCCGTCGGGCGCCTCGACGCGGATGTCCATGACATCGGAGTGCACCGGCTCGACCGGGTCGATGGCCGGGCCTTCAACAAGCTGGCGATTGAGCACGCCCACTTCCCGGGCCAGGCCCCGAATCGACAGACAATCGCTGCGGTTCGGGGTCAGATCGACGTCGATCATGGCATCGTCGAGCCCCAGGTAGGCGCGAATATCCTCACCCACGGTGGCGGATTCGGGCAGCTCCATCAGGCCTTCGTGGCTGTCGGACAATTGCAGTTCGGACTCGGAACACAGCATGCCGTTGGACGGCTGGCCACGCAGCTTGGCCTTCTTGATCTTGAAGTTGCCCGGCAGCACCGCACCCACGGTGGCGAACGGCACTTTCAGCCCCGGACGCACGTTGGGCGCGCCACACACCACCTGGACGGTTTCCTCGCCACCGGCGACCTGACACACGCGTAGCTTGTCCGCATCCGGGTGCGGCTCAACCGATTCCACGAGGCCCACGATCACACCGCTGAATTCTCCGGCCACCGGTTCAAATTCGTCGACTTCCAGCCCCGCCATGGTGATCTGATCCACCAGAGCCTGGGTGTCGATTTCCGGGTTGACCCACTCACGCAGCCACTGTTCGCTAAATTTCATGCTCTTCGCCTTGTCCTGATGCCGTTAATCCTGAAACCCAATTGACCTGCCGATCAGCGGAACTGACGCAGGAAGCGCAGATCGTTCTCGAAGAACATGCGCAGGTCGTTCACGCCGTAGCGCAGCATGGCCAGCCGCTCGACGCCCATGCCGAAGGCAAACCCCCGGTAGGTTTCCGGATCGATATCGCAATACTCAAAGACTTTCGGGTGCACCATGCCGCAGCCCATCACTTCCAGCCACTTGATGGAGCCATCCGGATTGCGGCCCCACTCGATGTCCACTTCGGCGGACGGCTCGGTGAACGGGAAATAGGACGGACGGAAGCGCACCGCCAGATCCTTTTCGAAGAACACCCGCAGGAACTCCTCCACCGTGCTCTTCAGGTCCGCAAAGCTGACGTTGGTGTCAACCAGCAGCCCTTCGATCTGGTGAAACATGGGCGTGTGGGTCATGTCCGAGTCACAGCGATAGACCCGCCCCGGACAGATCATGCGGAACGGCGGCTTGTCGTTCTCCATGGTACGGATCTGCACCGGCGAGGTGTGGGTCCGCAGGAGGGTGCCCGGATTGAAGTAGAAGGTGTCGTGCATCGCCCGCGCCGGGTGGTGGCCCGGAATGTTGAGCGCCTCGAAGTTGTGGTAGTCGTCCTCGATCTCCGGCCCCTGCTCGACGCTGTAGCCAGCCTGGGCGAAAAACTGCTCGATGCGCTGCATGGTGCGGGTCACCGGATGCAGACCGCCCCGGGACTGGCCCCGGCCAGGCAGGGTCACGTCAATGGACTCTTCCGACAGACGCGCGTCCATGGCGGCGGTTTCCAGGGATTCGCGACGGGCGTTGATGGCATCCTGAACCTGGACCTTGGCCTGGTTGATCTTCTGGCCCGCCGCCGGACGCTCTTCCGCCGACAGCTGACCGAGGGATTTGAGCTGCTGCGTCAAGACGCCTTTCTTGCCCAGATAATCAACACGCACCTGATCCAGCGCCTGCAGGTCCTGCGCCTGCTCGACCGCCTTCAGGCCGTCCTGTACGAGTTGCTCCAGGTTTTCCATTGACCCTGCTCCAAATGTGACTGCTTTCTTTGCCTGGGATGAGACACCCCTGAAAAATGACCGGGTCCGATGACCGGGCCCTTTTTCAGGCGCTCTCGTGAATACGCTGCCGCAAGCCGGGTGACAAACAGGCGGCGCCTTGGCAGCGGGGGCCTATTCTACAGGCCCTGAAATAAAAAAGGGGGAAGAGCATGCTCTTCCCCCTTTCGGAATACCTTTCGGCATCCCAACCGATATGCAATCGATGAAAGAGCTTACGCGAGCGCAGCCTTGGCTTTTTCAACGACGGCACTGAACGCTTGTTGCTCGTTCATCGCCAGGTCCGCCAGGACCTTACGATCGATCTCAACGTTGGCCTTCTTCAGGCCAGCGATCAGACGGCTGTAGGACAGGCCGTTGGCGCGGGCACCGGCGTTGATACGCGCGATCCACAGCGCACGGAACTGGCGCTTACGGTTACGACGGTCACGGTAGGCGTACTGACCCGCCTTGATGACCGCCTGTTTGGCAACACGATAGACGCGGCTACGGGCACCGTAGTAACCCTTGGCCTGCTTCATGATCTTCTTGTGACGACGACGAGCGACGACACCACGCTTTACACGAGCCATTCTCTAATCCTTCCTTCTGAACCTGAATTAAAGCGCGATCATACGCTTGATGGATGCAACGTCAGCCTTGGCTACCTGCTTGGTAGCGCGCAGTTGACGCTTACGCTTCGGGCTCTTCTTGGTCAGGATGTGACTCGTGAAGGACTGCTTGTGCTTGAAGCCGTTGGCGGTACGCTTGAACCGCTTGGTGGCCCCGCTCTTGGTTTTCATCTTGGGCATTTTCTAAAACTCCGCATTTTATGATTGCAATAAACAGTGTGCCCTGAACGACAAATCCCCCGCACTGTGACGGGGGACAGGCGACTCAATGGAGCATCACTTTTTCTTTCGGGGCGCAACGACCATCGTCATTTGCCGGCCTTCCATTTTCGGCCGTTGCTCAACCTGGGCAAGTTCCTCGATATCCGCTTCCACACGATTCATGAGCTTCATACCAATTTCCTGGTGTGCCATCTCACGACCGCGGAAGCGGATGGTGATCTTGCCCCGGTCCCCGTTCTCAAGGAAACGTATCAGGTTGCGTAGCTTGACCTGATAATCCCCTTCTTCCGTGCCGGGTCGGAATTTCACTTCTTTCACCTGGACCTGTTTCTGCTTTTTCTTCGCAGCGGCCTTGGCCTTCTTCTCTTCGAAGACCTTCTTGCCGTAGTCCATAATCTTACAGACGACCGGATCGGAATTCGTAACCTGAACCAGATCCAGAGAAGCTTCTTCTGCCGCTTTCAGGGCGTCTTCGATGGACACGATGCCCACCTGTTCACCGTCCGCAGCAATCAGACGTACTTCTGTGGCTTCTATATTCCCGTTGATGGGCGCCTTGGGAGCCCGTCCCCGATTCGTTCGCTGTTTAATAATCAGTTCTCCGTTTGATTTCTGCCTTTGCGGGACACGTCCTCGGCCAGCAGGGCCCGGAACTCGTCCAGCGACATCGTACCCAGGTCGTCGCCCTTGCGATTACGCACGGCAACGGCCCCGGCTTCAACCTCTTTATCACCGATAACCGCGAGGTAGGGTACTTTATTGAGAGTGTGCTCGCGAATTTTAAAGCCGATTTTTTCGTTTCTCAAGTCGGCATGCGCCCGATACCCGGAATTTTCAAGGGTTTTTGCGACTTCCTCGCAATAATCCCGCTGATTGTCCGTGATATTCATGATCGCCACCTGGGTCGGTGCCAGCCAGGTGGGGAAGGAACCTTCGTATTCCTCGATCAGGATGCCGATGAAACGCTCGAAGGAACCCAATACCGCCCGGTGCAGCATCACCGGCGTACGGCGCTCGGAATTGTCCGCGACATACTGTGCGCCCAGACGACCCGGCATGGAGAAATCCACCTGCACGGTGCCGCACTGCCAGACCCGGCCGATACAGTCCTTCAGGGAGAACTCGATCTTCGGCCCGTAGAAGGCGCCCTCGCCCGGCAACAGTTCCCAGTCCACGCCTTCGCGGTTGAGCGCTTCTTCCAGGGCGGCCTCGGCCTTGTCCCAGATTTCGTCGGAACCGACGCGTTTCTCCGGACGGGTGGACAGTTTATACAGAATCTCGGTGAAGCCGAAATCGGTATAAACCTCATGCAGCAGATCCATGAACTTGGAGACTTCCTCCTGGATCGCCTCTTCCTCGCAGAAGATGTGGGCGTCGTCCTGGGTGAAGCCGCGCACCCGCATCAGCCCGTGCAGCGCGCCGGAAGCCTCGTTGCGGTGGCAGGAGCCGAACTCGGCCAGCCGCAGCGGCAGGTCCTTGTAGCTCTTCAGCCCCTGGTTAAAGACCTGGATGTGGCACGGGCAGTTCATCGGCTTGATGGCAAAATCGTGCTTCTCGGACTCGGTGGTGAACATGTCATCGCCAAACTTGTCCCAGTGGCCCGACTGCTCCCACAGGGTGCGTGACACCACCTGCGGGGTCTTGATTTCCTGATAGCCGTGGCGACGCAGCTTGTCGCGCATGTACTGCTCGATTTCCTGGTAGATCGACCAGCCGTCGGCGTGCCAGAACACCATGCCCGGCGCTTCTTCCTGCATGTGGAACAGATCCAGCTTCTTGCCGATCTTGCGGTGATCGCGCTTCTCGGCCTCTTCCAGCCGGTGCAGGTACGCCTTGAGGTCCTTCTTGTTGCCCCAGGCGGTGCCATAGATACGCTGCAACTGCTCGTTTCCGGTGTCACCGCGCCAGTAGGCGCCGGCCACCTTGGTCAGTTTGAACGCCTTGAGCTTGCCGGTGTTGGGCACGTGCGGGCCGCGGCACAGGTCGATGAAATCACCCTGCTGATAGAAAGACAGGTCTTCATCACCGGGAATGTCCTCGATGATGCGAACCTTGTACTCCTCACCCATCTCATCGAACAGCTTGACCGCTTCCTCGCGGGACAGAACCGAGCGGGAAACCTTGAAGTCCTGCTTGGACAGCTCTTCCATCCGCTTTTCGATGCGGGCGAGGTCTTCGTTGGTGAACGGGCGGTCGAACTTGAAGTCGTAATAGAAGCCGTTATCGATCACCGGGCCAATCGTCACCTGGGCGGACGGGAACAGGTCCTTGACGGCCATGGCCATCAGGTGCGCCGTGGAGTGGCGGATAATGTCGACGCCCTCTTCGTCGCGGTCGGTCACGATGGCCAGTTCGACGTCCTGGTCGATTTCATAGCTGGTGTCCACGAGCTTGCCATTGACCCGACCGGCAAGCGCGGCCTTGGCCAGGCCCGCACCGATATCGGCGGCGACGTCGTGCACGGAAACGGATTGGGAAAAACTACGGTGACTGCCGTCAGGCAGAGTGATAACAGGCATGGAAAACTCCCATCAGCGGTGATCCTTACGAGAGACCACATGGTTGAATTGAACCGCGTTACGAGTCGCGGTTCGTTATTGCGCCGCATTCTATCAGCCGCTTTTGCAACATGTCATGCAAAACGCGACGTTGCGGTGCACAATGGTGGCCATTTAGCGGATCAATCAACTGGCCACGGAGAGACCCTCTTGCGCATCATCGCCTTTCACAATCTCAAAGGCGGCGTCGGCAAAACCGCAGCTGCGGTCAACATTGCTTATCTGGCCGCCGGGCACGGTATCCCCACCCTGCTCTGGGACCTGGACGCGCAGGGCGCGGCCAGCTGGTATCTGGGCGAAACGCCCGATCTGGTGGGCGAAAAAGCCGCCAAGCTGGTCAAGGGCAAGACGCCGGTGGGCCGGATGATCCGCCCAACCGCCTACGACAAGCTGGACCTGATCCCGGCGCACCCGAGCTTCCGCAACCTGGACCTGCGCCTGGAGAAAGACGGCAACGACCATATGCTCAAGGACTGGCTCAAGCCGCTGTCGGAAGACTATGGCCTGGTGGTCCTCGACTGCCCGCCGTCCCTGTCGAAACTGGCCGAGCAGGTACTGGCGACCGCGGACCAGGTGTTCGTACCGATCATTCCCTCCTGGCTGTCGATGAACAGCTGGGAGCAACTCCTGCACTTCGCCCGGGAAAAGAAGATCAAGACAGCCAAACTGCATCCCTTCCTGTCGCTGGTCGACCGCCGCAAGAAAGTGCACCTGGAGATGCTGAACGCTCCGCCCCAGGCACTCAAGAACCGAATGCGCTCGTTTATACCCTACGCCAGCGACGTCGAGAAGATGGGCGAAAACCGCTGCCCGGTGGCCCGTATTCGCAGTCGCTCACCGGCGGCACTGGCTTACGACATGCTCTGGAAGGAAATTCGCAAGATCAGTCGTCTCTAGTGTCCCGTCTGGTTGATCCGTTAACCAGACCGGACTCGAGCCATCAATAAAAAAGCCCCGCATTCGCGGGGCTTTTCATTGGCCGGTCGGGCGCGTCAGACCTCAACGCCTTCGCGGTTACGTCGCCGGATCTGGACCCAGGCGATGAAGGCCAGCACCAGCAGCGCCGGAATGAACATCAGCTCCTTCGGCGGACGCTCAAGGTGCGCCTGCACCGCATCGATGGTCCAGTCGAAGGACAGCCCTGCGTTCTCCGCCGCACTGCCGAAGGTGACGAAATCCACCACCATCCTGTCGCCATCGGGACGCAGCTCCAGGCCCGCTTCCATCAGGCGCGCCTCGGGGGTATCGCCCTCCGGCAAGTTCAGGTTGATGAACGTCGACTTTTCGGTGCCGTCGATGGTCATGCCCGACGCCTTGATCACCATGTTCTCACCCGGCGGAATCTCATCGACGTGGTCCATGATTTCCACACCCGGGCGCAGTTCGGTGGGCGGATAGACCATATCCCACCAGAACCCGGGCCGGAACAGGGTAAAGGTAATCAGCAGCAGCGCCAGGGTTTCCCAGATCCGGCTCTTGGTGAACCAGAAGCCCTGGGTGGCGGCCGAAAACACCAGCATCGCCGTTACCGCACTGGCGACGGTCACCAGCAGGTCAAACCAGCCGGTCAGCCCAATCAACAGCAGCTGGGTATTGAAGATGAACATGAACGGCAGGATGGCCGTGCGGATATCGTAGGTGAAACCCTGGATACCGGTCTTGATCGGGTCGGCGCCGGATATGGCCGCCGCCGCGTAGGCCGCCAGCCCCACCGGCGGCGTGTCGTCCGCGAGGATGCCGAAATAGAACACGAACAGGTGCACCGCAATCAGCGGTACGATCAGCCCGTTCTGGGCCCCCAGGGTCACGATCACCGGCGCCATCAGCGTGGACACCACG
The DNA here is from genome assembly GCF_003258515.1 of Marinobacter bohaiensis. NCBI lineage: Bacteria > Pseudomonadati > Pseudomonadota > Gammaproteobacteria > Pseudomonadales > Marinobacteraceae > Marinobacter > Marinobacter bohaiensis. Next base: position 185,279 of record NZ_QGEH01000004.1, read on the forward strand.
ATGTAGTTGGCGGTGGTGGGCAGGCCCATGCCCAGGATCAGGCTGATCAGCGCGGTGAAGATCAGCATCAGCAGCAGGTTGCCGCCTGAGATGAACTCCACGAACTCGGTCATCACCAGGCCGATCCCGGTCAGGGTCACCGTACCGACCACGATGCCCGCGGTCGCCGTGGCCACGCCGATGCCCACCATGTTGCGGCCGCCGGTCGCCAGGGAGTGCAGCAGGTCGCCGAAGCCCTCCTTGACTGATTCCACCAGGCTACCCGCCTGATGGCGGAAGAAGTGCAACAGCGGGCGCTGGGTGATCACGATAAAGATCATGAACAGCGTCGCCCAGAACGCGGACAACTGCGGCGACAGACGCTCAACGGTCAGACACCAGACCAGCACCACCACCGGCAGCAGGAAGTAGAGACCGGTTTTTACGGTCGGCCCCACCGGCGGCAAGGTGTCCATGGCCGAGTTGCCGTCATCTTCTTCCAGCGACGGGAAGCGCGCCGAATAGGCCACCAGCAGGACATAGATCACCGCCAGCAGGACCGACAGCACCCAGCCGGCGTAGTCGCCCACATAGCCCTTGATCCAGCCCACACCGTAGTAGACCGCAAACGTCAGCACGCACAGGCCGATCAGCAGCACCACCCAGTTCAACATGCGCTGGGCCAGGGTCGGGCGATCGACGCGCTCAATGCCTTTCATCTTCAGCTTGCAGGCTTCCAGGTGCACGATATAAATCAGGGCCACGTAGGAGATCAACGCCGGCAGGATCGCGTGCTTGATCACTTCCAGATAGGAGATGCCCACATACTCCACCATCAGGAAGGCTGCGGCGCCCATGATCGGCGGCGTCAGCTGACCGTTGGTGGAAGCCGCTACTTCCACGGCACCGGACTTGCTGGCCGGGAAACCGACACGCTTCATCAGCGGAATGGTGAAGGTACCGGTGGTCACCACGTTGGCAATGGACGAGCCGGAAATCACCCCGCTCAGGCCACTGGAAACCACCGCTGCCTTCGCCGGACCGCCACGCATGTGGCCCAGCAGCGCATACGACACCTTGATGAAATAGTTACCCGCGCCAGCACGCTCGAGAAGCGCACCAAACAGCACGAACAGGAACACGAAACTCGTCGAAACACCCAGCGCGACACCGAAGACACCCTCGGTACCCAGCCACTGATGCGAAGCCAGCTTTTCGAGGCTCGCGCCCTTGTGAGAGATCACGTCCGGCATGTAGGGGCCGGCCAGGGAATAGACGATGAACACCGCGGCAACGATGGTCAGCGGCAGGCCCAGCGCGCGACGCGTGGCTTCCAGCAGCAGAACCAGGCCACCCAGGGCGACGATCATGTCCTGCAGATTGGGCGCACCGGGGCGCGACGCCAGCTGATCGTAGAACAGATAGATATAGGCAGCCGCAAACGCAGCCAGCGCGGCCAGGACCCAGTCATATACCGGGACATAATTGAGCGTCCGCCCCTTGATCATGGGGAAGGCCGCAAACGCGAGGAAAATGGCGAACGCCAGGTGTATAGAGCGGGCTTCGGTGGAGTTGAAAATGCCCGTTTCAAGGATAAAGGGCAGCGGCGAGGCGATCCATAACTGGAATAGCGCCCAGGCCACCGGCACCAGGAACAGAATGGCGCCTGACACGCCAGTGGCGGCGCGACCGCCGGTTTCAGTCTGCATAACCGCTTCGGTATCAGACAGCTGCATCGGGCTGTCCGTCGAGGACTTCTTCTCTTGATTCGCCATTAAAAACGACCTTTCAGGAGGGATGTACCAAAACGGCTGCCCCCTCAGTTGCTGACAAAAGGGGCAGCCGCAATCCAACCAGTAGGAATAATCGGGGGCAGGAACACGCCCTGCCCGACCGGTATTACTCCATCAGGCCCGCTTCTTTGTAGTACTTGACCGCGCCCGGATGCAGAGGCGCACTCAGGGCGTCAGACACCATTTCTTCCTTCTTCAGGTTCTCGAAGGCCGGATGCAGGCGTTTGAAGCTGTCAAAGTTCTCGAAGACGGCCTTGACCACTTCGTAAACCACATCTTCCGGAACGTCCGCGGAGGTCACGAAAGTCGCCGCCACACCGAAGGTGGTGGTGTCTTCCGGGTTACCGCGGTACATGCCGCCCGGGATGTCGGCTACGCGGTAGTACGGGTTTTCTTCAACCAGCTTGGCGGTGGCGTCGTTGTCTACGTTGACCAGCACGCTGTCACAGGAAGTAGTGGCTTCCTTGATGGCGCCGGACGGGTGACCGACTGTGTAGAAGAAGGCATCGATCTTGTTGTCGCACAGCGCCTGGGACTGCTCGGCGGCCTTCAGTTCGGCGGCCAGGGAGTAGGCGTCCATGTCCCAGCCCATCTCTTCCATCAGAACTTCCGCGGTGGCGCGCTGGCCGGAACCGGGGTTGCCTACGCTCACGCGCTTGCCCTTGAGGTCCGCGAAGTTCTCGATGCCGGCGTCCTTGCGAGCCACGACGGTGAACGGCTCAGGGTGCAGGGAGAAGACAGCGCGCAGCTTCTTGTTGGGGCCGTCTTTCTCGAATTCGCTGGTGCCGTTATAGGCGTGATACTGCCAATCGGATTGGGCGACGGCCAGGTCCAGCTCGCCCTGGCGAATGGCGTTGAGGTTGTAGATGGACCCGCCAGTACTCTCCACCGAACAACGGATGCCGTGTTCCTTGCGATCCTTGTTCACCAGTCGGCAGATCGCACCGCCGGCCGGGTAGTACACGCCGGTCACGCCACCGGTGCCGATGGTTACAAACTGCTGCTCTGCGGCGGAAACCTGTGCAGAGGCGGCGCCCAGCCCGACTGCGGTTGCCAGCGCAAAAGTGGATAGCTTGTGTCGAAGTGCCATTGTCATCGTTCCCTTCTTTTTTATGTCACTCGTTCCGGGACTGCGAACATTGCATATCCCGCGTTTACTTACTCATTTTAGAACATAGACCAAGGTGCCTATGAAATAAAGCGAAGCATTCTAGCTAAATACATGACCCAAAAACAAAAAAAGCCCGCAAAGCGGGCTTTTGATCGGACACACCAGCCTACCTGGCCGCTTCTGCCCTGGCCCGCATCTTCTCCGGACGCAACAGGAAGCGCGCCAGCGCCGGCAGCAGCCAGATGGCGCCCACCATATTCCACAGGAACATGAAGAACAGCAGCAGGCCCATATCCGCCTGGAACTTGATGGGCGAGAAGATCCAGGTGACCACACCCAGGCCCAGGGTTACACCGGTGAAGATCACCGCCTTGCCGGTGGAGCGCAGGGTTTCGTAATAGGCCTCCTGCAGCGACTTGCCTTCAAGGATGAACTTCTCAAGCTTGGTGTAGATATAGATGCCGTAGTCCACACCAATCCCCACACCCAGCGCGATGACCGGCAGCGTGGCCACCTTGATACCGATGCCCGAGGCCGCCATGATCGCCTCGCACAGCACCGACGTCAGGCCCAGCGGCACAACGATACAGAGCACCGCGCGGATCGAGCGGAAGGTCAGGAAGCACAGCACGCTGACCACGCCGTAGACGAACAGCAGCATCAGATTCTTGGCCTTGGAGATCACCTCGTTGGTGGCCGCCTCGACACCGGCGTTCCCGGCGGCCAGCTTGAAGTTGTGCACCTCGTTGCTGTGTTCGGCGGCGAAGTCCTCCACCACGCTGACGGCGGTGCGCAGGGTCTCGGCCTTATGATCTTCCAGGAACACCAGCACCGGTGTCAGGCTGCAGTCGGTGTTGATCAGGCCGCTCGGCGCCTCACGAATCGACGCGTTGATGATGGTCTGGTTGCGGGAGATCTCATACCACTTCCAGTTGCCTTCGTTGAGCGCCTTGGTGACCACCTTGGAGACGTCCGCCAGGGACACCGATGACTGCACGCCCGGCGTGTTCTGCAGCTCCCACTGCAGACGGTCCATGGCACTGAGCACTTCGTACTGGGTGCACTGCTCCTTCTGGGTTTCCACCATCACCACCAGGATATCGGCGCTGGTGGAGTAGTTGTCGATGATGTACTTGTTGTCCAGGTTATAGCGGGAATCGGCCCGCAGCTCCGGCGCGCCCTGGTCCAGGTCGCCGACTTTCAGGTCCTGCTTGAAGTAGAAACCCACGCCCAGGCCCAGCACCGCGATCAGCAGCGAGATGGGCGCCACGCCGGGATGGGAGAAGTACGACATCAGGCGCCACTTGCGGTCTTCCTTCTCGCCATGACGCTGGACGTGATTGACGCCCCCCTTGGTGATGCCGATGTAGGACATGATCAGCGGGTGCAGGACCAGGTTGGTAACGATGATGATCGCCACACCGATACCGGCCGCCACCGCCAGGTCGCGGATCACGTCCACCTGGATGAACAGCAGCGTCAGGAAGCCGAAGGCGTCGGACACCAGCGCCAGCATGCCGGGGATGTACAACGCCCGGAAAGCCAGGCGCGCGGAGGTCAGCGGATCGAAGCCCTTGGCCGCCTCGATGGCCATGGCGTTGACCACCTGCACCCCGTGACTGATGCCGATGGCGAACACCAGGAATGGCACCAGCACCGAGTAAGGATCCAGGCCGTAACCCAGCAGGCGCAGCAGACCCAACTGCCAGAACACCGCCACGATTGAGGCGAACACCGGTACCAAGGTGCCGGCGATGCAGCGCGAGTACCAGAACAGCAACAGCGTGGTCAGGGCAATGGTGATGCCGGCAAACCAGGCAATCGCACCGATACCCTCGATCAGGTCACCGACTTTCTTGGCGAAGCCGACAATGTGGATCTCGATATTGGGGTTCTGCTCTTCGTACTTCTGCCGGATCTTCTCTTCCAACTGACGGGAAAACGCCGCATAGTCCAGCGCCTCGCCGGTGTCCGGGTTGGTCTCGTAAAGCGGCGCGTACACGATGGTGGACTTGAAGTTATCGGAAATCAGGCGCCCTACTTCGTTGGAGCGCAGGATGTTCTGACGCAGCTGTTCCAGACTGGCGCGGGTGCCGTCGTAGTTGTCCGGGATCACCGTGCCGCCCTGGAAGCCCTGCTCGGTCACCTCGACCCAGCGCACATTGGGCGTCCATACGGACTTGAGACCGGAACGGTCCACGCCCGGCAGGAAGAACACCTCGTCGGTGATCTGCTTGAGCGTGTCCATGTAGGATTCGGTAAAGATGTCGCCATCCTTCACCTCCACCGCAATCCGCACGAAGTTGCCCAGGTTTTCCAGATCATCCCGGTGTTCGAGCATGTTGACGATGTAGGGATGCTCCAGGGGAATCATCCGCTCGAAGCTGGCGTCCGGCTCGATCTTGACGGCGTTGTAGCCCAGGAAAAGCGTCAGGAACAGGAAGGCAATCAGGATGATCGCCCGGTTATTGAAAATCAGCCGCTCCAGGAACGGTTCGGCGTTCGGCGAGGTGAAGTAGTGATCGCCTCGGTCGTGTTTGGGGTTGGACATTCAATGACCCTCTTGGAAATCTTGTCTTTCTTGTCGCGGCGGAATCAGCGGTTCAGGCCATTGATGTCGGTGTGCAGAACGCCACCTTCACCAAACAGCACCAGCGCATCGTCAGAAACGGGCAGGATGGACAGCAGTCCCTGACGGTCGGACCGGAACTGGGTCCGGAAGCTTTCCGCGTTATTGGCGCTGACCAGCACCGTGCCACCGTTTCCGACCAGGGTGATCCGGCCGTCGTCGGCGACCGCGCCGCTATTGAGGGTGTTCGGGGAATCGTTGGGGACCGTGGTCCAGCTCCGCCCCAGATCGGTGGAGAGAAACACGTTGCCGCGCAGCCCGAAAGCCAGGATTTCGTTGACGTCGCCGGTGCCCATGACGCCGAAGAAGGAGCCGGTGTAGGGACTCTCGATGCTTTCCCAGGTTTCGCCGCGATCGGTCGACAGGAAAAGCGTGCCCGCCTCACCGGCAATCACCAGCGCACCGCCAGTCACCTCGGCAATCCCGTTGAGGTGGAAGCGATCCGGATTGGGCACGTTGGCCGCCCAGTCCTGCCAGGTCTCACCGCCGTCATCCGTGCGGAAAATAAAACCGTAGGAACCCACCGCAAAGCCGGTATTCTCATCGGCGAACCAGACATCCAGAAGCGGCTTCCAGGGGCCCACCTCCTTGTCCGCCTGGGCGTCCTCGAGGGCGAAAATCATCCCGTCGAGCGCCCACTCCAGATCCCCTTTCTCGTCTTCCGGCGCGTTCTCGACTTTTTCCTCCATGGCGGCGATCTGCTCCTCCATGGTGGCGATCACAAGGCCTGAAGCGCTGGTACCGTCCAGCTGCTTCTCCCAGGTTTCACCCCCGTCACTGGAATGCAGGATCACGGCACCGTGCCCGACCGCCCAGCCTTCGGTGGGCGTGGGGAAGGTCACGCCGGTCAGCGTCGTGGCCACGGGGACCTCGCCCTGCTGCCAGGTCTGGCCGCGGTCGTCGGAATAGATGATGTGCCCCCGTTCGCCCACCGCCACCATGCGGTCGCCGGCGAAGGTGCTGTCGGTCAGCAGGTTGTCGTCGGCCAGATCCGTCGGCCGGGCCGGCGTTTCGAGAACATCACTGACCGCCGATGCCCCGGGGCTGGCAAGCGCCAGCGACAGCGCGAGCAACGCCGCAAACGTCTTGCGCGAGAAAGGTGTAGCCATTCGATGTGCCTTTTATTCTGTTGTTTAGTGTCTGTGCTGTCCGGAACGCCCGCCGGCGGCCGGTTTTCCCGATCGTATCCATCTCCGTCCGACGCGACCGGACGCCGCTAGCTACAGCGTAGACCAGCTCGCGCCGGTTAGCGCACGCTGCGACGGCGCAGGGAGGCCGGCGAGAAGTAACGGCGGCTGGGAACGTCGTCGCTGAACACCCGGGTGTTGGGTTCTTCCGTGTCCAGCCCCTGGACGTGGTAGCGCCGCGCCTGGAGATCGTTGAATACCTCCAGCGTCGACCAGACCCCGGGCAATTCATAGAAATTCTTCACCATCGCCATGGATACCCGCCAGAGCTGATCCCGACCGTCGTACTGGTCCAGCAGCAGCGTGTTCCAGCTGTCTTCATCGACGTAGAAGCGACGCTTGGCGTAGATATGGCGCTCGCCCTCTTTCAGCGTCGCCAGCACCACGTGCACCCGGTGCAGCTCCCAGCGCGTCAGGTCGGGATTGATGTGGGACAGCCCCAGGATCTCGTCATACGACAGGCCTTCCTGGGCAATCCGGTAATTGTTGTAGGGCACGTAAATCTCGCGCATGCCCTCGTAGGTCCAGTTATAGCGGTCCAGGGCACCGTTGAAGATGTCGGTATCGTCGGCGGTGCGCAGGTTGTCGGCAGCGGCGATGGGCGAGTCGTACCCCAGGTTGGGCGCCCGGCGCACGCGCCGCTGTCCGGCGTTGTAGCCCCAGCCGTTACGCGGGTTCTTGATCTGGTTCAGCGTCTCGTGGACCAGGATCGCCCCACCCGCCAGACGCGGCGGCGACTGAGTGAAGGACAGGTAGTAGAAGATCACGTTGTCCAGCGTGGACTCGTCACCTTCCGGGTTGTAGTAGTTGAAGAAGGCTTCCTGCTGGCTGGTCACCAGGGTGTAATCGCCATTCTGCTGGACCGCCACTTCACTGGCCTTGCGGGTAATGTTGACGCCCCGCCAGCGGGTCAGGTGATTCCAGATGACCTGGTAGGCTTTCTGCTCGCTGTCGCCGCTGAGGATCGGGAACGGATAACCGCCGTAGGCCCCCTGGATACCGGCGCCCTCCCCCACGACCGTGGCACTGATCGCGTTTTCCTTTGTGTTCCGGGCCACCCAGTCCGGCACGGCGTGGGAACGACGGCTCTGGTAGACCGGGATCTGGAACGAGGCGGGATAGGTCTCGATCATGGCGATCACGCCGTCGCTCAGGTGCTCGCGATACTGATCAACGTTCCGGGCGTTGATGGTGAACAACACCGTGTCGTCCGGGAACGGGTCGGGATGGAAGTCACCGCTCTCCTGGTAATCCGCTCCCGCCGGAGGCTGGGAAATACCGCCGGTCCAGGCCGGGATGGTACCGGCCTCGTTGCCCGCTTTCTGCGAGCCGAAGGGTGTCAGATCCTGACCCAGCCGGCTCGCCTCGGCGGAGGAGACCGCAGCCAGTGCCTGGCCGGACATAACGGAGAACGCCAACATACTGCCCAGAAGCCATTTCTTGTTATGGATCATGGTTCGGACCTTCTTGAGTCTGGAAGCCTGAGGCTCTTGTTATTTTTTATCCGCCAACGACGTTAACGCCGCCAGCGCTTCGCACAGCGATCGGTCCGACGGACGCCCGCGCCCGGCCGGACCTGGCCGCAAAGGGGCAGGTTAGACCATCCCACCGGGTTCGCCATCGACCGAAAGTGCGATTTTGCGCAAATTTTTCATTTGCCCCCGTCACGCCGGGGGCGGATACAAAAACGCCCCGCAGCGTGGCGGGGCGTTGGTACGATCCCATGGATCCTTGCGGGACTTAGCCCTTGAGGGACTTGTGGACCACCTCGTAAACGTCCTTGGACAGGTCCGGCTTCGCGTGGATCTGCTCCAGGGCCGCGCGCATGCCGTCGCGATAGGCCTGGCTGTAGTTGCGCCAGCGGGTCAGCGGTGACACCAGGCGTGCCGCAATCTGCGGATTGGAGCTGTCCAGCGACAGGATGTGCTGCGCCAGGAAACGGTAGCCGGAGCCATCGGTGGCGTGGAAGTTGGCCAGGTTCTGGCCGGCGAACGCACCGATCACCGAGCGGATCTTGTTCGGGTTCTTCCAGTCAAACGCCTCGTGAGTGAGAAGCGCCTCGACGGCCGGCAGGGTTCCGGCGCGCACGCTGCTGGCCTGGATGGCAAACCACTGCTCCACAACCTGCGGATCCTCGCGGAACCGGTCGTAAAAGCTGGCCAGCGCGGTGTCGCGGTCCTCCTCGAACTCGGAGTTGACCAGGGCCCGCAGGGCACCGGACTGATCGGTCATGTTGCCCGCATTTTCGAACTGCTGGCGGGCCAGCATGCGTCCTTCCTCGTCATTGATGTGCAGCAACCACGCCAGCGCCGTGTTCTTCAGCGAGCGGCGGGCAATCGCCTGGGGCGTCGGCTCGTAGGGGCCATCCTCACGATTGCGCAGGTAGCAGGCCACCAGTTCGTCGCGCAGCTCCAGCGCCAACTGGTTGAGCACGCGGGTGCGCGCCTTGTGGATCGCCTGCACGTCGGCCTCGTCCGCCAGCTCGATCAGGTAGGCTTCGCTGGGCAGCTGCAGCATCTTGGCCACCAGGGCCTGGTCCAGGTCGGTGTCGGACAGCAATTGACGGAAGGCGGTCACCAGACGCGGGTCCACCGTGCGCTCCTGGGGCTCGTCCACCATCGACTGGATCACGTCCACCGCCAGACGCTGGCCCGCGTCCCAGCGGTTGAAACCGTCGCTGTCGTGGCTCATCAGGAACAGCAACTGGTCGCGGGTCCAGGGATAGTGAACCTTCACCGGCGCGGAGAAACCACGCAGCAGGGACGGCACCGGCTGGGCCGCCACGTCGTGGAACACGAACGTCTGCTGTTCGTCGGTCAGGTCCAGGACACGCTGGGCCGGCGCGTCGTCCTCGCCCTGCAGCTTCAGCGGCAGATCCTCGCCGTGCTCGCCGACCAGGCCGAGAGCGAACGGGATGTGTTGCGGCTGCTTGGTCTCCTGCCCCGGTGTGGCGGGAATGCGCTGGCGCAGGGTCAGGGTATAGGTCTTCGCGTCCGGATCGTAGGCGTCGCTGACGTCGACGATAGGCGTACCAGCCTGCTGGTACCAACGGCGGAACTGGGTCAGGTCGCGGCCGCTGGCGTCTTCCATCGCCTTGACGAAATCGTCGGTGGTCACCGCCTGGCCGTCGTGCCGTTCGAAGTAGAGATCACTGCCCTTGCGGAAGCCCTCTTCGCCCAGCAGCGTGTGGATCATGCGCACCACTTCCGCGCCCTTCTCGTACACGGTCAGGGTGTAGAAGTTGGAAATCTCGATGTAGGAATCCGGGCGCACCGGATGGGCCATGGGCCCCGAATCCTCGGCAAACTGGGCCGTACGCAGCAGGGTGGCGTCCTCGATGCGCTTGACCGTGGGCGAGCCCATGTCCGAGGAGAACTGGGAATCCCGGAAGACGGTGAAGCCTTCCTTCAGGCTCAGCTGGAACCAGTCGCGGCAGGTCACACGGTTGCCCGACCAGTTGTGGAAATACTCGTGGGCGACGATGGCTTCGATGCGCTGGAACGCCAGATCCGTAGCGGTATCCGGCGTCGCCAGCACGCACGACGAGTTGAAGATATTGAGCCCCTTGTTCTCCATGGCGCCCATGTTGAAATCATCCACGGCGACGATCATGAAGATGTCCAGATCGTACTCCCGGCCGTAGATCTGCTCGTCCCAGCACATGGAGCGTTTGAGGGAGTCCAGCGCATGATCGCACTTGGCGGCGTTACGCGGCTCGACGTACATGCGCAAGTCGATCTCGCGGCCCGACTGGGTGGTGAAGGTGTCTTTCTTCTCGGCCAGGTCTCCGGCCACCAGCGCGAACAGATAGCAGGGCTTGGGGAACGGGTCTTCCCAGGTGACGAAGTGACGACCGTCTTCCAGGTCACCCTTCTCCACATCGTTCCCGTTGGACAGCAGCACCGGATAGCGCGCCTTGTCCGCCTCAACACGAGTGCTGAAGCGAGCCATCACGTCCGGGCGATCCGGGAAATAGGTGATCCAGCGGAAGCCTTCCGCCTCGCACTGGGTGCAGAACATACCGGAGGATTTGTACAGGCCTTCCAGACGGGTATTGTCCTGGGGCAGGATCCAGGTCACCACGCCCAGCGTGAACTTGTCGGAGACCTTGTCCACGCGCAGGCCGCCGGAGGTGACCTCGAAGTCGTCGTCGGCCAGCGGCAAACCATTGAGCGTCAGCCCTTCCAGTTCCAGCCCCTCGCCGTCCAGCTCCAGGGACTGGCCGGACTCGGCGTCGGGGTTGCGTCGGATCTCCATGGAGTTGTAGACCCGGGCGCCCTCCTCGAACAGCTCGAATCGCAGATCGACATGGTCCACCAGGAACGGCGGCACCTTGTAGTCCTTGAGGTAGATGGTCTGTGGCTGACTGGTTCGCATTGCACTCTCTCCAGTTATTACGTAGCGGCCCTTGTGAGGCCGGGCTTCGTGGCAGGCGTGATGAACCCGCCGCGAGCGATCAGTTTGAAAACAGGTCCGGTGCCTGTTGCGGGCTCGGCTCGAACACCTGAAGGCGAACGTGGTACGCGGTGAACTTGCGCACATTGATCACGCCGGTATCCAGCATCAGGTACTGCCCTTTGACGCCCTCCAGGCGACCGGTCACCTGCGGTGTCTTGTCGAGATTGTGGGTCTTCACCTTACTCGGCCAGACTTCCACCGGATAGGCCAGCTCGAGGCCCGACTCGTCCACAACCCTGATGGCGTCTTCGCCATGCTCGGCCCGCAGCGCGTCCACCCCGTCGGCAATGGTCTCCAGCATGCGCTCGCGCTCGGCCATCAGGTCCACCTCGGGCACATCGCCCTTAAGCATGGCGCGCCAGTTGGTGCGGTCGGCGACGTGCTGCTTACAAAGCACTTCCACCAGACCGGACAGGCGACGCGTGGCCACTTCCAGCATGGGCACGGCGGCCACGGCTCCCTGGTCGATCCAGCGGGTCGGCACCTGGGTCTTGCGCGTGATCCCGACTTTCAGGCCGGACGAATTGGCCAGGTAGACGATGTGAGGCACCATGCAATGGGTTTCGCCCCACTCCGGCTCGCGGCACGTTCCCTCATGGTAATGGCATTTTTCCGGGCTGACGATGCAACTGTCGCAGGCGGCCAGTTTGCGGAAGCAGGGGTAGCAGAAGCCCTGGTTGAAGCTCTTTTTCGTGAGCCGGTCGCAGTGGATGCAGCGGATCTCACCTTCGAAATCGATCTGCAATTCACGACCGATCAGGTCATTTAGGGGAATCAGGGTATCCCCTACCTTCATCCGGTAATGCACCGGAGCTCCCGGCTCGGCCGGCATCTTGCGCAGCGGCCCCTGGACATCGATAACGGCTGACATCAAACCACCGTTACGAGTTCAGGATGCGGATCGTCGCGGTGCCGTCCGCGGCCATGTCGCGCTTGTCCTTGCGCTCCCGATCGATAAAGCCCACACGCTCACCCTCGGGAACGCCGTGCTCTTTCTCGTAATACAGAACCGCTTCCATGCAGATCGAACGCTGCTCGTCCGAAATGGCACGGCCATCCGGCCACTTGCCCAGCTCAACCGCCCGCCGCAGGCTCTTGTAAACCGTGGGGTCCAGGCGCTTGATCAGCTCGTCGTATGTCATTTCAACACCTTATCAATCATCGGGGGACCATCGCCGGAAACCGGGCGGCGTCCAATCCTGAAAGCTTAACACAGCGGCCAGGGCCGCCGCCGTAACGGCCATTGCAATTAGGCTATGACCCTTATCGCCATCGTCGAAAACAGCGCCTCGAAAAAAATCAGAAAAAAGTTGGGCGAAATCTTTGACAGGCGATAATGATAATGATTATCATTAATCCCGTACCAAGTGAGAACGGTCGTTTCATTTGGTCTCTCTCATCAGGAGCTATATTAGGCTCATTTATGCCCCGCACTGCGGGGCTTTTTTTTGCCTGCTCGATAGCCCTGACCGGACGAGCCTCCAGGTGACGGCGGACCCGACGCGCTCAGTCCCTCTTGCGCGCCGGCGGCGGCAATACGGCCAGCAGAAGCCCGGTCAACAGACCGCCCAGATGCGCCTCGTTCGCCATCTCCCCCAGCCCCAGCATGCGCGTGAATGGCGTGAAGCCAATCACGATCCACACCAGCGACACCACGATCAGCGCCGGCGGGAACTGGAACCGGGGCCGGCGCTGCTGACTCAGCCAGCAGTAACCGAGGATGCCGTAGACCACACCGGACAGACCGCCGAACAGCGGCCCGGTGACCAGGTACTGCAGGGTGTTGGCGGCCAGACTGATCACCAGCACCAGCAGGATCAGCCGGCGGCGGCCGTCGAACCATTCCACCTGGCTGCCCAGGAACCACATCATCACTGCGTTGAAAATCAGATGCGGCCAGCTGAAATGCAGCAGGTCCGGCGTCAGCCAGCGCCACCATTGCCCCTGGGCCAGCGTGGCGGTAAGGGCGTCGAGCCGGTCGGCAAACGTGTCGAAGAAAAACGCGCGTGGGTCGGCATACATCAGGCCGGTAGCGAGCGGATCGCGCCCGAGACCGGTGAACAGGGTCACCAGGGCCGCAGCGATGATGATGCCCAGCACGACAGGCGCGTGACGCGGTGACGGCTGCCAGCGACCGTTGACGAACACCGGCGAGTGATTGGTCTCGTGGATCGCCTGACGGACTTCCGGGCGGGTGATGAACTGTTCGAGGGCTTCCAGTACCGGTTCGGCGTGGTCCTGGTTCGCCAGCCACAGCACCTGCTGATCGCCCTCTTCCGTGATGCGGTGCTCCACGCCCTGCTCGCGCAGCCACTGGCTGAACTCGGCCAGGTTGGTGTCGGCCGATAGCTGTTTGATTCGGTACAAAGGGTTACCTCGTCACACTGTCTTCGGATTGCGGATCACTCGGCAGCTCGGGACGCTGCACTTCCACCCAGACAAATTTGTCGGCGGAAAGTTGCCGCTCGTCGTCCATGCGATAGGCGACCAGACGCCCGTATTTCACCGCGGAATAGTCGATACAGGCGACGTTGGGCTTGAGCGGCGCCGGCCGTCCCTCGCGCCAGTAGTGGCCGACAAACACCGGCGGCTCCGACGGGGAATAGGTCAGGATCTTCTTCTTTTCAGCCTCGGACAGCGGACGATTGGCAATGTGCTCGGGCAGCGGGTCGGGCTGGAACACCACGTCGTTGTAGGTCTGCGGATCCTCAGCCCAGAACTTGGTGCGGAAGAAGCGGCGCACGAACCCGTCCCGTCCTTCGATGGACAGGTCATCCGGCAGGCGCAGATCGGTGCCGCGCAGCAGGCGGTCCATCACCCGGCCGGCAAAGGAGTCCAGCGCCGAGGAGGCGTGCAGGAAATCCTCGTCGATGCAGTTGCCGCCCTGGATCTGCTTGAACTGCTCGATCAGGTGGTGGTCCCAGCAGGCGTGCACCACGCGGAAATGCGCCACTTCCAGAAACAGCGGCAGCGTATAGAACCATTCCAGGAATTCGTTCCACTCGTGGGGATGGTGCTCGAACTGCTCCAGGGTTTCCCGGATCAGCCGGTCATGCCGCGCGTTGTGTTCACGCAGGAACTTGCGCTCGCTGCCCGCCCGGGCGCGGGTGCAATAGCCCAGGGCGTTGTATTCGTGGTTGCCCATGGTGATCTGGGCCGAGCCGCGTTCGACCATGTCCCGCACCAGGTGCAGGGACTCGCGGATGCGCGGGCCGCGATCGATGATGTCGCCAATGAAGATGGCCTGCCGGCGCTTGTGTTCGTAGACGCCGTTCACCTTCCGGTAACCCATCTGTTCCAGCAGGCGCTGGAGTGTCAACGCGCAACCGTGGATATCGCCGATGATGTCATAGCCCCGGCTGCCTGACCGCATTACAGACATAGTTAACTCGCTGCGATGTTGCTGGCCCAGCCGAGTTTTTCCCGGCAGGTCGCATAGAAGTTGTGATCCGTCGGATGAATCAGGCGAATCTTGAAGGGTTTCTTGGTGATACGAATGATGTCGCCGGGCGCGCAGGAAATATCCATCTGCCCGTCGCAACTCATCTGCGGGTAGGTTTCGTTATCCTCGCCGATCACCAGTTTGATCTCACTCTTGCCGTCCACCACGATCGGCCGGCTGCTGAGGGTATGCGGGAACATGGGCACCAGCACCACCGCATCCAGCTTGGGATGCATGATGGGCCCCCCGGCGGACAGCGAATAGGCCGTGGAGCCAGTGGGGGTGGATACGATCAGTCCGTCCGAGCGCTGGCTGTAGACGAAGTGGCCGTCGATGTAGAGATCGAACCCGATCATGCGGGTCGACTTGCCCGGATGCAGCACCACATCGTTCAGTGCGGTGCCATAGCCCACCGGGTTCTCGTTGCGGGTCACGTGGGCGTCGAGCAGGAAGCGGTGCTCTTCGATGTACTCGCCCTGCAGCACCCGGCCCACGCGTTCTTCCAGGTCGTCCGGGGAAATGTCGGTGAGAAAGCCCAGGCGACCGCGGTTGACCCCGAGGATGGGGATCTTGGACTTGGCCAGTTCCCGCGCCGCGCCCAGCAGGCTACCGTCACCGCCGACCACGATCACCAGGTCGCAGATTTCCCCCAGGAGCTTCTTGCTGGCCACCTGCAGGCCGTGCCCGGGCAACATGGTGGCGGTGTCGGATTCGAGGATGACCTGATAGTTCTCGTTCACCAGATAGGTTCGCAGGTGTCGCAGCGTCTCCACCACTTTCACGCTGTTCATCCGGCCAATCACGCCGATGTTTCTGAAATGCTCCATTCGATATCCTGTGCCAGCCCAGTGATGCGATGCGGTCACTCGGGGTATATAGTGAGCGGACGATCCGTCGGCGGCGCCCGGCCACGCGACCACGCGACCACGCCAATACTATCGAAACTCGCGACAATTCTGAAAATTTATAGGAGTACGCCGATTCCCGACCGCCCTCATGACACGTCCCGATTCTGGCAAACGCCGGCGGTCCGGCACCTGGCGTGGCTGTGTCGCGCCCCCACCCTCACCGACAACCGCCTGCGCTTTGCGCTTGAGAACGACCTGCCAGCGGACCTGGACCGGCGCCTGGCGATCCTGGACCACTCACCCGGCCCGTTGCTGGCCGCTCTCGACGGTGGCACCAACCGCCGCCTGGGTTTCTATTTCGAGCGGCTCTACCGCTTCCTGCTCAGCGACATCCTGGAGTGGCCGGTGCTGCTCAGTAATCACCCGGTTCGCGAGAACGGCCGCACCCTGGGCGAGCTGGACTTTGTCGTGCACAACCGGCGGGAAGACACCATCGAGCATCACGAGATCGCCGTAAAGTTCTATCTCGGCTATCCCCGCAACAACGCCTCCACCCTCTGGCTGGGCCCCAACGCCCACGATCGCCTCGACCGCAAGCTGTCGCGACTGCTCGACCACCAGTGCCGCATGAGCCGCCATCCCATGGCCCGGGCTCACCTTTCGGAGCTCGGCATCCAGCATCCGCCGCGCCCACGACTGTTCATGCCAGGTTACCTGTTCTATCCATCGGAGCGCCTTCTGGAAGGTCCGGCCACGACGCCGTCGACGCACGAGCGTGGCCGCTGGTGCCGGGCGGAATCGCTGGACCCGGCCGAATGCAGCCACTGGCAGCGACTGAACAAGCCTCATTGGCTGGGCCGCTTCCAGTCACGGGAAGCGCCGGACCGGGAAGACCTGCTGGAAGCACTGGACGGGATTCGGGCAGGAGGACCACCCCGGCTGTTTGCCGAGATGGCACCGCGCCGGGACGGGCAAGGCTGGGAAGAGCGGCATCGCGTGTTCGTGGTGCCACCGCAATGGCCGGGAGACGGGTTCGATCAGCCTTCCTGATGCGCCGGGCAGCGGTCGTCAACGCCGGGACGGAAGTCCGCCGGCTGACCGACCCGGATCAGCGGCTCGCCGCAGACATGACCGTCCACGTCCGCCTGACAGCTGGGGCTGTCATGATGCGCCAGCCACTGCCGATAGGCCGGTTCATTGAGGCCACACTTCTCGGCGACGTAGGCCGTGGGGTTCTCGAAATAGCGGGCAATGTCTTCGTAGGGGAGCGTGGTGTGCCCCAAGCCGGCGTGATAGGCCACCAGGAATACCGTCTGCTGCTTGAGCTCCGCCATCAGAGACTGCTCCGCCGGCTCCTGCCGTGACAGATCCTCGCATTCCTGTTCCAGGGCAATGATGCGCTCATTGCGCAGGGCCAGCTCCCGCTGCTTGCGGTCGAGCTGCTCCCGCAACAACACCACTTCGGCATCGCTGGCTTCGCTGCCGGCGCTTTCCTGCTCGCCCGCCTCGCTCAGTTCCTGCTGCAGGTTCAGGTATTGTTCGTTGCGCTCGGTCAGGCGCGCCTTGAGCTGCTCGTTGGCCAGACGCTGGCGCTCCAGCTTCTCTTCGAATGTCCGCAGCTCGTTGCGCAGGCCCTGGACTTCGTGGCGATGCTCGCGCTGCATGTCCGACATGGCATCCCGGTGC
The DNA here is from genome assembly GCF_003258515.1 of Marinobacter bohaiensis. NCBI lineage: Bacteria > Pseudomonadati > Pseudomonadota > Gammaproteobacteria > Pseudomonadales > Marinobacteraceae > Marinobacter > Marinobacter bohaiensis. The sequence goes on from NZ_QGEH01000004.1 coordinate 202,412, forward strand.
ACGCTCTGCAGGGTCTTGATGCGCAGCCGCTGCTCGCGGATGGTGCGGGCCAGCCGGACACGCTGCTGGGCCGCTTTCCGCTCTTCGGCCGATTTACCCCCACGCTGCGCCGGCGTCAGGACGGGGATGTCTTCATCCGCAACCGCCGGCGCCCGCTTCTGGAACTTCAGGCGATTTTCCTGCACCGCCCGGCGAATGGCCTGGAAGTGGTTACTGCCCGGCGTCATATCCGGGTCCCAGAGGTCGTCGGCATAGCGTGGCTCAGGACATCGGCTGCGGCACACCAGGTGAATCGGGCCGGCCCCCAGATCGGGCCCGTGCGGCCCCTGCACGGCAAAGCGCTCCACCGGAATGTTCCAGTGGCTGTCGGCCCGGCCTTCCTCGTCGAAATAGATACGGAAGAACACCAGCCCCAGAATGCCCAGGTCCGGTGCCAGGTTGATGTAGACCGCGCGCACGTCCGTGTCGGCCAGGTCGGAAAGGCCCACATAACCGTCCAGGAAGGCACCGAACTCGGATCCGCGCATCTGACGTGACACCGCCGGCCCATCCATCAGGAATACCGCCGAGTAGCCCTCGTCCGCCGCAGCGGGTTTTGCCATGCCTAGCCTCCGGTTATGCCGTAATGCGTCAGAAACCAACGAAATGGGTCCTTAATTCAACGCCTATTGTAGACGTCCGGATTCAGACGGTAAGTACAAAACTGCAAAGATTTGAAACGGGAAGGACAGCAAAGGCCGGCAGCGGCAGCCGGGACGGCGCGAAAGGTAACTACGACCACCGTCGGAAGCGGTGGTCGTGGCGCTGGCAGGCAGGGGCGATCAGATCTCGGCGGCCAGGCGGCTGCCCTGGTCGATGGCGCGCTTGGCGTCCAGTTCCGCGGCCACGTCGGCCCCGCCGATCAGGTGGACACGCTGGCCGGCGTCCAGCAACGACTGCTGCAGTTCGCGCAGCGGCTCCTGGCCGGCGCAGACAACGATGTTGTCCACTTCCAGGATGTGGTCCTGGCCCTGCTCCTCGCCTTTCTCGGTGACGGTGATGTGCAGGCCCTGGTCGTCGATCCTGCGGTACGCCACACCGGGGATCATCTGCACATTGCGCATCTTCAGGGACGAACGATGAATCCAGCCGGTGGTCTTGCCCAGGTTCTTGCCCACTTTGGACGCCTTGCGCTGCAGCAGGAACACCTGCCGCGCCGGTTCCGGCACATCGGCCTCGACGCCCTGGATACCGCCGCGGTGATTCACGCTCAGATCCACGCCCCATTCTTTCATGAAGTGCTCGGTGTTCAGTGAGGCGGATTCGCCCCGGTGCACCAGGAACTCGGACACGTCGAAGCCAATGCCGCCGGCGCCGATAACGGCCACCCGACGTCCCACCTCGCGGCGCTGCAGCAGCGCGTCGAGATAGCCCATCACCATCGGGTGATCGATGCCGTCGATGGCCGGCAGGCGCGGCTCGATGCCGGTGGCGAGCACGATGTCGTCGAACCCGTCCCGGGCCAGGTCGTCGGCGGTGACGCGGGTATTGAGCTTCACCTCAACGCCGTGCTTGTCCAGCATCACCCGGAAGTAGCGCAGGGTTTCGTAGAACTCTTCCTTGCCGGGAATGCGCTTGGCCACGTTGAACTGGCCGCCCACCTCGCTGCCGGCATCGAACAGGGTAACGTGATGGCCGCGCTCGGCCGCCACGGTGGCAAAGGCCAGACCCGCCGGGCCGGCACCGATCACCGCGATCTGCTTCGGCGCTGCGGTCTTCACGTAGGTCAGCTCGGTCTCGTGGCAGGCGCGCGGGTTGACCAGGCAGGACGTCAGTTTGCCGCCGAAGGTGTGGTCCAGACAGGCCTGGTTACAGCCGATGCAGGTGTTGATCTCGTCGGCCCGACCTTCCTCGGCCTTGCGCACCAGGTCGGCATCCGCCAGGAACGGGCGCGCCATGGACACCATGTCGGCGTCGCCATCCGCCAGCACCTGCTCGGCCACATCCGGCATGTTGATGCGGTTGGTGGTCACCAGGGGAATGCTCACCTCCCCTTTCAGGCGCGCGGTAACCTTGGTGAAAGCGCCGCGCGGCACGGACGTGGCGATGGTGGGCACACGGGCCTCGTGCCAGCCGATGCCGGTGTTGATGATGGTGGCCCCGGCCTTCTCGATTTCCCGGGCCAGATGCACCACTTCATCCCAGGTACTGCCATCCTCGATCAGATCGATCATCGACAGGCGGTAGACGATGATGAAGTCATCCCCCACCCGCTCGCGCACGCGGCGCACCACTTCGATAGGCAGCCGGATACGGTTTTCGTAGGCGCCACCCCAGTCATCGGTGCGGTGATTAGTGTGGGCCACGATGAACTGGTTGATGAAATAGCCCTCCGAGCCCATGATCTCGACGCCGTCGTAGCCGGCCTTACGGGCCAGCTCGGCGCAGCGGGCGTAGTCCTCGATCTGCTTCTCGATGCCCGCCTCGTCCAGCACTTTGGGCGACATGGGGTTGATCGGCGCCTGGATCGCCGACGGCGCCACCAGGTCGGGATGATAGGCGTAGCGGCCGGCGTGGAGTATCTGCATGCAGATCTTGCCCCCCGCTTCGTGGACCGCCCGCGTCACCACCTGGTGCTGGACCGCCTCTTCCTCGGTGTCCATCTTGGCGGCGTGCTGACGCACCGCACCTTCCGGATTGGGCGCGATGCCGCCAGTGACGATCAGGCCCACTCCGCCGCGGGCCCGTTCGGCAAAGAAAGCCGCCATGCGCTCGAAGCCGTTGGGCATTTCTTCCAGGCCGGTGTGCATGGAGCCCATGAGGGTCCGGTTGCGCAGAGTGGTGAAACCGAGGTCCAGCGGTTCCAGGAGTCGGGGGTAAGGTGAATGGGCCGCAGCGGTGGTCTGGGCGGTCATGACGGTCTCCTCATCGGTTATTCGAGTCGGCTCTGTGGCCGTTGGCGCTTAAATTACTGGCCGCCGTTGCACCGGACAATATCCTCAAATAACATTTGATTATCTTCAGACAACATTTCAAAAAATAATGGAAGCCGCCATATCCGCTCGCCGCCGCCACGCCCTGGGTGATATCAGCGTGCTCTACCTTCACGTAATGGCGCGCGCCGTCGCCGACCTGGGACACGACATCGCTCCAGACTTCGAGCAGTTCGGCATCGGCGAGACGCTCCTGCAGGCCCCCGAAGCCCGAATCAGCATCCCCCGCTTCATGCGGCTGGGCCACGCAGCCATCCGGCGCACCGGTGACCCCAACCTGGGGCTGTCCATGGGCGCACTGAACCGCCCGGTGGATGCCGGGCTGTCGGGCCTGGCCGGCATGAGCGCGGCAACCGCCGGCGAAGGCCTGGCGACAATCATCGCCTACTCCCTGCTGAACAGCCGCAACAGCCGCGGGCACCCCCGTTACGATGCAGTGCGGCACCGGGCGTGCTTCTATTCCATCCGCCCCTACAACCGCTACAACTTTTTCGTGGTGGATTCGGTGATGGCCGGCTGGACCCAGTTCCTGCGGCGCATGACGGCTCAGGACGCGGTATTGGAGCATGTCTGCATTGAATACCCGGACCAGGGCGAGCGGGCCGCATTCGAGGCATGGTTTCAATGCCCGGTCACTTTCGGGGCGAGGGAGAACCACCTGCAGATCCGCCCGGAGATCGCCGCCACGCCGTCGCTGGAGGCGCATCCGGCCATGCATCGGGCGCTCCGCCAACAATGCGAGGCGCAACTCAAGCGGATTCGCGGTGGCTGGACGGTGATGGATCAGGTGCGGGAAAAACTGACACCCATGCTGGACGGGCAATCGCCTTCCCTGGAGGAGGTGGCGGCGGAACTGGGCATGGCGCCCTGGACCCTACAGCGCCAGCTGAACGCGGAACAGACGCGGTTCAAGGATCTGTTGGATGAAACCCGCCGGGACCTGGCGGCGGACTACGTGCTGGAAACGCGGCTTAACGTTGCCGAAATTGCCTGGCTGCTCGGATTCTCCGGCCCGCCGGCCTTCCACAAGGCTTACCGGCGCTGGTTCGGGATGAGCCCGGGTCAACACCGTCGGCCGGCACAGCCCTGACATGGCGGCGTCGAGCGACCTCACATCTCAACGGCATCGTCGCCGTCGTCCTCATCCTCGAGCTCGTCAAAGTAGCGGTCGAGCAGCTCTTCTTCGTAATCAATCATGGCATTGTCTCCTGAACTGGCCGCCTGGAATGGAGGCGCGCGAAAACCAGAATACCGGGGAGAGTATGACCGACGGATGACAACCAGATGACAGAACGGACTGGAATTGAAGAAGATCGTGTAAACGGAAAAAGGGAAATCAGAGAAAAGCAGGGGAAGGAAAAATGGCGGAGCGGACGGGACTCGAACCCGCGACCCCCGGCGTGACAGGCCGGTATTCTAACCAGCTGAACTACCGCTCCGCGCTATTCGTTGACGCCGTTCAGTAGCGACAACGAGGGCGCATTATATAGAGGTCCTGTTTCATGTCAACGCTTTTGACCAAGGTTTCTGAAAATTTTTTGAAACACCTTAAAAAAGACTGATTTTTAAACGATTTTTCGGGCATTGAGGGAAACGAACCGGCCCCACCCGACAGGCGGGGCCATACGGACTAGCCGGCCTGGGCGTCCAGGTAGACTTCCCGCCCCTGGGCGGTCTTGCGGTACTCGATCGGCGTCATCCCCGACCAGCGCTTGAACGCCCGGTAGAAGGTCGACGGTTCGGAAAAGCCGGTGAGGTAGACAATCTCATCGATGGACTCGTCGGTGGTGGCGAGCAGCTGACGGGCCAGCCGGTAGCGGAAATCCGCCAGCACCTGGTTGAAGCTGGTTTCCGCCTCGGTCAGACGGGTACGCAGCGTGCGCGGTTTGATATCCAGCCGCTCGGCCACCGAATCCAGGGTGACCTCGCCGCTGTCCAGCAGTTCAGCAATGATGCGCTCCACCTGCCCCACGATGTCCTTCTTCTCCAGACGCGCCACCTGCTCGCTGGCGAAACGTTCGTGCAGAGCCAGCAGCTCGGGCTCGGCGTGGGGAGAGGCGTGTGCCAGCAGGCGCGCCGGAAAATACATCCGGTTCTCCTCGGCACCGAAGACCACCTCACAGCCAAGTACCTCGGCCACGTGATCCTCGCCGGCGTCACGCTGATGTTCGAATTCCACCCGGGAACACTCGAATCGGTCCTCGGTAATGGACTTGAAGAAGATGATCAGCCCCAGCACAAAGCATTCATTGAAGTGTTTGAGGCGGCGCACCTCATCGGAGGCGGCGTCCAGAACCAGGCAGGCCTGCTCGCCGTCGATGAAGAACTCGTTGTTGGCGGCATCACTGAGCAGGCGCTGGTAGTTGAGAGCCCGGCGCAGGCCTTCGCCGAATGTAGGGCTGCTGAGGAAGAGATATTCCAGCACCTGCCCCTTGTAGGTGGGCAGGTTCTGGCCGAGGTGGAGACCGATATCCGGATCACCGGAGACCTCCTCGACGATCTGCCAGAAGAAGAGCTGTGCGTTATGGGGCGTCCGGAGCTGGGCCGAATTCAGGTAGCTCTCATCAACCCCGAGGCGTCGGAGGATTTCATCCGTGTCGACCCCTTTGCGTTTCATGGCCTGATAGATCAGGCGCAACATCACACCCGCATCACGAAGTTCCTGCATGTTGATCCCGCTTATTGTTGTGGGAGCTCTTCATGGGCTCCTTTATTGTGGTACTGCGTTGGCCAGCTCGCCCCGGCGATTTGACGGGTGAGTCAATGTCCGCCGGGAACGGGTCTGAGACACTCAGCCACTCAGGGCGTGTCGCCTCCAGACCATCGCCGTCGCATCGACGGCCGGCCAACCCCCTCGAACTCTGGACAGTTGTACCAGATTTTAAGCCGAACCAGTAGCGCCGAACCGGGCGCCATGTGACGGGCGCCGGTCGGCCGGAGACGCCGGAAATTCCCCATCCTTTGGGGTCGGGATCAGACCGTCGCTCCGGACTGTGGCCCAATATGACTCATAATAGACCGAATACGTCCCACCACAAGGACGAACCAGCACACCGACGAGGTCGATCACCATGCCGGATGTCATTTCCTACACCCACCAGCCTCCCAACCTGTGGTCACTCTACGGCAAGGCGTTGCGCGCCGGTGGCTCTGGCGAGTCCGCGCCGGTCATTCCGCCGCTGCAGGCCGAACTGCTGGGTGTCACCAGCGACACCCACCGCCTCGAACGCTACGCCGCGGTGTGCGGTTTTCGCGGCGGCTCGCGCATGCCCCTGACCTGGCCGCACATACTGGCGTTCCCACTGCACCTGCGGTTGCTGACGGACCCGTCGTTTCCCCTGCCGCTGCTGGGACTGGTGCACCTGCGCAATCGCATCGAGCAGGTGCGCCCCATCGCTTGCGGTGAGTGCCTCGACATCCGCGTGCATCTCGACAACCAGGTGGCCACGGACAAGGGCATCGAGTTCGACCTGGTCACCGAAGCCAGCAGCGCGGGCCGCCGGATCTGGCGGGAAACCAGCACCAACCTGTACCGTCAGGCCAGGGGCGGGAACGAGACTGCGGGCACCAAACCGAAACCGCCTGCGCCGGAAAGCTATCCCAACCATGCCACGATCACCGCCGGGGCGTCGTTGGGGCGTCGCTACGGCCGGCTCTCCGGCGACCTCAACCCGATCCATATGCACGCGCTGTCCGCCAGGCTGTTCGGCTTCCCCAGGGCAATCGCCCATGGCATGTGGAGCAAGGCGCACTGCCTGGCGCTGCTGGAGCGACAGCACGGCTGGCAGGACGGCCCTGTAACCGTCACAGCCAGCTTCAAGAAGCCATTATTCCTGCCGGGCAAGGCGCAGCTCAACTGGGACGAAAAGAAGGATCGCTGGGCCTACCAGCTATTGAACGAAAAAGGCGACGCGCCGCACCTGACGGGCGAGATTGTCTGGGGATAGAAAGAGAGGATCAGGGAGCGGACGATCTCATGCCACAGAAGCTTGAAAAGGGGTTGCAAAACACCCGTATCCCAAAAGCACCGAGATAATCTCCCTCTCCCCTCGCGGGAGAGGGCCGGAGAAGACTACGCAGAGGGGGAAGCGCCGTCAGGCGCTCATGGTTGCCAGATGCCCCCTGGATCGGGGAAGGCCTCGGCCGTCCCATGGACGGCTCGGAAGCTGAAGCGTCCGCTACATGGCGAACGCCAGTACCCATGGGTCAAGCGGCCATGGGACCGCCGCCTTACTCAGACGCTTCTTCGACCGGCTGCTCCGCCGTCACCGGCGCCACCGGCAGCGTGAAGTAGAAGCGCGCACCGCCCTCGTCGGGACGCTCGAAGCCGATTTCGCCGCCCTGGGACTGGATCAGGCTGCGGCACAGCGCCAGCCCGATCCCCATGCCTTCCTGCTTGGTGGTGAAGAACGGGTGGAACAGCTTGTCCTCGGCGTCCTCCGGAAGCCCCACGCCACGGTCCAGCACCTCGATACGGACGTGCGACGCGTCGATCATCGACGCCCTGACATGAACCGGATCGGTGCTCCTGGCGCTGCGGGTGGCCTCCAAAGCGTTGCGGATCAGGTTGAGCGCGACCTGCTGCACCTGGATGGGATCGGCCAGCACATCGGGAACATCGTCGTCGATGTCCAGCTCCACCGCCACCTGGTTGGTGCGGGCGTCGACCTCGGCGAACTGGCGGGTTTCCTCCAGCAGCGACGCCACGTTGATCACTTCCTTGCCGGTGGCCGGCTTCTTCACGAAGCTACGGATACGCCGGATCACCTCGCTGGCACGGTGCGCCTGGGCCTCGATTTTCTGCAGCGTCTGCTGGGCGAGATCCCGGTTGAGGTCGTCCGCGGCCAGAATACGGGCGGACACCCGCACGTAATTGGAAATCGCCGTCAGCGGCTGGTTCACCTCGTGGGCAAACCCCGCCGCCATCTCACCCATGGTGGACAGGCGCGAAGCATGGGCCAACTGGTCGCGCTGGGCGTCCACGGTTTCGCGGGCCTCGTCCAGGGCGCGCTCGTTTTCCAGCTCGGCGGAAATGTCGCGGAACACCACCACGGCACCCAGCACGTCGTCTTCCTCAAGCTTGGGGCTGGAGCGGTACTCCGCCGGGAAGGTATCGCCGTCGGGTCGCTGCAGGGTGATGCCGCGCTGGTGTTCGGCCACACCCTCGCGGCAGGTGCCCATCACCGGCAGGGACCCGGCGTCGGCGACATCGCCGAAATGCAGTTCGAAGAAGTTACGCCCCACCAGCTCCTGGGGCTCGACGCCCAACATGGCACCGGCGGCCGGGTTGGCAAAGATGATTTCGCCATCGCGGGTCAGGCCGTAGATGCCTTCGCTGATGGCATTGAGGATGCGGGCCTGGTCGCTTTCCAGCTGCCGGTTGCGTTCCTGCAGCTGGCGTTCGAGCTGGATGACACGGGCATGCGTGGCGACACGGGCAATGACTTCCTGAGCCTGGAACGGTTTGGAGATGTAATCCGCACCGCCCAGGGAGAAACCCTTGACCTTGGCGTCAACGTCATCGAGCGCCGACAGGAAAACCACCGCACCATCGGCGGTGTCGGGATTGCCCTTGAGCCGCTGGCAGACTTCGTAGCCGTCCATACCGGGCATCATGATATCCAGCAGGATCACTTCCGGCTGGTGGCGCTCGGCGAGGGCCAGGGCCTTTTCCCCCTCGTTGGCGATCAGCAGCCGATAACCTCGATCCTTCAGGGTCTCGTAGAGCACCTTGAGGTTCTGCGCATTGTCATCGACCAGTAAGATCGTGGCATCGTCGCGCTCGCTCACAATGTCTGTCATATAGTCCGTGCCGACTCAGAATGAATGGCCATCTTGGCGTGGCTTTCAGGAAGCGTCGATACGGTCCTTTACGGACATGACCATACGTACCAGGTGCGCCAGGGAATGGGTGCCCATCTTGTGCATGACCCGGGAACGGTGGATCTCGACGGTGCGCTGGCTGATGTCCAGCTCGATGGCAATCACCTTGTTGGCCTGGCCGGCGATCATACGATCCATGATCTCGGTCTCGCGCGGGGTGAGCATGTTGATGCGACGCATGATCTCCTGCTTCTGGCCCAGGGTCTTGCGCTGTTCGCGGTCCTGTTCCAGGGCCTGTTCGATCTTCTTGAGCAGGTCCTCTTCACGGTACGGTTTCTGGATGAAATCCACCGCGCCCTGCTTCATGGCATCCACCGCCATGGGCACATCGCCGTGGCCGGTGACGAAGATGATGGGCAGGATCGAATTCTTTTCGTTGAGATGGCGCTGCAGTTCCATGCCGTCCATGCCGGGCATGCGGATATCCAGAACGATACAGCCGGCCATGTCCTCGTTGTAACTGCTGAGGAAGGCGTTGGCCGTGGCAAAGGTCTCCACTGCCTTGTCGGAGGACTTGAGCAACAGCTCAAGGGAGTCACGTACCGCTTCGTCGTCTTCGACTACAAAAACCGTCTCTGTATTCTCACTCATGGATCCACCTTTGTCCCATCTCGTTGTTCTGCATCGTCCTCGTCGCGCTGGCTCAGAGCGGTCGCCGGCGGCGTGTGGCCATCCACCAGGGGCGGCGCCACGCTCACCGGGTCAACGCGAACATCGTACCAATTCATGCGCCAGTCGAGGTGTGGCCCGGTCGCCCGACCGGTGCGGCCCACCTCGCCGATTTTCTCGCCCTGCTCCACCGGCTGGCCCAGTCGGACCGACAGCCGGCTCATATGCAGGAACGTCGAACTCACGCCGTAGCCGTGATCGATGATCACCGTGCCGCCGGAGAAAAACAGGTCCGGCTCGGCCAGGGTAACCGTGCCCGCCGCCGGTGCAAGAACCGGAGCGCCCTCGGGCGCCGCCACGTCCACCCCGAAATGCGGGCTCCGGGGCTTGCCGTTGTAGACACGCTGGCTGCCGTAAACACCGGTGATCGGCCCCGACGCCGGCCAGATAAACGGCCCCAGGAAGTCCTGCCGATCGCTGTCCGCCTTGCGGGCACGGCGAACTTCCACCGCCTCGGTGCGAATCCGCCCGGCCTTCAATGGCGACGGCGTCACCGTGCGCTGAGGGACACCGTCGACCCGCTGCACGCGATAGTCCCGACGGGTCAGTCTCAGGGCGCGCGAGCTTTGCGTGCCGGCTGGGCTCACGACTTTCAGCGTCTGCTCCAGCGCCGCGTCCCGGCCGAACCCGATCACAAAGTGGCCGTCGGCGGTGACACGCACAGGCCGTTCATTCAACCAGACCTGGCTGCCCGGCTCGACCTGGCCGTATACCAGGCTGCCCTGGGTCAGCGGCCCGCTGAGGGTTACGGCTTCGTCTGCCCCGGCCAGAGCCGACCATGCAACGAGCGCCGCAACGAGCAACGTCATACTGTATCGTATAACCATAGCCTTTCCTGACCTGAATGTCCTCATAACGACAGGAATTTCGATGCGCTTGGCCCTTGAAAAAGAAGCTTTTTTCGACCTGCCCCCGTTCCAGGTCCGCCTCGTCCACGACGCCCTGCCCCGCGATCTGGCCCAGCGTCTGTGTCACACCCTGCCCGGGACGCTGCCCTGGTACCAGGCGCGCCTGCAACTGTTTGGGCAGTGGCACTGGTCGCCACGGCTACAGGCCTGGATCGGTGACGATGACGCCCATTACCGCTATTCCGGTCACGACATGGCGCCGGAACCCTGGACGCCAGAGCTGGATCAGGTGCGTGAGCGTGTTGGCGACCTGGCCGGGCATCGCTTCAACAGCGTGCTGTGCAACTGGTACCGCGGTGGTCGCGACAGCATGGGCTGGCACAGCGACGACGAGCCGGAACTGGGGGCAGCGCCTGTGATCGCCTCGCTGTCGCTGGGTGAGGAGCGCCGCTTCCAGTTCCGCCGCAGCGATGAACGCCGGCTGTTCACCAGCATCGACCTGCCCCACAACAGCCTGCTGATCATGCCGCCAGGCCTGCAATCGGCCTATCAGCACCAGATTCCCAAGACCCGGCGCGGCGGCGGCGACCGCTTCAACCTGACCTTCCGGCTGATTCAGCCCGCCTGATGCACGTGGGGGCCTGACTCGTGGCCCGCTTTCTTGTCGCCGCCTGACTCCTGGCGTTCGTGCTCGCGCATGTCGTCCAGCCGCTTCTGGATCACACCGAAGACCGACCTGGCCGGATAGCGCCCCTTGGCGTTGGCCTTGCCCGCGGGCATGCCCAGCAGCAGGCCTATCGCCTCTTCCGCACTACTAACAGCATAGATGGCAAATTCGCCGCGGCGTACCGCATCGAGGATTTCACTGTCGAGCATCAGGTTCTGGACGTTGGACGCCGGCAGGATCACGCCCTGGCTGCCGCTCAGCCCCTGGATCCGGCAGGTCTCGAAGAAGCCCTCGACTTTCTCGTTAGCGCCACCAATGGGCTGAACCTCGCCAAACTGGTTCATCGAGCCGGTGATAGCCAGATCCTGGCGCACCGCCACGCCGGACAGGCTGGAGAGCAATGCGCAGAGTTCCGCCACCGAGGCGCTGTCGCCATCCACTTCGCCGTAGTTCTGCTCGAAGGTCAGGCTGGCGGAGAGGTGCATCGGATCGTTCACGGCGAAGCGCGAAGCCAGCCATGAAGTGAGGATCATGACGCCCTTGGAGTGGATGTTGCCGCCCAGTTTGACGTCGCGCTCGATGTCGATGATGTCGCCGTCGCCGTAGTAGGAGGTCGCGGTGATCCGGTTGGGCATGCCGAACTCGAAACCACCGGTGGACAGCACCGACAGTGCGTTGACCTGCCCCACCCGGCTTCCGGCGGTCGACACCAGCGTGGTGCCGTCACGGATCGAGTCGAAATACTGATCGCGAATGCGGCTGCTGCGGTAACGCGCGCTGGCCAGGGCCTGCTCGATGTGAGTGGCGTGGATCATGCGGGCGCCGGCTTCCCGGGCCCAATAGTCGGACTCGCGCAGCAGGTTGGCCACGTCCGCGGCGTGGAGGGACAGGCGCTGCTGATGATCGGCAATGCGCGAGCTGTATTCGATCACTCGCGCCACCGCCTTGTGGTCGCAGTGCAGCAGTTTTTTGTCCACCACCACGCTGGCGATGAACTTGGCGTACTGCAGTTCGGTCTCCGGCGTGCGGTGCATCTCGTTCTCGAAGTCCGCGGTGATGCGGAACAGCTCGGAGAACTCGGGATCGTACTCCTGCAGCAGCATCCAGGTTTCCCGGTCACCCAGCAGCACGATCTTCACGTCCAAGGGAATTGGCTCCGGTTCCAGGGAAATGGTGCCGGACAGGGTCAGCTCCCGCTCCAGGGAGTTGATGTGCAGCGCCTTGGAGCGCAGCGCCCGCTTGAGGCCGTCCCACACGAACGGCTGTTCCAGCACCTTGATGGCGTCCATCAGCAGATAGCCGCCGTTGGCCTTGTGCAGGCTGCCCGGGCGGATCAACGAGAAGTCGGTGAACACCGTTCCTTTATAGGTGACGTTCTCTACGTAGCCGAACAGGTTGTGGTAGGTGGGGTTGTCTTCCACCACCACCGGCGCCTCCTGGTCCTTGTGGTGAACCATCAGGTTGACCTGGTAGCGCCGGGGCATTTTCCGGTCGAGGGAGGCGTAGGCCATGGCCGCCTGGTCTTCGCTGTCCTCCAGGAAGATCTCCAGGTTGTCGGCCAGATCCTTACGCACACTCTCCAGGTAACTGACGATGTCCGGGTAGGTCTTGTACTTGGCCGCCAGGGCGTCGAGCTGGTGGCCGGTGATGCTTTCCAGGGTTTCCTCGTTCAGCGCCTGCTGCTTGTCCGTGTACTCCTGCTCCAGGTCCGCCACCTTGCGCAGGGCCGCCCGCAGTTTCTTCTCCAGCTTGTTGATGATGTCTTCGAATTCAGTGCGCTCGTCTTCAGTCAGCTCGGCGAAGCTTTCCTGGGTATGGGGTTCCTCACCGTTCATGGCGATCAGGCGATAGCCACCCGGCGTGCTGACCGTCAGGCTGACTTTCTTGCGCTTGGCCTGCTTGGCGACTTTTTCCAGCTCCTCTTCCTGGCGCTGGCCATAGTCGTTCTTCAGCTTTTCGGCGCGCTCCAGAAAGCTGTCTCCCTCGAAGGTCTGGGGAATCACCTGGGTCAGGCGCTGCATCAGGCGCTCCATGTCCTGCTTGAGCACCTGTCCTTCGCCCGCCGGCAAACGCAGTACCCGCGGCGACCGGGGCTCCTCGAAGTTGGCCACGTAGCACCAGTCGTAGCTGTGGCCATCCTTGTCAGCGTGGTGCTGCAGATAGCGCAGCATCATGGTCAGCTTACCCAGACCGTTACGGCCCACCGCATAGACGTTATAGCCGCCGTGGGGCATGGCCAGGGCAAAACGCACCGCTTCCTGGGCCCGGTTCTGGCCAACGATTTCCTCGAGGGGTTCAAGCTCGCGGGTGGTCCTGAAGGGGAAATGTTTGGAATCGCAGGTCTTGTACAGCTGTTTCAGAGGCAGTGACTTCAAGGCGCCGTCCTGTTCCGGGAAATAGAATCCTTTGCCGGGAACATGTTGCGACACATTCCCTGTTCGTTGTGGTTCCGAGCATTGTAGAAGGAGACCACCGCCCTGTCGCCACCTGCGGACGCAACTGTGAAATCTTGTTCAAGATTTACACAACCCGGCCGTTAAACCCTAAACTAGATGTATAGATGAAGTACTTCGCGAAGTGCTTGTCAGAGAGATTGGACGACATGGAAATCCACCGCAATTCACCGTACGGGCTCAGCACCCTCGACCGGGTGAAACGAACGAACCAGCAACGGACCGAAGCGTCCCATGAGACGCCCACCGTACCGCTGAAAAAACCCGCCGACCGGCGCACGCAGCCGGACCGGCGGCGACAGCAGGAAGCCTTCGACGGCCCCGAGCGCCGACGACGGCGCAGTGGTCGACGGAGCCCATCGCTGCTCGACGCCAGGACCCGCCAGCCCGTCAACCCCGAAGACCGGCGCGGCGCACGGCTCGACACCAGCGTCTGAGGTCAGAACCAACAACAAGCAACGGATGTCAGGGCTATGCGCAGTACCACAACGAATCGCCGGATCAAGGCGCGCTTTGCGGCGCCCAGCCTGAGGGTGCACCTGATCGAGAAAGGGTTCCTGGGCCGCGAGAAAACCGCCCTGGACGTTCACTGCCTGGACATCAACCGCTACGGCCTGGCGGTGATTTCCGCGCGCCCGTTGTCGCCCGGCACTCGCCTGTCCCTGGATTTTTCTGGCAAGTACATCAACGAATCCGGCGTCCCCGCGCAGATCACCAGCTGCCTGCCCTATCAGGCCGGCTACCGTCTGGGCATCCAGTTCCGCTACTGCTGCAGCCAGCAGGATTACACCCGCGCCATGGACAACGCCCTGTCCCGCATCGAGGGCTTCTATAACCGCCTGGCAGGCTGAATCAGATCAACCCGGCGTCCAGGCTGGCCGCGACGTACAGCCCCAACTCTTCACAGCGGGCCTCGAACGCCGCCTGGTATTCCCCCCGGCACAGCACCGGATCACAGACCTGGCGCCAGCGCAGGCCCGTGGTGATGGACTCGATAGCCCGATGCGTGCCGGTGCCGTCGTGCCCGGCGCGGATATAGAAGGCAAACGGGAGACCCTGGGTCTTTTCCAGGCAGGGGTAGTAGCTGCGGTCGAAGAAGTCCTTGAGCGCGCCGCTCATGTAGCCCAGGTTTTCGGTGGTGCCGAGAATAATGGCGTCACAGGCCAGCACATCGTCCGGCCCGGCTTCCAGCGGCGCCATCACGGTCACGGCCACGTTCTCGACATCCCCATGGCCGGCGCCCCGGGCAACGGCATCCCGCAGGGTGCGGGTGTTGGGTGATGGCGCGTGGGCGACGATCAGCAGGCGTTTCATGAAGGCTCCCGGCATGGACGTAACTGGATTCCCGAGCCTGATACTGTGCCCCGGCACCGTTCTCGGTACAAGCCGGCCAAGACATACTGTCGGTCGATGTTTGACCTTGTTTTACAGGCGATTCCCAGCGCCTGGGCTAGACTGATTCTTTTGCGCTGGGCGACCGCACAGTGCGGGGCAGACGATGGAAGCGTACCCCACGATGAACAATTCACCCCCTCTGGAAGAGCACGACCAACCCCACCGCCGCGCGGTTCTGGTGGCACTGCTGTGGATCACGGCCGTCTCCGGCATTATTTTCGCCACCCTGAACGTCGGCGCCGGGAACGTTGCTGTGGCCGTCGCGGAAATCGTGATGGCGGTCTACTCCCTGTTCCTGCTGTGGGCCATCCGCGACACGGATCATCTGAACCGCTGGATGCTCGCCTACACCCTGCCCTTCTTCAGCACGATGATGTTCGCCCTGTTTGCCCCGCGCTCCACCGTCAGCGTCTTTGGCTGGGTACTGCTGATCCCGATCCTGGCGCATCTGCTGCACGGCCGCCGTCTGGGGCTGGCGCTGTCGGTGATGTTTACCGCGATTGCCGGTGCGCTGTTCTTTCTCAAGTTCCGCCACTCATCGGAACTGATGCAGCCCATTCCAATCCTCAACATGGCAATCCTGACGCTCTGCGTCCTGACGTTTTCACACGTGTACGAGGTCAGCCGCGAGCGCTCGGAAAAACAGCTCCTGCGGCTGGCGCGCACCGATCCGCTGACCGGGCTGGCCAACCGCGCCATGTTCAGGGAGTACTTCGAACGGGAGAATCGACGCTCCCAACGCCGACTCACACCACTGTCGCTGATTCTGTTCGACCTGGACTTCTTCAAGTCGGTCAACGATCGTTACGGCCATGAGGTGGGCGACCGCACCCTGGTGCAGATCGCCGCGCTGATCCGCAAACGGCTACGCCTGAGCGACCTGGCCTGTCGCCTGGGCGGGGAAGAATTCGGCATCCTGATGCCTGACACCACCGCGGCCCAGGCGCTGCAGGTGGCCGAGATGCTGCGCCAGACCCTGGCGGAGCGCCCGCTGGTGTTCGGCGACGTCACGCTGAGCCAGACGCTGAGTGCCGGTATCGCCGAAATCGGGCTGGACGGATCGACGGTGGAAGACCTGCTGGGCAAGGCCGACGAGCGATTGTATGCGGCCAAAGGCCAGGGCCGCAACTGCGTGGTGGGGCCGGAATGGCTGGATGCGGAGCTGGCCTCCAGCACCGGTTGATGGCGACCGGTCGCCGACCCAGGCGCTCGGCACCATCCTTGGCCCGCGCGGGGAACCGCTACAGCGCAAGCGGCTCGCTTAGCATGGACGTCGCGCCATCGGGCGTTGTCGCGGTGGCGGTGACATTACGGACACCCTCCAACTGCTCCGCCGCCAGCGGGAAGCGGAACGTCGCCTTCCCATCATCGTTCAGTGCCACTCGGATAAAGCCCAGGTACGCCTCTGCCTCGGTCTCGCCCGGCGTCCGGTTGGCAAACAGTTCCACGCGGTACAGGCTGTCAGGCAGCCCAGCCAGTTCCCCCTCAATCTCTGCGGGTCCCTCATCGGGGACGTTCACCGCAAGCAATTCAGGCGCCTTCTGCCCCCGGTTTGGCGTTTCCTGGCAGCCTTCGGCCGGGCCATCCAGTGCGCAGATCCGATCGAGCTTGTCTGAATCGGTTTCGACACCCCCGCCGCGATTGCCCTCGAACTGGCCGTGCTCCAGCCCCGGGACGTTGAACACGATGGCCCCTTTCATCTGCGGCAGGCAGGAACCGCCGGCGTAACAGCGCCGGATATCCTGCCCATTGTCGATCATGCGATTGGCACTGATGGTATTGATCGACGCGCCCAGCACGCGATGCGCGCCCATCTCACCCTCGGCCGGCGGCACTGGCTGGGGCCGAACCGCCACCGCCACCCGATTGCCGCGCAGGGTATTGCCGGCAACGATGTTTCCGGTACCGCTGAGGGTGACGCCCGACGACAACGCCGTGAAGGTGTTACCGGAGATGTAGTTGCGATTGCCCCAGTTAAGCTGCACACCATCGGACAGATGTTCGAAGTGGTTATTCACGACGATGTTGTCGTTGCCCCAGAGGATTTCCAGCCCCTGGGAAGGTTCGTTATTACGCTGATCCGAACTCGTCACCCGGTTGCCGGCAATCAGGTTGAACGCGGCTCCGCGAGTAGCTTCCATCGCATCGCCGTTATCGACGAAGGTGTTGTTGAGGATCTTGTTGTGAACGGTCGTGGTCGCGGTACTGTTGCCCTGGCCGTCGTCTCCGGTCAGCATCACCCCGGAACCGCCGATGTTATGGACAATGCGATTGTCGTGGATGAGGTTACCCGAGGCCCGGTTCACCAGCACGCCGATGCAGAAATTGCGAATCTCCAGCCCGTGTATTTCAACCGCGCGGGTATCCCGAAGGACGAGACCGGGCTTGCTGGTCGTGCGCACGTTCGTTCCGAACTGGCCGTCAACGGCCCCGGGGCAGTCCTGCGGATCGGTGCCTCCGATATAGTCGGCACCGTCAACCACGACATAGCGGCCGTCGCGATCATAGCTGACGTTATCGATAACAACCGGCCCCTTGATCGGCGGCAAGGCGGACTGCACCCGGATGACGTGGGGCCCGTCGCCAGTCACCGCCAACTCAATCCGGTACTGACCGGGATCGGCGTTGTTCTTCTGCAGGGCCCAGCGCAAGGTGCCCGGGCTTCCGTCGTCGGCGTAATTCGTTACCTTGAGAACCTCACCCGGTGCCGTTCCCGGCACAGCCACACCAGCCAGATCCGTCCCCGCCTGTGCCGGTAAGGCCAGTAAGGCCAGTAAGGCCATCAGTGTCAGGCCCCCCAGCCGGGTGGCCCAATCCCTTGTCACACAACTCGCTGTCATCATCCAGTGAATCCTCCAATTCTTGCGGATACAGGGCCCGCCAGGCAAACCCCGCCGTTCACGACGTCACCAAACTACGGCAACCGTGTCGGGATTCCCATGAGACAGAGGTGGAAGCGCATCGATACAGCCCCGGCACGCCAGGAACGGACGGCGACTGGAATATCCGCCCTGAAACAAAAACACCCACCACAGCATTGCCGCCATGGTGGGTGTTCCGGATTCCGCCAATCGGCTTGGGGAATTAAAGCAGTTCGCCGTTGGTGGTTTCGGCTTCGGCGCTTTCTTTTGCCGCTTTCTCTTTCTCTTCCTTGCTCTCCGGCTTGGGCATCAGCTTGTCGCGTACCTTGCCTTCGATCTCGGCGGCGATTTCAGCGTTCTCTTCCAGGAACTTGCAGGCGTTGGCCTTGCCCTGGCCAATCTTGTCGCCGTTGTAGCTGTACCAGGCGCCGGACTTGTCGACGAAGCCTTCCTTCACGCCCAGGTCCACGACCTCGGCGAGACGGTTGATGCCGCGACCGTACATGATCTGGAACTCGGCCTGCTTGAACGGCGGCGAGACCTTGTTCTTGACGACTTTGACGCGGGTCTCGTTGCCCACCACTTCGTCGCCTTCCTTGACCGAGCCGATACGGCGAATGTCCAGACGCACGGAAGAGTAGAACTTCAGCGCATTACCGCCAGTGGTGGTTTCCGGGCTGCCAAACATGACGCCGATCTTCATCCGGATCTGGTTGATGAAGACCATCATGCAGTTGGCGTGCTTGACGTTGGCGGTCAGCTTGCGCAGAGCCTGGGACATCAGGCGCGCCTGCAGACCAACGTGGGAGTCGCCCATTTCGCCTTCGATTTCCGCTTTCGGCGTCAGGGCGGCAACGGAGTCGACGATGATCACGTCGATGGCGTTGGAGCGCACCAGCATGTCGGCGATTTCCAGCGCCTGCTCACCGGTGTCCGGCTGGGAGACCAGCAGCTCGTCCACATCCACGCCCAGCTTCTCGGCGTAGACCGGGTCCAGCGCGTGCTCGGCATCGACGAAGGCGCAGGTCTTTCCCTGCTTCTGGGCCTCGGCGATGACCTGCAGGGTCAGCGTGGTTTTACCGGAGCTTTCCGGCCCGTAGATCTCGACAATCCGGCCATAAGGCAGACCGCCAATCCCCAGTGCCACATCCAGGCCCAGGGAGCCGGTGGAGACGGAGGGAATGGCTTCCCGGGGCTGGTCGCCCATTTTCATGACCGCGCCCTTGCCAAACTGGCGTTCAATCTGGCTCAGAGCCGCGCCCAACGCCTTCTTACGGTTATCTTCCATCGCTGCGAAAACCTCTATTTCCTGTGCCGCCTGACGGCGTGAACGAAATGATTCGGCCTGAGGCCCGCTGAGCCTCCGCTGTATATATGAACAGTATTAAAACACAACAGATAGACCGGGCCAAGTGTCGTATTTCCCGTAGTATCGGAGCGGTTCCGGAACTCAGGTCAGGTGCCCGTGAACCCGCTCCAGAGCGAACAGCACCGCCTGCCGACGCACGGCGTCGCGGTCACCGTCGAAATGGCGGACCTCGCTGTGGGTGTCGGCGGCCGAACGCCCCCAGGCAAACCAGACTGTGCCCACCGGCTTGTCATCGGAACCGCCGCCCGGCCCGGCCACGCCGCTGATGGCGACCGCCACGCCGGCGCCGGTGGCCGCCAGGGCGCCGCCGACCATCTCCCGCACCACCGGATCACTGACCGCGCCATGCTCGGCCAGGGTGCTCTCGCGTACCCCCAGCAGCCCGGTCTTGGCAGCGTTGGAGTAGGTCACCAGCCCGCTGTCGACGTAGTCCGAGCTGCCGGCGCGGTCGGTCAGGCACTTGGCGACCCAGCCACCGGTGCAGCTCTCGGCCGTGGTCATCATCAGGCCCTGCGCGCGCAGGGTGTCCCCCAGCGCTGCGGCGGCAGTGGCCAGCGCATCGTCCGTTACGCTCATCGGGAAAACCTCCGGCGTGTGAAAGCCCTCATTCTTTCGATTGTGAGGGCCAACGTCTACCCCATCACGACGATCGATTTGGCATATCGAGGCGGATCAGGAGGTTGCACGGCGAGTCTCACGGCCGGCCAGGGGCATCACGTCCACTTCCACGTGGAGATCATGACGACCACCGCCGCTCATCAGGCCCTTCAGCGGCACCACGTCGGCGTAATCGCGGCCGTAGGCGACGGTGATGTGGCGCTCGTCCGGCATCAGGTCGTTGGTCGGATCGAAATCCACCCAGCCCAGGGACGGGTCGAACACGCTGAACCAGGCGTGGGAGGCGTCCGCACCCACCAGACGCTGCTTCCCCGGCGGCGGCAGGGTTTCCAGATAGCCGCTAACGTAACCGGCCGGAATGCCCAGCGAGCGCAACGCGCTGATCGCCAGGTGGGCGAAGTCCTGGCAGACACCGCGACGCTCTTCCAGCACAGTCCGCACAGGCGTGGTCAGGGTGGTGAATTCCGGGTCGTAAGTGAACTCACTGAAGATCCGGTGGGTCAGCCGCCGCGCCCCTTCCAGCAACGGCAGGCCCGGCTCGAAGAGGTCCCGGGCAAAGGCCGCCAGCTCCGGATCGGTCGGCGCCATGCGCGTGCCCACCCGCAGCATCCGCGCCTGCAGCAGACGCGGGGAGTGGTCCTTTTCAAGCTGGTTCAGCGCGTCTTCCCAGGGCATCGAATGGCCCGGAGTGCCTTCCAGCCCGCGCGGCATCACCTCCACCTGACTGGTGACCTTCACGTCCATGCGATGGTGGATACTGTTGACGTGGAAGAAGGTATAGAGGTTGCCGAAATAATCCGGGTGACTGTAGAGGCTGCTGGGGGTGGGCGTGACCTCCAGAGAGCTGGACTCAACCTTCTGGTACAGCAGGCTGCGCGGCAGCAGACAGCCGCGATTGTAGCTGTTGGCGATGTCCTGCTCGTAGGTGTAGCGCGTCAGGTGCGTGATGCGGTATTTCATGGACTCAGCGCCTCAGACGTCATCGATGGGGCGCGGGATATCCGCGTGATTGAAATAGGCCAGCGTGATCGCTTCCGACAGCTTGGTGAGCAGGTTGTTGATCCGCGTGAGCAGCTCATCCAGCTGTGACGAAGGCTCACCCTGCTCGCTGACCAGCGCTTCCAGATCCACCAGTTGCAGCAGCGACACCAGCTCCACCATGAGCCGCTGTTCGGCGTTCAGCCCGGTCAGCGTGGAGTCCCGCTCGGGCAGCAGGCTGACCTGCCGTTTGAGCCGGGCGCACTGGTAACCCACCGAGCGCGGCGTACCCTCGTCCAGCAGCAACAGGTCGATGATCGCCACCGGGTGCAGCTCGGTGCGGTAGCGGCGGCGGTAGGTCATCAACGTATCCGCCATGCGCAGCACCGCTTCCATCAGGTTGCTGCCTGGCTGCGGGTATTTCACGAACACCTTGTGCAACAGCGCGGTGGTCTGCTGCGCGCGTTCGATATGCTGGCCGATGTCCATGAAGCGCAGGGTCTGGGTGCGGCTCATGGTCTCGTTGTTGAGGCCATAGATGGCCGACTGCAGCAGGATGATCTCGTCCAGGGCGCGGTCCATGCGCGACACCGAGCCCCGCGCCGGGAACTGGTTGAGCGCATTTTGCAGCCGCTCCAGCACGTACCAGGTGTCCTCGCTGAAAAACTCCCGCACCGACTGGGCGTTCATGATCAGGGCCTGCAACACCGACAGTAACCCGTCCTTGCGCTCATACAGGAACAGGCTGGTGAGCTGGTGGGTCAGCTCGTCTTCCTGCTCGGTGGGCATGAACACGCCGCCGTTGATGGTACAGGCGAACTCCACCAGGGGCGTCAGGGTGCGTACCTGCTCGTCCCGCGCCAGGGTCGAGATCAGCGGAAGTGCCGCGCGCATGGCACGACACGCCAGGTTGAGGCGTTCGCTGTAGCGGCCCAGCCAGAACAGGTGATCGGCCACCCGGCTGGGCAGCAGGCCGCTCTTGCGGGACAGCCGCACCTTGGTCAGCGCGCTGTGCAGCAGACTCACCGAATCGCCGTCGGGACTCTGCAGCCAGACATCCTTGGCGGTGAAGCGGGAGGTCAGTCCCAGTTGCAGCTGTAACGCCTGTTCATGACAGCGGGCCAGGCCACCGGGCAGCACCTGGTCGTGCTTCGCCTGATGCAGAACAAAAGTCCGCAGAGACGCAAAACGACACTGCACCGACTGTTTCTGCCACACCGGCACCGTGCTCAGCGGCAGGATACGACGTGCGACAAATCGCTGTGGATCGGCTTTGATGCGCTCCGCCAGCCCGGCCCGCTCACGGCGGCTGGCGTTGGCAAAACTGATGCGCTGGCCGGGCACCGCCAGGTCGTGCACCACCATATCGATCAGCTCATCAAGCACGATCTCGCACTGGGCCGGGTCGCCACACCAGTAGGCGGGCACCGACGGCAGTAACAGGTCTTCATCGAGTAAATGGCGGCAGAGCGTTTCCATAAAGGGCAGCAAGGCGCCGCTGTCCACCAGTCCCGCGCCCGGCGGATTGGCGCAGACCAGGTTGCCCTGGCGGATCGCTTGCAACAGACCGGGGCTGCCGGCAATGTCGCTGTCCAGCTCCAGCGGGTCGCTGAGGTGATCCGGCATATAGCGGATCAGGGCGTCGACGGGCTGCAAGCCGCTCAGGGTCTTGAGCCAGATGCGCCCCTCCCGGAACATCAGATCGGCGCCGTGGACCAGGGCCAGGTCCAGGTAATTGGCCAGGAACGCGTGTTCGAAATACTGGCTGTCGCGGTAGTTGCGGGTCAGCAGGCCAATCAAGGGTTCGCTGGCGTAGGGCGTCTGCGGCACCAGGGCCCGCTGCAGATCCTTGAAGAAGGCCGCCAGGTGGCGCTTGTCGAAATGCTGGGTCAGCTCCGGCACCACCTGGTTGATGGCCAGCCGGTTCTCCAGCACGTAGCCCATCCCGCCGGGAGATTGTGAACAGTCGCCGAACACGGTCATGCGGCCGTCCGTGTCCCGGCCCAGGTCGCAGCCAAGGGTCACCAGCCAGTCCATGTCCTCCGGCAGCAGATCGTGACACGGCAGCAAGAAACCGGCGTTGCGATAGATCAGTTCCGGCGGCAGGATGCCGTCGCGCAGCAATGTCTGCGGGCCGTACAGGTCCTTCAACACCCGCGACAGCAGCTCCCGGCGCTGGATCAGACCGGCTTCGATCGTATGCCATTCCTGGAGATCGAACAGCCAGGGAAACAGGTCGAGCGTCCGGTTCTGCTGATGCTGGGGATCGAAGGTGGCGCCGTGTTCCCGCAGCTGATGCTGCAGGTCCGAGGACAACGCGCCCAGCGCATCGCCACCCTGCCCCATGAGCCACCCCAGCACGTCCGACCAGCCAGGCTGAGCCCAGCGCGGCAGCCACTCGTCCCGCTCGGGCGAGGGACACGCATAGATTTGCCTCAGGGCGTCCAGAGACAGGGGCGCATCAAGTCGGGTCATGGTCGAACCTTGCAATGGTTAATGGCTCCGGCAACAACTGAGGCTGAACGCGCCTGCCATGGCCGGGGGCTCCCGCTGCGGTGGTCAACCGTCACGTCATCCCCGCGAATCAGGCGGCCGGAGCGTACAACGCCTCGTTGACCAGGGCCGCATGCAATGTGATCAGACCGGCCTGGACGTTGTCGATCAGCTCGTGCATCTGCAGCGTCGAGAGCGTGTGCAGCGGTTCAGAGTCTAGCGCTTTGCGCAGGTTTGCCAAGGCTTTCAGCACGGCATCGGCGTGCGGCAGCGTCTGCACCTCCCACTCGATCTTGTTCAGGCAGTAGGCCACCGAGCGGGGGAAAGCGCCGAACGTCAGCAGGAATTCGCTGACATCGGTCGTGCCCTCCTCCTCGGCATAGTAACGCCGGTAGGACTCGGAAGCCCCCAGCGCGTTGAGCAGCGAGCTCCACTGGAAATGCCGGCGCCCCTGGAGATCGTCGCTCGGCGTCAATTGCTGCAGCACGAGGACGTCCATGATACGCGTCGTCATGTCCGCCCGTTCCAGGTGACGGCCGATATTGAACAGGCGATAGGTGTCGTCCCGCAGCATGGTGCCGTCGGTCACCCCCACCACCGTCTGGCAACGCCGGATCACCTGCGCCATCATGCGGTAGCGCTGGGCGCGGCTGGACGCCACCTTGCACTCGGACTGCACGAACAGGTGCAGGGAATTGATCTCCTCCCAGAAATCCCGGGGGATCACCTCCCGCACGCAGCGGGCGTTGGTGCGCATCTGGGCGCAGGAATGGCGCAGGGACGCGCTGCTGTCTTCCGCCGCGATCAGGTAGTGCATGACGCCCAGCTCGCTGGAGCTGCCCTCCTGGATAAAGCCCTTGGCGTCCTCCCCCAGCACGTCGATCAGCACCGGCCAGCTGAAGCGGGTGTCCTCCGGTGAATCGATGAGCATATGCGTGGTGGCGTTAAGCAGGCGCGCCGTATCATCGATCCGCTCCAGGTAGCGCCCCATCCAGTATACGTTTTCGGCGACTCGTGCCAGCATGGTTCAGCTCCCGTGATTGATGATCCAGGTGTCCTTGCTGCCGCCCCCCTGGGAGGAATTCACCACCAGGGAACCCCGACGCAGCGCCACTCGGCTCAGGCCGCCATTGGTGCAGTAGACATCCTCGCCCTGCAAAATGAACGGGCGCAGATCCAGATGGCGCGGTTCCAGCCCCTCCTCGCACAGCGTGGGTGCCGTGGACAGGTTGAGCGTGGGCTGGGCGATAAAGTTGCGCGGGTTCTCGCGGATCGACGCGGCGCAACGGGCGCGTTCCTCCTCCGACGCGCGCGGGCCAATGAGAATGCCGTAGCCGCCGGACTCGTTGGCGGGTTTGACCACCAGCTTGTCGAGGTTGGCCAGCACGTGCTCGCGCTCCTTCTCGTCCATGCACAGATAGGTGGGCACGTTGTCGATCAGCGGCTCCTGCTTGAGGTAATAGCGGATGATCTCAGGCACGAAGGCGTAGACCACCTTGTCGTCCGCTACACCGGAACCGGGCGCGTTGGCGATGGCCACATTACCGGCACGCCAGGCTCCGATCAGACCGGGAATACCCAGTGCCGAGTCCTTGCGGAACACCTGCGGGTCGATGAAGGTGTCGTCGATGCGGCGGTAGATCACATCCACCCGCTGCGGCCCCCGCAAAGTGCGCAGGTAAACCACGTCGTTATCGACATAGAGATCGTTGTTCTGGGCCAGCGGGCAACCCATCTGCTGGGCCAGGTAGCTGTGTTCGAAATAGGCGGAATTATAGATACCCGGCGTCAGCACCACGATGCAGGGCGTCACGTCGTCCCGCGGCGAAAGCGACGCCAGCATGTTCCAGAGCTCCACCGGGTAGTCGTCCACCGGACCGATGGTGGATTCGGCAAACAGTTCCGGGAACACGCGCTTCATCACCGTGCGGTTCTCCAGCATGTAGGAAACGCCGGACGGCACGCGCAGATTGTCCTCCAGTACCAGGAAGTTACCCTCGCCATCACGCACCAGGTCGGTGCCACAGATGTTCGCCCAGACCTTGTAGGCCGGTTCGAAGCCCTGACATGGCGCAAGAAAGTTCTTGGATTTCAGCACCAGATCCGACGGCACCACCTTGTCTTTAAGAATCTTCTGCCCGTTATAGAGGTCGTTGATGAACAGGTTGAGCGCCTGCAACCGCTGTTTCAGGCCGTCGCTGGTGCGCTGCCAGTCGCTGGCGGAAATGGTGCGCGGCACCACGTCCAGGGGCCAGGCCCGGTCGATGTTCTCGCTGTCCGAATAGACGGTAAAGGAGATCCCCATGGCGGCAATGGTCCGGTCCAGCTCCGCCTGGCGACGCACCAGCTCGTCCGGGCCGTTCTGCATGATGAACCGGGTGATGGCCAGTGCCTGGGGACGGGCGTAGCCGGAGGACTCCACCAGTTCGTCAAAGCATTCCGGATAGGGCCGGTAAGGATCGAGTGCGATGGCTTCTGACATAACGGTCAGGCTCCCTGCTTGGGTCTGAGTGGTCTGGCATCGGGACAACGCTCCGTGCGTCTGTATCAACCCGAAAACCCAAGCAATCCAGCAAGGCCAGTGCCACTTCGCGACGCCGTTTACTTTTTGTCCGCTGACTTAAGATTAGCCCCGGATACAGATCCTGTGAACTGGCACCTGTCGCCCGGCCAGACAGAACCGCCGACAGGCACATTTCATCGCCTCCCGGTTTTTCTTACAATGGCCCGCTTCAGCTCACCGCCAGGAAATGGATGCCGAATGTCAGTCGCCCCCACTGAACTCACCAAGCACACCCCGATGATGCAGCAGTACCTCAAGATCAAGGTGGAACACCCCAACGAACTGGTGTTCTATCGCATGGGGGACTTCTACGAGCTGTTCTATGAGGACGCCAAGAAGGCGGCGGAGTTTCTCGACATCACCCTGACCGCCCGTGGCCAGTCCGGCGGCCAGCCGATTCCCATGGCCGGCGTGCCCTATCATTCGGCAGAAGGTTATATCGCGCGCCTGGTCCGGGCGGGTCAGTCCATTGCCATCTGCGAACAGATCGGCGATCCGGCCACCAGCAAGGGGCCGGTAGAGCGCAAGGTGGTGCGCATCGTCACACCGGGCACCCTGAGTGACGAAGCCTTCCTGGAAGACCGTCGCGACAACCTGCTGGTGGCCCTGTTCAGTCACCGCGAGGAATTCGGCCTGGCGACGCTGGATATTTCCAGTGGCCGCTTCTCCGTGGCGGAATTCAGCGGCACTGAATCCCTGCAGGGCGAACTGCAGCGTCTGCGTCCGGCGGAGATCCTGATCAGCGAGGACTTCCCGTTCGAGGACCTGCTGGAAGGCTTCACCGGCATCCGCCGCCAGGGCCCCTGGCTGTTCGAGCGTGACACCGCCCACCGCCTGCTGACCCAGCAGCTGCAGGTGCGCGATCTCACCGGTTTCGGCTGCGACGACCTGTCCCTGGCCATTTCCGCCGCGGGCTGCCTGCTGCAGTACGCCCGCGAGACCCAGCGCACGGCCCTGCCGCACATCCGCAAGCTGTCCCGGGAGCGGCGCGAGGATTCGATCATCCTGGACGCCGCCAGCCGCCGGAACCTGGAAATCGACACCAACCTGACCGGCGGCACCCAGTACACCCTGGCCTGGGTCATGGACCGCACCGCCACCGCCATGGGCGGGCGCCAGATCCGGCGCTGGCTCAACCGGCCGCTGCGCGACGTGGCCACCGTGCGCGAGCGTCAGGCCGCGGTGTACGCCCTGCTCGACGGTTTCCATTACGAGCCGCTGCACGACCTGCTCAAATCGGTCGGTGACATTGAGCGCATCCTGTCCCGCGTCGCCCTTCGCTCGGCCCGACCGCGCGACCTGGCGCGCCTGCGCGACGCCTTCAAGCTGCTGCCGGAACTGCAGGACGTGCTCGGGGACGTCGCCTCCGACCGCATCGCCAGCCTGCGCGAGACCGCCGGCACCTACCCGGAGCTGGCCGACCTGCTGACCCGCGCGGTCATCGACAATCCGCCGGTGGTGATCCGTGACGGCGGCGTCATCGCCGAAGGCTACGACGAGGAACTGGACGACCTGCGCAACATCAGCGAGAACGCCGGCCAGTTCCTGCTGGACGTGGAAACCCGCGAGAAGGAGCGCACCGGCATCAGCACCCTGAAGGTGGGTTACAACCGGGTGCACGGCTACTACATCGAGATCAGCCGCGCCCAGTCCGACCAGGCGCCGGTGGACTACATCCGCCGCCAGACCCTGAAGAACGCCGAGCGTTTCATCACGCCTGAGCTGAAGGAATTCGAGGACAAGGCGCTGAGCGCCAAGAGCCGCGCCCTGGCCCGGGAAAAAGGCCTCTACGACGAGCTGCTGGAAACCCTGGCCGAACAGCTGGCGCCGCTGCAGGACACCGCCCAGGCCCTGGCCGAGCTGGACGTGCTGAGCAACTTCGCCGAACGCGCCACCACGCTGCGTTTGAACCCGCCGGAATTCTCCGGCGAGCCGGGGCTGGACGTGCAGGCCGGGCGTCACCCGGTGGTGGAACAGCTGCTGGATGAGCCGTTCGTACCCAACGACCTGCTGATCGACAACGAGCGCCGCATGCTGGTCATCACCGGCCCCAACATGGGCGGTAAGTCCACCTACATGCGCCAGGCGGCACTGATCGCCCTGCTGGCCTACACCGGCAGCTTCGTCCCGGCGGATCGGGCAGTGGTCGGCCCGGTGGATCGCATCTTCACCCGCATGGGCTCCTCCGACGACATCGCCGGCGGCCGCTCCACCTTCATGGTGGAGATGACCGAGACCGCCAATATCCTGCACAACGCCACCGAAAGCAGCCTGGTGCTGATGGACGAGATCGGTCGCGGCACCAGCACCTTCGACGGTCTGTCCCTGGCCTGGGCCACTGCCGAACAGCTGGCCCAGAAGGTACGCTGCTACACCCTGTTCGCCACCCACTATTTCGAGCTCACGCAGCTGGCCGACCAGCTCAAGCACGCGGTGAACGTGCACCTGACGGCGACCGAGCACGACGACAGCATCGTCTTCCTGCACACCGTCCACGACGGTCCCGCCAGCCAGAGCTATGGTCTGCAGGTGGCCCAACTGGCCGGCGTGCCGGGCGACGTGATCAGCAACGCCAAGCAACAGCTGCAGCGACTCGAAGGCACCGCAACCCCCGCCGCGTCCAGCCCGGCGCCAGTCCAGCCCCGACCAGCGGCACGGGAGCCGGAGGCGGGCAGCTTCCAGGGCGACATGTTTTCCGGCTTTGCGCCCAGCGAAGTCGAGCAGGCGTTGGAGGAACTTGATCTGGATGATCTCACGCCGCGGGAAGCGCTCAATCGCCTTTATGAACTCAAGACCTTAATGCAACGCAACTGAGCAACATAAGGTTATAATAAATGAGCCTTTCGGGAGCCCGCCCACGCGCTTGCTACTTCGCGGGGCGCTCCCTACAATACCGCCCTCGCAAGATAAATAACGGTCAGCAGCCTGGTGTTCTGGACGCCGGAGCGAGAAACTGACCTATGGCGCGCGTCACGCTTCGCCAACTGATGAGATAGATCAAGAAACCAGGGATACCAACATGGCATTTGTCGTTACCGATAACTGCATCAAGTGCAAATACACCGACTGCGTGGAAGTCTGCCCGGTAGACTGCTTCTACGAAGGCCCGAACTTCCTGGTCATCGACCCGGACGAGTGCATCGACTGCGCCCTGTGTGAGCCCGAGTGCCCGGCGGAAGCGATTTTCTCGGAAGACGAGCTGCCGGCAGGCCAGGAAAAGTACATCGAAATCAATGCCGAGCTCGCCGGCAAGTGGGAAAATATCACGGAAAAGAAAGATCCCCTCCCCGATGCGGCCGAGTGGGATGGCAAGCCGGACAAGTTCCAGTACCTGGAAAAATAAGGCGCCTGCCGGGTTCGACCCGCGCTCGAACAAAAAAAGGGAAGCTGTCTGGCAGCTTCCCTTTTTTGCGTCTGACGCCTTTGAAAATTGGGCGCTCAACGGGCCATTGTGACCAGTCTACGGATAAGGCGGCGGTCGCCCCTGGGGCGACTCGGAAACTGAAGTTTCCGCTACATCGACTCCCCGGAAACGAGAGTCGGATAGACAACGCTTGGCTCTCCCTTCGAGTACCGGCGAACGCCAGACCCTGTACCCGAAGCTTTTAGCTTCGGAGGGCCCTCCAGGGCCCCGGACAATGCCCCAATACGCCAAGATTCACATCAAGGCTGCGTCACCGCCAGCTTCGCCCCCAGCGCCACAAACACACCGCCCGTCAGCCCATGCAGCAACCGCTTGAGCCGGGGCTTCGCGCCCCAGCGGCGTGAACGCACAATCATCACCGCCACCAACGTCTGCCACACCATGGCAATCACGAAATGCACCGCCGCCAGCAGGATCGACTGGGTAAACGCGGCACCGGCCGGATCGATGAACTGCGGCAGGAAGGCCATGTAGAACAGGGCGGTCTTGGGGTTGAGCACGTTGGACAGCACGCCCTCGCGCAGCGAACGCATGGGCCGGTAGCCGCCCTCGCCCACGGATTCGACCCGCGGCATGGGCGATCCGGAACCGGAGGCCCGCCAGGCCTGGCGCAGGCTCATCAGCCCCAGCCAGACGAGATACAGGGCACCCAGCCATTTGAGCCCGGTAAAGGCCCAGGCTGTCTGCAACAGGATCAGGGAGATGCCGACCGCCGACAGGGTGGCGTGTACGAACAGCCCGCTACAGATGCCCAGACTGCTCACCACGCCATCGCGCAGGCCGCCGCGGGCGGTGTTACGCATCACCACCAGGGTGTCGACCCCGGGTGTCACGGTCAGCAGGGAAATGGCCACCAGGTAGGCCCAGAAGAGATCGGCGCTTGGCATTGCAACATCCTCGGCAGCACGCCGGGACCCGGCGGCTTCAGCTTTCCAACAGTTTCTTCGCCGCCGCCGAGCGGTAGAACGGAGCCAGGCGGCGACGCAACAGCCCCTCAAGATAACCGGACTGGCGCAACAGATCGAGTGTCGGCTGGGCAAAGGCGTCCACTTCGGCCATGACCACCGCCGGCGTCACTCCCACATCGCCCAGCAACGTCGCCAGGGGTTCGTCGCCGTACTTGGCGAACAGGTGTGCGACCACCGCCTGGTAACACCCTTCGAAGTACGCCGTCTTGCGGAAACTCAGCCAGAACTCGTAGCCCAGCACCACGAATTCCTGCAACTCCAGGTCGCCCAGGCCGTTCTGCAGCTCGGCCAGGGAACGGTCTTCGACGCCGTTCCAGGCCGCCATGATGGTGTCGCGCAGCTCGTCGTCGGACAACGCCCGCAGCAGGAACTGCTCGGAGCGCTGCAACAGGCCCGGCAGGCTGTCGCTGAGCCAGGACTTGATGCGCTTCTCGAAGGTCTCGTCGATGCCCGGCACGGCGCGGGTCGCCATGCGCTTGCCGAATTTCATCATCGAGCCCACGCCCGGCACATTGCGGGAAATCAGATTGTCTTCGTACAGGTAATTGACCAGGCCGTGATAGACGAGGTTCGACACCAGCTCCTGATACACCGGGTGCGCCATGATCTCGCCGATCAGCCGCTCGCGGTGCTCGCGCAGTTGCAGGAACTCCTCGACGAAGGCCGCCGCCTGGTCGCGGCTCAGGATTTCGCGCAGCTCGGTCTCGGACTGGACCGGCGCCGACAGCACCTGGCTGGCCATTTCCCCCGCCAGTTCCGGGATACCGGCGTCCAGCTCCATGTTCACCACCAGCCGCTGGATCACGCCCAGGATCTGGTCCTCGCTGACGGCCTCGTTCAGCGTCACCGAGTCGGCCAGCTCGAACAGCCGGTCCACCTCGCCGGCGACGAACTTACGCAATTTCGCGCCTTTCAGGGCGGACAGTTCATGCTTGATGTGCGCTTCCAGTAACTGGTCGGCCAGGCCGTTCGGTTGATCTGCCATGATGGTGTGCGTCCGCGCTCCAGGAAAAGGGAATGTTTCAACCGAGCGTAACACGGCGGGCACGCCGGCGGGTTTGCCCCGCCGGCCTCGAGAGGCGGCCGATCCGGCCAGTCCGGCCCCGCCTCGAGCGGGCGGCTACTGGTGATCGGAGAAGTTGTGGTCCTCGGCCGCCAGCGACAGGCACAGGCTGCCCGGCCCGAGGTAGATGCTGCTGGTGATGCCCATCTGCGAGATGAGCAGCTCGACCTTGTGCTCGGCACAGGTCTCACGCAGGCGATCCAGTCCCGGCAGCGCCTCGATCTCTTCCCAGGAAAAACCGCAGGACAGCACCACGTATGGCGTCAGCAGGCCAGCCTTGACGCGACTGTCGGCGTAGTTGATCACCTTCTCCGCGGCGCTGTTGAAGTTGAGCGTCTTGGCCACCGGCGCCGGTTCCGAATTGCGGCTCATCAGCACCGGGGTGACGTTCAACGCCTTGCCCAGGAAGGCCACCACCGCCGAGATGCTCTTATCACCGCGGCGACGGGCGCGTTCGCGGAGGTAATGCAGGTCACGGGGAATCGCGCAGGTGTAGATCCGGTCGGTGAAGGCTTCCACCTGCTGACGCAGCTCGTTCTTGCCCAGCCCGTCCTCGATCAGCCGCAGGGTGTGGGCGGCCAGCAGCCCCTGGCCGGAGAACAGTTGTTTGCTGTCGATGACGCGCATGGAGAACTTGCCGTCCCGCCCGGCCGCTTCACGCACCGGCTGGTAGTGAGACATGACGCTGTTCATGGCCTCGGTGGCATTCTGGTACACCAGGCTGCGCGAACGGGTCACCGTCTCACAGATGGCCACGTCGTACTCGGTCACGATGCGCTCGAGAAACAGATCGTGGATCTGCTGGGCGCTGTAGGCCTCGGTCTCGGCGTGGTGCCCTTTCTGCAGCAGGCCGCTGTCGTAGAAACGGGCGGTGGTTTCCGGGCTGTGGTCATCGACGTAGGTTTGTCCGTCGATCTTCGCCGTGACCGGCAGGATGAAGATATCCTTGTCGCGGGAAAAGTCGTACGGCAGATCACAGGCCGAATCGACAATCAGACCAACTCGCATGTTGCTTCTCCACTTGCCCCCTGCGTCGACATCGCCGGCGGAGAGGGCTTGTTATGTTTTTTGTGGGACACCCTGGCAGGCGTCTCAGGCGTCATGAATGGATCACGACGCCGCTATGAGACCTATATCACAGTTTGCCTCGGGCAACTGTAAACTCCTGCAAAGTCAGGCAGTTCGGCTGGTTTCCGCGGTGCCGGCGGCGTAGGACGCTTCCAGCTCCTGCAGGTTCTCCCGCAGCAGCGCCCGGTTGTCCTGCTGCCACGGGTGAAAACCGGTACGGAAATAGGCCAGAAAATCCGGCAGGCAGCGACGTAACACGCCGGGCCGCCCCCACAGGAAATTCAGGCCATCGAGCCAGGTGCGCAGGCTCCACAGCTTGCCCTCGCTGCGCAGCATGCTGCAGGTGTTGAGGAAGGTGTACTTGAAGAAGTTGTAGGTGACGAACAGGAACACCACCTTACGCAGCCGTTCGTTGCCGACGCAGTGGCGATACACGTCAAAGGCGACGGCCTTGTGCTCGGTTTCCTCGATCGCGTGCCAGCGCCACAGCGCGCGCATCGTCGGTGACGCGCCGGCCATCCACTGCGGGTGCGCCAGGATCGCGTTGGCCAATACGGCGGTGTAGTGCTCCGCACCGCAGGTCCCGGCCAGCTGCCGGGAAGGCGATAGCTTCTTCACCCACGCCATGTGGCGGCGGAAGCGGGTATCGAGGCGGTCGATGTCGTAGCCTCGCACTTTGAGCCCTTCGTTATAGGCCCGGTGCTCGCGGCCGTGCAGCGCTTCCTGGCCGATGAAACCGCGCACTTCGCGCTGGAGCTTGGGATCGTCGATGCGGTCCCGGTAGAGGCGCACCGAGTCGATGAACTGCTGCTCGCCGTCCGGAAACTGGAGGGACAGCGCATTGAAGAACGCGGTGCGGAACAGGTTGTTGCCGTGCCAGAGTTGCCGGAGCTCACCGCTCACGTCGAAGCTAACGTGGCGCGGCGCGACATCGATATCGGCCGGGGTGGAACTGGCTGACGTCGTGCTGACGGTCATGTGACCTCCTTCCGGCGCATCTTGTTGTTTTGGGCGCCTGGTTGATGAGGATGATCCGATTAAAGCAACTGCTTCAATACTGCTTAATAATACGGCAACGTCCGTCGGATTGCCCAGCATCACGGGCCCGATCACCGGTCCGATCGGGCCAATTCACTCGCCACCGCATCTTGCGGCGGCGATTGCCATTTACCAAATACCAGTACAAACTCAAGAACTTAATAAGCAACAACATGTTTTATCAGGTGGCCGACCAGCGCCACACCGGACAACGGAAGAGGCGTGACAATGGAGATTGACCAGTCGGTCATTGTGGTTACCGGCGGCTCATCGGGCCTGGGCGCGGCCACCGTCCGCCACCTGGCGTACCTCGGGGCGCGGGTGGCCATCCTGGCGCGAGGGGAAGAGCGCGCCCGGCAACTGGCCAGCGACGTCGGCGGCATCGCCGTTCCCTGCGACGTGCGCGATCCCCGGCAGACCGAGAGGGCCTACCACCGGGTCCGGGACGAACTCGGGCCCATGGCGGCGGTCATCAACTGCGCCGGCGTCGGCACGGCGGAGAAAATCCTGCGCAAGGGCGAAGCGATGGCCCTGGAGCGTTTCAGCGGTGTCGTGGAAACCAACCTGATCGGCACCTTCAACAGCCTGCGCCTGGCGGCCGCCATCATGAAAGATCGCGAACACAACGCCGACAGCGAGCGCGGGGTGATCATCAATACCGCGTCCATCGCCGCCTTCGACGGCCAGTCCAGCCAGGCCGCCTACGCCGCATCCAAGGGCGGCATCGTGGCGCTGACCCTGCCCGCCGCCCGTGAGCTGGGCGCATACGGCATTCGCGTCAACACCATCGCCCCGGGCCTGTTCGCCACACCCATGACCGAACGCCTGCCCCAGACGGTGAAAGACGGCATTGCCGGGCAATCGGCGTTTCCGGCGCGTTTCGGCCGGCCACTGGAATTTGCCCGGCTGGTCCAGCAGGTCATCGAGAATCCCATGATCAATGGCGAGACCATCCGTCTGGATGGCGGCCTGCGCATGCCGAACTGAGGAGGCCGGTCCATGCACCCGCTGCTGACAATTCCACTGTTGCCCGTACTGCTGCTGGAAGGCCGTTACGTGCGGGCGCGAACGCCCCGGCTTCCGGAAGCGGACGGGCCCCGCCAGGGCGTCGCCGGCGAGGGGCCGCCGCTGAACCTGCTGATCCTGGGCGACTCGGCCGCCGCCGGCGTGGGGGCGGACACCCAGGAGCAGGCGCTGGCCGGCCAGGTTGTGCACCGCCTGGCCCGTCGCTACCGGGTGACGTGGCATCTGGAAGCGAGAAACGGCAGGCGGGTTCAAGACTATCTGGGTGACGACGCGCCGCTCCCGGACCTCCGGCCGGACGTTATTGTCACCTCCCTGGGGGTCAACGACGTGGTGTCGTCGATTCCACCGCGACGCTGGCTGGGGCAGGTGGAACGCCTGATCCGCGAACTGCATGAGCGCTACCAGCCGGCCCTGATCCTGTTTACCGACGTGCCGCCGATGGATTATTTCCTTGCCCTGCCCCAGCCACTACGCCGCTATCTCGGCGATCGGGCGCGGCAGTTCAATAACGGCCTGGGAAGGCGGCTGCCGACACTGGAGCGGACCGAGCGGATCAGCGTGCTGTTCGAGAACGATCCGGACCTGATGGCCGCCGACGGCTTTCATCCCGGACCGGCCGGCTATCGGGTATGGGCCAACGAAGTGGCGGCGCGGGTGTTCGCGCATTTTCCGGTCCAGGCCCCGGCGACCGAAGCCTGACAACGACTACCCCATGGTCCGGCACTACCCGCCCCGCTGGGCCACCAGCGCTCCCAGGGTGCGGATGGCCTCGTCGATCCGCTCGCTCCAGGGGTTGGCGCCATTGAGGCGGATGCAATCCTCGTACTTGTCGGTGGTGGAGAACATACGCCCCGGGGCAATGTTGATGCCCCGTTCCCGCGCCGCCTGGAAGACGGCCGTCCCGGACACCCGGTTGGGCAACTGCACCCAGAGCACAAAGCCGCCCATGGGCCGACTGACCGCCGTACCTTCGGGAAAGTCGCGGATGATCGCCGAACGCAGCCGCTCGGTGGCCTCCCGGTAGCGCTGTCGCGCGGAGCGTAGATAACGGTCGTAGCCGCCCTGCTCCAGGAAATGCGCCACCGCCATTTGCGGAATCGAGCCCGTCGCCAGGTTGTTGAAGTATTTCTGCTGGCTGAGCGCGGCGAAATGCTGGCCCGGTACGATCCAGCCCAGGCGCAACCCCGGGGAGATGGTTTTGGAGAAGGAGCTGCAGTAAATGACGTTGCCGGTCTCGTCGAACGACTTCGCCGGGCGCGGCCGCTCCCCTTCAAACGGCAGGTCGCCGTAGATGTCGTCTTCGATCAGCGGCACACCGGCGTCATCCAGCAACCGCACCAGGCGCCGTTTCTGCTCGTCCGGCATGCGCACACCCAACGGGTTGCTGTGATTGGGCACCACCACGCAGGCCTTGATCGGCCATTGGTCCAGGGCCAGTTCCAGCCCTTCCAGACTCAGCCCTTCCACCGGATGGGTGGGGATTTCCAGCGCCCGCAGGCCGACCACTTCCAGCGCCTGCAGGATGCCGGGGAACGAGGGCGATTCCACTGCGACAATGTCACCGGGCCTGGTGACCGCCCGCAGCGCCAGGATGATGGCTTCCTGGGCACCGTTGGTGGCGATGATGTCCTCATGGGTGGTGACCACGCCCAGATTGGTCATACGCTGGGCGATCTGACGGCGAAACGCGTCCTTGCCCGGGAAGGCGTAGTCGAGGGTTTCCAGCCCCTGGCGCGCCGCCCAGATGGTGGCGTGCTGGATCTGGCGCATGGGCAGGAAGTCGGCGTGGGGCACCGCCGCGCCCATGGCCACCATGTTCTTGCGTTCCACCGAGCACAGGTCCAGCGCCATGTCCCGGGCCGTCACCGGGGCGGGCCGGGTTCGCGGGCGAGGCATCACCGGGATGGGTGCCTCCTGGCGCGGGACCCGGGCGTAGTAACCGCTGCGTTCACGCGCTTCGAGATAACCGCGGCTTTCCAGGGTCTGGTGAGCCTGGAGCACGGTGGAGATGCTCACCCCGAACTGGCGGCTGAGCACCCGGACGCCGGGCAATCGATCGCCCGAGCGGTAGACACCATCCTTGATCAGTTGCTGGATCTGATCCGCCAGCTGTGCATAGAGAACGGACATGGCTGTGCTCCTTCCTTTCCTGAACGCCTGCCCGGCGAGGCCGCCGTTGGGGCAGTTTCCCTGACATCTTCCCAGAAGAACGGGGTGCGGGGACGGTACAGATAAGCCTTCAAGCAACCGGAACAGTTCGCCTCGCCACTACCCTGTACCGGTTCAACTTCCCAATCCCTGGATCTGTTATGGTCTCTTGGGTCTGGGGAGAATGCAAGACGGGTTCATCGGAAGAGGACAACGTCATGCGCAACGACCTGTTAGGGCTTTATGTTCACTGGGCCAGGCCCCACACCATGACGGTGGCGAACGCCTGTGATCGCCTCACCGAAGCCGGCTACATCGGCTGCATGCCGGAGGCGAATCACCGGATCCTGTGCCGCAGCGGTCAACGCATCCACCTCTACGGCGATGCGGAGCTGCTATCGTTTGCCCAGCACCCGAACGTGCGACGTCCGCTCTCCGAACCACACGCCCGATCTTTCACCATGGAGCAGGAACTTCAGACATGATTTCACTACCGCTGTACCAGGTCGACGCCTTCGCCCACCAGCCGTTTAGCGGCAATCCGGCGGCCGTCATGCCGCTCGATCACTGGCTGCCGGACGCGCAGATGCAGGCGATCGCCGGTGAGAACAACCTGTCGGAAACCGCCTTCCTCGTGCGCGAGCCGGCCGGCAGCGAGGCCGACTTCCATATCCGCTGGTTCACCCCCGGCACCGAAGTGCCCCTGTGCGGCCACGCCACCCTGGCCTCCGCCTGGGTGCTGTTCCATCGGCTGGGCTGGACGGACGAGGTCGTCCGCTTTCGCTCTTTGAGCGGCCCTCTGGCCGTCCGCCAGCTCGACAACGACTGGCTGGAACTGGATTTCCCCAGCCTGCCGTTCGATGCGATGGCGACGCCCAACCTCATCCGCGAAGCCATCCCCGGTGCGCCGGACGAGGTCTACCGGGTCAATGTCGACGCCAACTATCTGGTGGTTCTGGAGAGCGAGGCGGCGGTACGCGCGCTGAATCCGGACCTGCGTCGGCTGAAGCAGCTTGAGCGCGGCGGCGTGATCGTTACCGCGCCCGGTGACGCCGAGTCACGCGATTTCATCAGCCGTTACTTTTGCCCCGCCGACGGCATCGACGAAGACCCAGTCACCGGCTCCATCCACAGCGTGCTGACGCCGTTCTGGGCCGAGCGCCTAGGAAAAACCGAGTTGCGGGCACAACAGGTGTCCACCCGGGGCGGCGAACTGCGCTGTCGGCTGGCCGGCGATCGCGTGCGAATCGCCGGCCAGGCGGTGCCTTTCCTGGAGGGGCAGGTGAATTTCTGAGCAGGATTTGAGCCAGAACAGGCGTCCTGCAGGATCAGGCAATCATCCTGCAGGATCGTCGGTGTTCGCCGTCGGGCACGACAGGCACAGTCGAGGGGTTTCTTATTCACTCCCGTCCAGGAGGACAACCCGTTATGGCGAATACCAAGGCTTATGCCGCCCAGTCCGAAACATCGGGCGTTGCCCCATTTCGCATTGATCGCCGCGAACCCCGCCCGGACGACGTGTCCATCGAAATCGATTATTGCGGCGTCTGCCACACCGATATCCACTTCGCCGAGAACGATTGGGGCATGACCCAGTACCCGGTGGTTCCGGGCCACGAGATCGTCGGCCGCGTGACCGCCGTTGGCAGCGACGTCACCGGATTCCAGGTAGGCGACGTGGTCGGTGTCGGCTGCATGGTGGATTCCTGCCGCCAGTGTTCCGCTTGCGAAGCCGGTCTGGAGCAGTACTGCCTGGAAGGCAACACCCCCACCTACAACGGCGAGGATCGTCACGATCATTCCGTCACTTACGGCGGTTACTCCGAGCAGGTCGTGGTGAGCGAGCGTTTTGTCGTCAAGGTGCCGGAAAAACTGGATCCGGCCGCAGCGGCACCGCTGCTGTGCGCGGGCATCACCACCTATTCACCGCTGCGTCACTACGGCGTGAAAGCCGGCGACCGGGTCGGCGTCATCGGCATGGGCGGTCTGGGCCATATGGGCGTGAAGTTCGCGAAGGCCCTGGGCGCGGAAGTAACCATCTTCACCCGCTCCGATAGCAAGGTGGCCGAAGCCAAGAAGCAGGGCGCGGACCACGTCATCATCTCCACCGACGAGGAGCAGATGGCCGCTGCCGCCGAGACGTTCGATGTCATGCTCGATACCGTACCGGTCCAGCACGACCTGAACCCATACCTGAACAGCCTCAAGTTCGATGGCAAGCACATCATCGTGGGCCTGCTCGAGCCGGTGGATCCCGCACTGGAAGCGGCAGCCCTGGTCATGAAGCGCCGTGTCCTGGCGGGCTCGCTGATCGGCGGCATGCCGGAAACCCAGGAGGTGCTGGATTTCTGCGCCGAGCACGACATCACCTGCGATATCGAAATGCTCGACATCCAGAACATCAACGCCGCCTACGAGCGCATGAAGAAGGGTGACGTGAAGTACCGTTTCGTCATCGACATGCAAACACTGAAGGCGGCCTGATTCCGCCTGTCTCCGGTCGGGCGCTGCCCGACCGGAAACCTTCGCCCCGCCGTTATCCCGGTATCTTCCAGGGAATCGGCGGCGGCATCAGTTTCTCGCCGTTGTATCCCGGCACCTCCCCGAAACGCTCGCTACCGGTTTCCCACTTCAACTGGGCCCGGGCGATCTCCTCTTTCGAATAGCCCACAAAATTCCACCACATAAGAATCTCGTCTTCGACGGGTTCGCCACCGAGAAAGATCGCGCGGCCGCCGGCCGGGGCCTCGATATCGATGCGGTTACGCCCTGTGCCCAGGTACGCCAGCTGGTCGGCGCCAAAGGTTTCGCCATCCACCCGGAAGTCGCCCTCAAGCGGTAGCAGTCCGTATTCGTAATCAGGCCGGAGCGGGAGGTGGAAGGCGCCGCCCGCCGGATGATGGATGTCCATGCCAAGCAACGGCGCAAACAGCAGCGTCGGCGCGTTGTGATCCCGGAAGTGGCCGGCCAGGAGGGTCATGTCAGCGCCCTGCTCTTCCCAGCGCGGCAGGTAGGGATAGTGATCGAAGCGCGGATCGGTTTCGCGGTCGGCGTAAGGCAGGGCGATCCAGAGCTGGACGGCATGCAGCGCGCCCGAGGCCTCCACCGATTCCTCGGTGTGGGCGATGCCCCGACCGGCGGTCATCAGGTTAACCTCACCCGGGCGGATCACCTGCCTTGAGCCCAGGCTGTCCCGGTGCAGGATCTCGCCCTCGATCATCCAGGTGAAGGTCTGCAGACCGATATGAGGATGCGGTCCTACACGCATGCCGGCCTCACCAGGCTGAAGCGTTACCGGGCCGATGTGATCCAGGAAACACCAGGCGCCGATCATTCGTCGCTCCCGGGTGGGCACGGATCGGGCCACGGGAATGCCGCCCACCTCGCTGGTTCGGGCAGCCACCCGCTGGATGTCGCGGCGCCCGTCGACAGTGGGGCAGTCCCTCGACGAGGACAGCGAAGGCGTCTTCTCGATGTTGCTCATCACCGCTCCTGGGCCACGCAGGCATTTTAGCTTTTGGGCATTGATCCTGTTTTTATTATAGCCAAAGGTGGCATCGCAAGACGGGCGCGGTCGAAAACCGTATAATCCCCGGCCAGTCATTCACCCGCCAGTGTCCCGATCATGCCCGCAAACTACGATGTCATCATTATCGGCGCCGGGGCCGCTGGCCTGATGTGCGCCGCCACGGCCGGCTATCGCGGACGCCGCGTGCTGGTCATCGACCACGCCAGCAAGGCGGGCAAGAAGATCCTCATGTCCGGAGGCGGACGCTGTAACTTCACCAACCTCAACAGCACGCCGTCCAACTTTCTCTCCGCCAACCCGCACTTCTGCATTTCGGCGCTCAAACGCTACACGCCACAGCATTTCCTCGACCTGGTGGAGCGCCACGGCATCGAACACGAAGAAAAGGCGGCGGGGCAGCTGTTCTGCCGGGATTCCAGCAAGGACATCGTCAACCTGCTGCTGACCGAGTGCGAGTGGGCTGGCGCCGAGGTGCGACTGAAGACGACGGTGAACAAGGTGGAACCTCTGGCGGAAGGCTTCCGACTGAGAACCGGCAGCGGCCCGCTGGAATGCGCGTCATTGGTGATTGCATGCGGCGGGCTGTCGATCCCGACCCTCGGCGCGACCGGCTTCGGCTACGACATCGCTCGCCAGTTCGGACTGGAAGTCCTGCCCACCCGCGCCGGCCTGGTGCCCTTCACCCTGCATCCGGAACTCAAGGAACAGCTGGCGCCGCTGTCCGGCATCAGTTGCCCGGTGGACGTGCACTGCAACGGCGAACACTTCCGCGAACCCATGCTGGTGACGCATCGTGGCCTCAGTGGCCCGTCCATGCTACAAATCTCCAGTTTCTGGGAGCCCGGCGATGCGCTGGCCGTCGACCTCCTGCCCGGCGAGAATGCCGCCGAAGCGTTGATGGCACAACGCAAGGCCAGGCCCCAATCGACAGTGGCCCACTACCTGAACCAGCACCTGCCCAAGCGCTTCGCCCAGGCGTTCAACGACCTGAACGGGTGGCAGGGCCCGTTGCAGGGCTACAAGAACAGCGACATCGAGCAGGTGGCCCAGACGCTCAATCGCTGGCACATCAAACCCGCCGGCACGGAAGGCTACCGCACTGCCGAGGTGACCCTGGGCGGCGTGGATACGCGGCAGCTGTCATCGCGCACCATGGCGGTCAACGATCGCCCCGATCTCTTCTTTATCGGCGAAGTGGTCGACGTCACCGGCCACCTGGGCGGCCATAATTTTCAGTGGGCCTGGGCCTCCGGCGTGGCGGCCGGGAACGCGGCCTGACGCTGAGTCAGACCGCCGCCGGCGCCAGGTTGTCGACCCGCCGTTCACGGATTCCGGCGTGCAAGGCGACCGCCACCAGGCTCAGGGCTACACCGGCCCACCAGACTGCGTCGTAGTTGCCTGTCCGCTCGTAGATCCAGCCGCCCAGCCATACGCCGGTAAAACTGCCCAACTGGTGGCCCAGGAACACCACGCCGTAGAGCGTCGCCATGTAGCGCGTGCCGAACATGGTCGCCACCAGGCCGGTGGTGGGCGGCACCGTCGCCAGCCACAGGAACCCGGTCAGGCAACTGAACGTCAGCACCGATGCCAGCGACAGCGGCAGTACCAGAAGGGCTACGGTCACGACGCCGCGAGTGATGTAGATGAACATCAACACCCGCTTCATGGAGACGCGACCGGAAATATAGCCGGACACCATGGCCCCCACCACGTTGCATAGCCCGATCAAACCGATGGACCAGGCCGCCACATCCGGATCGAAACCGTTGTCCGTCAGGTAGCCCGGAAAATGTACGGTGATGAAAGCAAGATGGAAACCGCACACGAAGAAGCCGAGGGTTAACAGCCAGTAGGACAGATGCCCGCGAGCCAACCCGATGGTCCGCGCCATGCTGTCTTCGCCCGTGGCGCTGACGCCGGCGGAGCCGGGCTTGACCCAACGCGCCAGGGGCATGGCCAGGGCGATCATTCCCAGCGCCATCAGACCCATGACGTGCAGCGCACCGGTCCAGCCCAGCCAGTCAATGAACTGCTGCGCCAGCGGCACGATCAGGAACTGCCCCATGGAACCGGCCGCCGTACCCACGCCCAGCACCCACTGCCGGTCGTCCTCGCTGACCGCCTTAGCCATCAGCGGCAGCACGATCCCGAAACCGGTTCCGGCGATGCCAGCGCCTACCAGAAGCCCGGCGCCCATGTGCAGCC
This sequence comes from Marinobacter bohaiensis, assembly GCF_003258515.1. Classification (NCBI taxonomy): domain Bacteria; kingdom Pseudomonadati; phylum Pseudomonadota; class Gammaproteobacteria; order Pseudomonadales; family Marinobacteraceae; genus Marinobacter; species Marinobacter bohaiensis. The sequence goes on from NZ_QGEH01000004.1 coordinate 244,650, forward strand.
CCCAGGGCGTCTGCACGCCCCCGGTGATCCAGAGCCCGGCGGCGTAGAGCAAAGCGCCCACCACCAACACCCGCACGTTACCGAAACGGTCCGCCAGACCGCCCGCCAGGACCGCGATGAGCCCCCAGGCCAGGTTCTGGATCGCCAGTGCCAGACCAATCAGATCCCGCCCCCAGTCGTTGGCGGCCGACATGGGCTGCACGAAAAGCCCGAAACTGGCGCGAAACCCGAACGCCAGCATCAGCAGGCAGGAGCCGGCGGCAATGATAAACCAGGCCGAAGCCGGCAGGCGGGGAAAGGTCATAGGATCATCCTGGTTGTCTGGTAGGGGCGCCGCTCATCCGCAGGTGGCCAAGCCCGTAACCGTTCTTTTTTGCGGCATTCACGCGATGATAAACCGAAACGACGATGGCCGCCTCGCTACCGGACCGCTAACCGCCGAAGGCGGACGCCCGTTCCAGCTCCTCGCCCAGTCGCACCACCAGTTCGCCCGCCGGCAACGCGCGGGCCAGGGCCGCACCCTGCCCTGCCCAGCAAGCGTCGAAGCCGGACTCGCCGTTCGCCCGCGCGGCGGCCTTGAGCGCCTTGCCGGCGGTGTAGGTGATCGGATAGTCGGGCAGCTCCGGGCCGCCGGGGCCGTCCACCTCTTTCCACCAGCGATCGACGAAGCCCCGCGCCGGGCGACCGGAGATGACCGACGTGATGGCGGTACGGATGGCGGCACCCGCCTGGAAGCGGGCGCGGTAGGCGTCGTCGGCGGCCGATTCCGGCGTCAGGATAAAGGCGGTGCCCATCTGCACGCCCACGGCGCCCAGGTCCAGGGCAGCGCGAATGCCGCGCCCGTCCATGATGCCGCCGGCGGCGATCACCGGCAGGCGGCATTGGGCCGCAAGCAGCCGCACCAGAGGCAAGGTGCCCAAATCCGGATCACCGCGCTGGGGATCGAACACGCCGCTATGGCCGCCGGCTTCCCGCCCCTGGGCGATGATGCCATGCAGGCCAGCGCTCTGGATTTCCTGGGCCTCGAACAGACTGGTGGCCGTGGCCAACAGGGTGATGCCGGCATCGCGCAGGGCGTCGATCCAGTCCTGCCGCGGCAGGCCGAAGTGAAAGCTGACCACCGCCGGCTGGGTCTCCAGCAGCAGATCCAGCATGGCGCGGTTTTCCAGAAAGCTGGGGTACGGTGTTTCGAGGGACTTCGGCGGCTCCGCGCCGACGGCGTTGAACCTGGGTGCCAGGTAATCGAGCCAGGCCGACTCGCGTTCCCCATCGGGTTTGGCCGGCGCATGGCAAAACACGTTCACGTTGAAGGGGCGGCGGGTCAGACCCTCGGTCTTTTCGATCATCGCCCGCGCCTGCTCCACGGAACTGCCGCCGATGCCAATCGAACCCAGGCCGCCGGCGTTGGACACCGCAGCGGCCAGATCCGGCGTCGACACACCGACCATGGGCGCCTGGATCACCGGTTGCGAGAGACGAATACGGCCCAGGGCCATGCTGAAATCAACCACGATCAAACCTCCTGTTATCCACCGTCGGCGTACTGAAGGTCTGAAAATAACACCTGTATGCCCCCATGCGGGAGTGCGCGGTGGTTATTACGAAAATCAACGGGGTGAATGCCAGGGTAGGCCGCGGTCCGGTCAGACACTGTGGCCGCTGCGGTGGGGAGAGCAACGCGGGGAAGCCAGCATCAGGCAGCCCGGCTGATCAGGCCGGGCTGCCTGGCGGAATTCAGACCTCGAATTCCATGATCCGCTGGTTGATGAAATCGAAGGTGAAACTCTTGGAACGCATGCGGCGCTCCAGAATGTCCGCCAGTTTGTCCAGACGCTTGGGCACGGCCATCATCTTGTCCTGGGCTTCGCGGCCCGCCGCGTCCACCGGCGTCAGGTCGGCGATGCCCCAGCTGTCCAGGCACTCCTGGACGACTTTGCGGTAATCGCGCGGGCCATAGATGTTGGCGCGGTGCACCACGTCGGCCATGTCGTCGTAGCCGGCGATGTTGTGACCCGGCATCGCCAGGCGCGGCATGACTTTCAGCGCCGACTGCATCGCCTTTGTGCTGTCCACTTCCAGCAGCCCGCGGAAGGCGTCGCGATAGAAACGGAAATGACGGGATTCGTCCGCGGCGATGTGGCCCAGCAGGCGCTGGATCACCGGGTCGTACTTGGCCGCGATCTTGGCGGTGTTGGCGTGGGCAGACTGGGTGGCGCGTTCCTGCAGGCTGGTGTAGGCCAGCAGCTGGTACGGGTCGTCGTGCCAGTCCGGGTCGAAACCGGCTTCCAGATAGAGGTACTGGAGCTTTTCAAAGGCTTCCATATTGAACACACGGGAGTCGCGCACGTAGTCGTGCAGGGCGCAGCCATGGCGGTCTTCCTCGGCGGTCCACAGGAAGTTCCAGCGCTCCCAGGCGTTGCCGGTACCCAGATGCACCGCAATCAGGCGATGGAAATGCGGCAGCCCTTCTTCGGTCAGCAGGTTCAGGGCCAGGGAAACACGCACCGAATCCGGCAGACCACGGGCCCGCTCCTGCAGATCCTGGATGTACTTGATCTGTTCAGCGGTCATGCCCTCACTGGCGGGCAGGAATTCGCTGGGCATCCACAGGCGCCGCTCGTCGATATGGCGCTGCATCAGTTCCTCGACCAGAGGCTCCAGCGACGCCAGGACCTCTCTCTTTTCTTGCACTTCAATCGCCGTAGCCATGTAGCTCTCCTCTCATCGAACCTTTATGTGCACATCGAATCGTTCCGTGCCGCCTGCGCTGCAACTTGGCGCGTCCATATGCCGCGCAAACCGTTCGGCGTACACATGTCAGCTAAACCCTAAAATAGCACTGTGGAATTGGCCCGAACAATCCCTTTATGGCATCTATTCATTATGGTAATCGCCTTAATACCCTGGCGGCTTAAATGACGCCTTCCAAGCGTACGCCTGTGTTCTTAAATTCGTGTGACACCCGCAAACCTGGCGGCTGATGCGCTCGCCGTGATTCTGATCATGACGATTTCATTAAAATGTCACTTAACTGTCATCTTGCTGACATAGGATGCCGTGCTTTATCGACCTGGAGTGTCCTCTATGCAGACAGTATTCTCCGGCCCACTGGCCCGACTGATCGGCGGCGGGCTACTTGGCCTCCTGGCCGCGTGCGCCCACGCCAATGACCTGGAAATCCACGGCTCCAACACCATCGGCGCGGAGCTGGCTCCGGCCCTGGTCGCCGGCTACCTGAAAGAGCGCAACGCCGCTTCGATCCGTATCCAGGAAACCCGTCGGGAGAACGAGAAAAGATTGACCGCCAGCCTCTCGGGCAAGCCGTTCGAGGCCCGAATCGAGGCTCACGGTTCCAGCACCGGTTTCAAGGGGCTCAACGGCGGTTCGGCGCAGATCGCCGCCGCCTCGCGCCCGGCCAAGGACAAAGAAGTGGCACTGCTCGTTTCCCGGGTGGATCTACGCAGCCCGCAGAGCGAGCATGTGGTGGCGATCGACGGCCTGGCAATCCTGGTCCATCCGGACAACGCTCTGTCGCAGCTCGACAAGACTACGCTGGCGCAGATCTTCGCCGGACAGATCAGCAACTGGCAGGTGCTGGGCGGCCCCGATCGGCCCATCCACGTCTATGCGCGGGACGACCGGTCAGGCACCTGGGACACGTTCCGCCACCTGGTACTGGGCAGTGATTACTCGCTGACCGACAGCGCGCGGCGCTACGAATCCAACGACCAGCTGTCCGACGACGTCAGCCAGGACCCTGCCGGCATCGGGTTCGCCGGGCTGGCCTCAGTACGCGATAGCAAGGTCCTGGCGATTGCCGATGGCGGCTCGGCCGCCCTGCTCCCCTCACGGCTGAACGTGGCCACCGAGGATTACCCGCTGTCCCGCCGCCTGTTCATGTATTCCCTGGGCGCGGACGACCGTCCGGTCACCGCCGACTTCCTCGACTTCGTGCAAAGCCGCAAGGGGCAGGAAATCGTGCAGCAGACCGGCTACATCTCCCAGAACATCCAGGCGGTCGAGGACGACCGGGGCGACAGCGTGCCGGCCACTCTCAACAGCCTCACCCGGGACTACCAGCGCCTGAGCGTCAACTTCCGCTTCGCCGAGGGGCGCACCAAGCTGGACAACAAGGCGCAACGGGACCTGGACCGGCTCAAGCGGTTCCTGCAGTCCCACCACGCCGACGGCCGCGACCTGATGCTGATCGGCTATGCCGACAAACAGTCCAACGAACTGCGCGCCCAGATGATTTCCGAACTGCGGGCGCTGTCGGTCAAGAAAGCCCTGCGCAAGGAACAGGACATCAACGTGGAGGCCTACACCGGCTACGGGCACTACGCGCCGGTCGGCAGCAGCGGCGGGGAAGCGGGTGCCAACCGCAACGGCCGCGTCGAGGTCTGGTTCCGCCAGCGCTGAAGCGGCCGCGTGCCGGGTGCGGTTGCCGTCGCCGCCCCGGCCTTTTCGCCTGCCCATCAGGGCGCGTTCGAAAACAATCGCTTACAAAAATTCAAAAAGTTCCTATATGACCTGCCCGGGCCAGCCTCTAGACTCCGCGAAGGCGTTTTACATCTTTTCACGGAGTGCACGTCATTCGCTTTCTGTTTTCCCATATGTTCAGCTTGCGTTTGGTCGTGGTCGCGCTCGCTCTTTGGGTCGCCTTCAGCGCTGACCGGATGCCTCTGGTCCACACCATCGACCACGCCATTTTCAACGCCGTGTGGGACATTCCGGCCAACGCCGCCGAGACCGCCATTCCCGACAACGGCCCCGCCCTCACTGCCTTTATGGATCAGCACTCGTTGCACCGCCCTGCCTGGACGCCCTATCTGCAACTGGGGCTGACCGGAGGTGCGACCGCCCTGCTGGTCATGGGCATGCCGGGGCTGGGCACGGCGCTCACAACACTGCTGGTCGCCCTGGCGGTGATCGCGCTGGCCATCACCCAGGCGTCCCTGCTGCTGTACCGCCAGACGTGGCTGCCGCTGGGGGCGGTCAACGCCGTACTTCTCCCCGGCTACCTGATCATGCTGTTCTGGATGCAGCCGTACCGCGAGATCCACACGCTTCAGCGCAACGTGCGGCAGGCGCGCCTGCAACTGGGCCGGCTGCTGCTTCAACAGGGAAAGCCGGAAGACGCCCTGGCCGCCCTGGCGCACTGTCCGCCCGGGCAGCGCACCCTGGCCCTGCAGTACGACATCGCCATCCAGCAGGAACGCAAGCGCCAGTATGAGGCTGCCGCGGCCACATATCGCCAGATCATGGATCAGCGGCGCGGTTTCCGCGATGTCGCCAAGCGCCTGGAAACACTCGAGAAGTTCAGCCAGACCACGACCGTCACCCCGACGGGAAGCGGCTATGACGTCACCAGCACCCTGGTGCTGCCCGACCAGGCCGTGAGCAAGCCCACGCTGGGCCGCTACGAAGTCGAACGGGAACTGGGCCGCGGCGCCATGGGCGTGGTGTACCTGGGTCAGGATCCCAAGATCGCCCGACAGGTGGCAATCAAGACCTTCAGCTACGCACAGTTCGACGGCACCGAGCTGAAGGAGCTCAAGGACCGGTTCTTCCGCGAGGCCGAAGCCGCCGGACGCCTGAACCACCCGGCCATCGTCACGGTCTATGATGTAGGCGAGGAAGCGGACCTGGCATTTATCGCCATGGACTACGCCGAAGGCCGGCCGCTGAGCGTGTATGGCAAGGCCGGCCAACTGCTGCGCCTGCCGGTGGTACTGGAAGTACTGGCCCAGGTGGCCGAAGCGCTGGACTACGCCCACAGGCAGAAGATCGTCCATCGCGACATCAAGCCGGGCAACATCATCTACGACGCCAGGAGCGGAGACGTGAAAATCACCGACTTCGGCATCGCCAAGATTGCGGACGATTCCCGCACCAAGACGGGCAATGTCATGGGCAGCCCGCTCTATATGTCCCCCGAGCAGCTCAAGGGCCAGAAAGTCACCGGCCGATCGGACATATACAGCCTGGGCGTGACCCTCTACCGGCTGGTCTCCGGCGCCACACCGTTCAACGCCGACACCCTGGCCAACCTGACCTACCAGATTCTCAACAAGCGCCCGCGCAGCGTGCGCGAATACAACGCGGATCTGCCCGACGGCGTGGTCCGGCTGATCAACAAAGCAATCCAGCGGGACCCGGCCAAGCGTTTCGCCAGTGCAGGCGCGATGGCCGATGCCCTGCGCCGGGCCGCTGTGCGTGAAGGCAGCAAGGAGGCTTCCTGATGACGCTCACCGCCACCGGAGTCACGGATATCGGCACCCGCCGCATCAGCAACCAGGATGCCATCGCCTGGCACGTCAGTCCGGACGGCAGCCGGGTGCTGGGCATCGTGGCGGACGGCATGGGCGGCTATAAAGGCGGTGAAATCGCCAGCCAGGTGGCGGTCAATGCCATCGTGCAGCGTCTCGCCCCGCTCATCAGCCAGGGCCTGATAGGCGATGAGGCGCAGGTGGCGGCAGTACACGACGCCATTCGCGACGCCAACGAGCAGATCCAGGCCCTGCGCGAGGAGGACCCGGCGCTGGGCAACATGGGCACCACCGTCGTGGCCACCTGGGTCCAGGGAGACGACGCGCTGATCGCCCACATAGGCGACTCGCGCTGCTACCTGATCAGCAACGATACACTCAGCCGCCGCACCCGCGACGACACCGTGGTCCAGAACATGATTGACGACGGCAGCATCCGCGAGTCCGATGCGCCGAACATACCTTTTCGCAACGTCCTGACCCAGGCCCTGGGTTCTTCGGAGCAGCCTGCCCCCAGCCTGAGCCGGCTGAAGCTGGCCGCGGGCGAGCGCCTGCTGCTGTGCTCCGACGGTCTGCCCGAGGCGATTCCCGAAGCCGAATGGACCGGCCTGCTGGCGCGCCGGTCAACGGCCCGGGATCAGGTCCGCACCCTGATCGACACCAGCCTCGACAATGGGGCCAAGGACAATGTGTCCGTAGTAATGATTCTCAAGGAGTCCTGACATGGCAGCGCTTTCCCAATTGGTCGACAACCTGGTGGTGACGAACTTCGACCTGACCGGCTCCCGGGTGAACATCGGCCGGCACCCGAACAACGACATCCAGATCGACGAGATTTCCGTCAGCGGTCATCACGCGGTGGTCGATATCGAGTCCAACGCCTACCTGGAAGGCACCACCGACCACTACATCACCGACGCCAACAGCACCAACGGCACCTACGTTAACGACATCCGGATCGACAGCCGCCAGCGGCTCAACAACGGGGACGTGGTCCGCATCGGCTGGAACCTGTTCCGCTTTGTCGACGACGACGAAAACACGCTGGAAAAGACGGCCTTTATCCTGGAAGAGTGATGACGAGGGCGACAACCCGGCAGCGCTCAACGGGGCTTTAGCAGACCGGATACGGGCGGTTCGATTGCAACGCGCCACCGAAATCCGCCCGGGCTGACGACACTGGAAAGATTCCTGACGCCGATCGGCGCCCCCGCGGACACCCCATACGACCTAACCCTCTGATTGGAAAGACCCAGTAAAGCAAACAGAAATCGCTCTCAAGCGGCGCAGTCAGCTTGCTTTACAACCGCCGCGACGACGCCCGCCAACTCATTGATTTTGGCCATACCGATAATAGGCCCGCATTATGCACTGCATCCGATGGGACTACATCGAGGACCGATATCATGGCTAAGCTCTACGTTCTTGCGGTAACACTGCTGGCTTCAGGAAGTGCACTGGCAACCCGTTACGAGGATCCCGTGGTCAGCGTACCGGAGCCCAGCACACTGGGCCTGATGGCCACCGCCGGTGTTGCCATCTATCTGATCAACCGTTTCAAGAAGTGAAAGCGCTGAAATAATCGAAGGGATTTTCGTCGGACACCGGGCCGCCCGCCGGCTGCCAGGAAGCCATGCCGAAGCGACATCAGTCAATCGGTGTCCGACGAACAGATAACAAATTACCGGCTTGCCTCGCGGAATCGCTCCAGACGCTCGTCGGTGAGCGGGTGGGACGACACCAGCGCGCCCAGTTGGCCCAGCCACCCCTCGGATTCCTCCTCGTGGCTGCCCTGTTCACCCGTCTCGTCAGAGCCTGGCTCCCCGCCACCATGGGCGGATTCCATGCGCTGCATCACGATCACGAAATAGTTGGGATCCAGGCCCCGCGCCTGCATGGTGTCCAGGGCGAACTGGTCCGCTTCGCGCTCCATGTCCCGGGAATAGGCCAGGTTGAGCAACACGGCCGGGCCGGCCACCGTCGAATCCGCGAAGGACGACAGGTCACCGGTCATCATGACGATCAGCCAAGCCGTCAGCGACGAGTGCACCAGCCCCTCCATGCCGTGGTTGTGAGCCACGTGCCCCAGTTCATGGGCCAGCACGGCAACAAGCTCGCGATCGTCTTCGGCCAGGTTCACCAACTGATCCGTGAACACCACCGAGCCGTCGGGCAGCGCCATGGCGTTGGGACCGATGCCCTCGGCGTCACGGAACAGCACGGTGACCGGGCGTCCGGCCACATCGAGGTAGGGCGAGAACGTTGACTGCAACGCCGCCTGGCGTTCGGCCGACAGGGTGGACGGGGCCATCCAGGTGGCGTCGAGCGCCTGCAGCGTGCTGGTACTGGCCTGCTCCACCACCGACTCGGGCATCCAGCCGGCCACCACCCGGGAGGTCCAGGGCAGGCCGTACAGGAAGGTTCCCAGCGTCACCAGGACCGTCACTACGGCGGCCACCAGGATCAGCCCCAGATGGTTCTCCAGGCGATGCACCCAGCGTGCGACCAGGCCTGAGCGGAACTGGCGCGACAGGGCATCGACGCCGTCATTGTCGGACGTCTCGAACACCCCGTCTTCGGGCAGGTGCAGGTAACGCGGGGTGTTGCCGACCCGCGGCGATACCTGGACCGAGGCCCAGTCCAGGGACCGGGCCTCGTCATCCAGTTCGAGTTTGAGGGCGCCCTCCTCCAGGCGCAGGCGAGCGGATCGCCGGCGGGAGGTGGCGCCACTGTAGAAATCGCCTTCGAGGATCATCAGAACGCGGCGATGCCCACGTCGAAGGCGTCACCCAGCTCCTGACCCAGGGCGCTGGTGCGCTTGCCTTCGGCGGCTACGAAGCCATCCAGGTCTCCGGCCACCACCATTTCCGTGCAGGCCGCGCGATAGCGGGCCATACGCACCTGCGCCCAGGGCGTGCCCAGGCCCAGGGTCAGCAGCACCAGCAGACTGTTGCTGAAGTAGATCCACACCAGCTGCTTGGGCTCCAGGGCGGAATGGAAACTGTGGGACTTGAGCGTCGAGCTGTTGAGGAAGAGGTTCGCCAGGCCCGCCTTGAAGTAGCCGAACACCGCCAGATAGCCCACCATCGCCACCAGCATCCCGAGCATCGGGTGGATCAGCGAACTGGCCACCATGGAGCCGACGCCGAAGCCGATACCGATCAGCAGCCCCTTGCCGAAGAAACCGTAGTATTCGCCGTTGGTGTTCTCGAAATCGAACGCACTGGTGCCGTAGCGCATGCCGGTGGCGATAAAGCGATGATTCTTGAGCGTCGCGAACGGGGTCAGCAACAGCAGGGTCAACAGGTTCAGGAAGGGCCACACCACCATCACCATCAAGGCATCGGCGTAGCTCGCCTGGAAGTCAAAGCGCACGTTGCGGTAAGCGCTGTTCACCGCGCGGAAGCGCAGGGAGCGGATAATGATCCAGGGCATGGCAAAGATAAAGCAGATACCCAGCACGATCCCGGCCAGCGGAAACATCTCCGACACGAAGCCGTACAGGACAAACGCGAAGAAGGCGATCAGCCGCCCCTTGAGGATGGTGATGGGCTCGGCCAGGTACTGGAAGCTGGCGTTATCCAGCCGGGTGTTGCCGTAAAAGTACTGATTATTGCGCACCGTCGCCCAGGCGGAGTAGATCCCCAGGGTGACGATGGTCAGCAGGATGTTGACGATCCAGATGCCAAAATATTCCTTGCCGTTGCCGACGAACTCGAAACGTGCCTCGCGGAAATCTTCCGGTTCCGGCTCCTTGCGGATGGGGCGCTTGATGGGCGTTGAGCCCACGGGCTTGGCCTCGAAACGGGCCGGACCGCCCGCCTCGGAGGCTTCCCCCGCCGTCGGTTGTTCGTCCGCCATGGACAAGGCGGCGGCCTGCGGCGCCTGAGCATCGCCTTCGCTTTCCGCAGATTCCGGGTCTTCGCCCTCGATGGGCACCATGGACAACTCCGCGGCCGAGGTGGCGTGGCGCGGCGGTTGCGCAGGCTTCGGTGTCGGTGTCGACGGCGCAACGGCGGCTTCGGCGTCCGGCATGGGCTCGATGAACACCAGGGCGCCGGCCTTTTTCAGTTGCTCTCGATAATGTTCCGCCTGGGCCTCGGAGAGATCTTTCTTGAGGTAGCGTGCGGCGCCGTCGAACAGTCGCTCGATGCGCTCGTCCGGAGCCTTGAAGATAGCCTGCAGGTTCTTCCTGACCTGCGCGGACGAAACCCCTTCGACAACCTGACCGTCAAATCGGATGCGGTAGCGTGCGGATGGCATAAATCACCTTGATCCTGATCCCTGAAAACGTGCGCGAGGAGGTGCACACGACAACGTCGGCTTCCCTGCTTTCCAAACCTTTTTGCAACGACGCCTATCGCGGAAGTTAACAGAAATTCATCTGATATCTGTGACGTTTGGAAACAACGGTGTGAAATTATTTAAAATCTGAATCTTTTGTGATCAACTCCCGACAATTCCCGGCTCCAGGGCTGAAAACCTGTCGATTTATATGGCGCAAAATCGCAAAGCTGTGTATTTTTGCGCGCTTCACGGAAGACGCATCACAGGAATATCGACATGGATCAAGCAGTCAAAAGCCGGCTGTCGTCGGCCTCCGGTTCGCTGTTGGCGAACCTGAAAAAGTACTTCGCCGGTATTGCCGGCGGCATCGTGGCCATCGTTCTGGCCATGTCCTCGTTTTTCACCACCGAACTGGGCTATACCTACGTCGTGCAGGACACCCTGTTCGGCACCATCCGCGTGTTCAGCGAGCCGGGCGTGCACTTCAAGGTGCCCTTGTTTTCCAACGTCTACACCTACAACCAGGCGATGACGCTGAACTTCGGCAACCAGGAAAACGGCGAAGTCATCAAGGCCACGCGTCAGCTCAACGAGGTGGAAGTCCAGTTTGCCGACACTTACACCGCGCGCATCCCGGCCACCTTCCGCTTCAAGCTCTCGGCCGACCCGAAGCGGATCGTCGCCATGCACCGGGAATTCCGCAGCTACGACAACCTGATTGATTCCCTGCTGCTCAAGAACGCCAAGAACGTCACGGTGGTGACCGCCACCCAGTACACCGGCGAAGAGTTCTTCCAGGGCGGGCTGAACAAGTTCAAGGTGCAGTTGGAAGACCAGCTGCAGAACGGCCTCTACCAGACCGAACGCCGCCAGGTGGAAGTCGAGCAGACCGACCTGGCGGCGGTATCGTCGGAGAATTCGGACGCCGACCGGCTGGAGCACAAGAACCAGCTGGTCTGGAAGAACATCATCCTCCAGGACGATGCCGGGCAGGCGAAGCGACTGGCCAATCCGCTGGAGGCCTATGGCATCCAGGTGCGCCAGGTCACCATTGGCCGACCGATTCCGGAACACCGCCTGGACGAGCTGCTGGTCAAGAAGAAGGACCTGGTCGCCAAACGCATCACCGCCATCCAGGCCCAGGAAACCGCCCGCGCCGAAGCCAAGACCGCCCAACTGGAGAAGGAAATCGTGAAGGCCCGGGCTATCCAGGACGCCCAGCGCGCCAAGGAGCTGGCCATCATTTCCAAGCAGAAGGAAGTGGAAATGGAGCGTCAACAGGCGGAACTGGAGCGCGTGCGTAAGGAGAAGGAAAAGGCCGTCGCGCTGCTGCAGAAAGAGAAGGAACTGGACGTGGCCACAGCGGAACGCAACATCCAGAAAGCCAACGCCGAAGCCGCCAAATTCGCCGCCCAGGCCATCCGCGAGAAAGGCCTGGCCGAGGCGGAAGTAGCCAAGGCCAACCTGCTGGCCAAACAGGCCGCGCGCGACATCTACCTGGCGGAAATCCAGCGCGACATCGCCCAGGTGATGTACCCGGCGCTGAAAGACACCCAGATCAACATGCCCGAATACTACGTCGGAGACGGCAGTGCCACACCGGTCTCCAGTCTCGACGTGTTCACCAGCCTTGGTGCCATGGATCACCTGCGCAAGTCCATGGACCCGCCCCGCCAGAACTGATGCCCCTGCCCCGCCGCTGCGCGGGGCACTCTCCCGCCCCTCTCTTGTTACCGGCCTGATTGCCTGTGCCTGATTGCCCCTTTCTGATCGTCCCTTGCTGACGGCCTCTATCCGATCGCCAGCGCGCCTGTCTGTCCGGATCGTCACATCCGGGGCATTGAACCGGGCGTATGCTGTCCCCAGAGCGTTTATAGGCCAACGGCGATCCGGTTAAGCCCGTAAGCTATGCTGGTGTCTGGCCACCCGATTCAAGCCTCGCTCGATACCGGACGCTGTTTTCAAACACGACTTCCCATGAGAACACCGCAGCCTCAACCAAACACCACGCCTCAACAACAGGAGGAGCCATGAAAACCAGGACGTTAGGCAGTACCGACATCGAAGTCACTCCGATAGGTCTGGGCACCTGGGCCATCGGCGGCTGGATGTGGGGCGGCACCGATGAAAAGGCCTCCATCGACACGATTCATGCGGCCATCGACAAGGGCATCAACCTGATCGACACCGCACCGGTCTACGGCTTTGGCCGTTCCGAGGAAATCGTCGGCAAGGCGCTCGCCGGCGGTCGGCGCGACCAGGTGGTGCTGGCGACCAAGGTGGCCCTGAACTGGGATGAGGACGCCGGCAAGATCTGGCGTGACGCCAGTGCCAAACGCATCCAGCGGGAGGTGGAGGACTCGCTGCGCCGCCTGCAGACCGATCACATCGATCTCTACCAGGTGCACTGGCCCGACCCGGCCACGCCGGTGGAAGAAACCGCCCAGGCCCTGGAAAAACTGCTGCGGGACGGCAAGATCCGCTCGATCGGGGTCAGTAACTTCTCGCCGGACCAGATGGACGCGTTCCGTGAGTTCGCCCCGCTGCACAGCGATCAGCCGCCCTACAACCTGTTCGAGCGGGAGGTTGAATCCGACATCCTGCCCTACTGTCGCGACAACGACACCGCCACCATCACCTATGGCGGCCTGTGTCGCGGCCTGCTGAGCGGCAAGATGAACCCGAATTCCGAGTTCGAGGGCGACGACCTGCGCAACAAGGATCCCAAGTTCCAGGGCGAGCGTTTTACCCAGTATCTCAACGCCGTCAGCGCGCTGGACGCCTACGCCCGCGATCACTTCGGCAAGGACGTGCTGGCCCTGGCGCTGCGCTGGCTGATCGATCAACCGGGCGTCACCTCGGCCCTGTGGGGCGCTCGTCGGCCGGATCAGCTGGACCCTGTGACCAATGTGGAAGGCTGGTCCCTGGCCAAGGAAGACATGCAGGCCATCGACGCCATTCTCAGCGAGCACATCACCGACCCGGTGGGCCCCGAGTTCATGGCGCCGCCCAGTCGGGAGGACTGACGGCCACACGTTGTCCGGTCACACGTTGTTGCCCGCTTCCGCCTTGGCGGAAGCGGGTTATACTGGCCGCATCCCCTAGTCCCGGAGAACACCATCCCGTCCCGACGTCGCTCCATCCTGCGTATCGCTGCCGAATCCGCCGTGCCGCTGGCCCTGGTGGCCGGACTGTCCTGGCTGATCGGTGGCTACCGGGTACTGGTGCCCTCGCCACCGACCAACCCGGACAACCTCTGCGACGTGTTCGAGCAGCACCCGCAATGGTACGACTACGCCGCCGCCTCAGAGGAACGCTGGGGCACGCCCATCGCCACCCAGATGGCCTTCGTGCGCCAGGAGTCAGCCTTCCAGAGCCACATCCGACCGCCCCGCACGCATCTTTTCGGGGTGATCCCCTGGGCCCGTCCATCGACGGCGTTCGGTTACGCGCAGGCCGTGGATCCCACCTGGGAGGAATACATGGCCGACGCCGGCAGCCTGTTCGCCGAACGTTCGCAGATGAAGCACGCCCTCGATTTCATCGGCTGGTACAACGCCCGGGTCCGGCGCCAACTGGGCCTGTCCCTGGACAACACCCGCGACCTGTACCTGGCCTATCACGAAGGCCCCACCGGCTTTGCGCGCCAGAGCTACCGCCAGCGGCCCTGGGTGCAGCGGGTCGCCAACCGGGTAACGGCTCACGCGAACACCTACAGCGGCCAACTGCAGCGCTGCGAAACGGCCTTGCGATGCCGTCATTTCTATTCGATCCGACCGTTCTGCGAGTAGCACGGGCGCGTGACAGGTCGCCGTGTGGATCGAGAAGAGAATGGTTGATCGGCGGGAAGATCGGGGAGGCGGCGAGATGGGAAGGTGCGAGCTGAAAAGAGAATCGACGGGGTCCGTCCCGTCCGGAATCCGCTCAACGCGGATGCGCAAAAACCTGCGTCCAGTAATTGGCGTAATCGGTGCCGTCACCAGCCACTCGTGCGGTACCGAACTCGCTGAAGCTGTCCCGCATGATATTGGCACAGTGCCCGGGGCTGTCCAGCCAGCCGGCCATGACGGCGGACGGCGAGCTGTACCCGGCCGCGATGTTCTCACCCACGATGCTCCACGGATAGCCCGTGGCAGTGACCCGGTCGCCGACGGACAGGCCGTCCGACCCGGTATGACTGAAGAAGTTATAGGTGGCCATATCACTGCTGTGTGCCTGGGCCGCTTCCTCCAGGGTGCAACTGTAGGTCAGCGGTGCAGCTGCGGCGTAATGGGTATCACCGCACATGCGTGGCTCTGAGCGCGCCGCATTGACCAGCTCCAGCAGATCAGCCTGGTACGTCTCCACTTCACAGCCGGACAGTGTCGTAGTGCTTCCCGTGGACGACGATGACCCCGCCGATGACTCGCTGGCCGAGACGGCCGTGCCGGAATCGCTGCCGCCGGAACCGCCCCCGCCGCACGCTGTCAGCGCGACCGCCCCAAACAAGACAAATGTTATTTTTGAGCCACGATTCATAGCCACCTCCTATTAGATTCAGGCGCTAACTATACCTGCAATTTCGGCGGCTGCACGTAGGTAATTCGCGAAATAACAACAAGTTACGAAACTTTACAGCGGAAAGAAAAGGCGAGATAAAACAAAGACCTGTTTATTTATCGAACACTTTTTTGTTGAAAACACGGCCGTGCGGACGTCGAACGGTCATCGTCGAATAGTCATAAATGCGGACATCGCATAGCCATAAAAAAAGTGCCGGACAGACAAACCATCCGGCACTTCTCCGACCGTCACTCACAAGCGCTATCCTGGCGTTGATGACTGAGTGCGGTCTTCCCTTCCTGAATCAGCTCACACGGTGCATCAGAACATGTAGCTCAAACCCACCCGGGCCGTATCGAAATCGGGCCCATCGTTGGTGACCTGACCGTTGAAATCGTCTTCATCCACTTCGACGTTATACCGGTCGTATTCAGCGAACGCGGTCAGACTCTGGGTGACACGGAAATCGACACCCGCACCCACGAAGGGACTGACCTCGTCATAGGTCTCGCTGTCGTCAAAGGCGTCCACATCGTAGGAGTAGACAAAGGCACCGGCCTTACCGTAAATGCCAAAGCTCTCGGTAAGCGGCAGGCGACCCTTGGCGGACAGGGCCAGACCTTTCAGGTCGCTGTTGACGTCATCGTCCTCGCCGAATTCACCGAAATCGAGGTAATCGCCTTCCAGGGCGAAGTACCGGTTGAACTGGTAGCCGACGGTACCGGCAAACAGGTCATTTTCGTCTTCGAACTCACCACCGTGGGATTTGAACCCGCCGTAACTACCGCCAATGTACAAACCAGATTCGTCACGCTTGTCCTGCGCCAAGACCGCCGGTGCGGTGAATACGGCAGCGCCCAGGAGCGTGATGCAAGCAAGATTTGTCTTGTAGTTCATAACGTAAGAGTCCCCGTTGGTTACTTCTTTTGGGTTACCCGGACGATGACGGGTCAGCGATCTCCCGTGGCGCCCGAAACACCCAATCACCCTAACGGAACTTTTCAGGAAACGGGGTTAACCTGGGAATACGTTTTATTAATCAATTAGTTATATTACGAGCTTTTCACCCGCGCAGACCCTGTGAGCCGGGCCTCCGGCCACTTTCACCGGGTCCGCCGAATTACGGCTAAACTGTGAGGGTCTGGACTGGAAAATAATGGAGAACGACATGCTCCGCCTGTTTGTCGGCCTGGAACTTCCGGACGCCATCAAGCACTCGCTGGTCGCAATCAGGAGCAACCTCAAGGGCGCACGCTGGCAGACCACGGATCAACTGCACCTGACCCTGTGTTTTATTGGCAACCTGGACGACGATCACCTGCCGGCGATCTACGATGCGCTGCACGGGTTGACAGTGACGCCCTTCACCCTGACCGTCGAAGGCATCGGCCTGTTCGGGTCGAGTCAGCACCCCAAGAATCTGTGGGTCGGCGTACGCGAGGAGGCGGCGGTGGCGACACTCCATGACGAACTGCACCGGCGCCTGGCACCGCTGGACATCGAGCCGCAGGGCCGCGCCTACCACCCGCACATCACCCTGGCCCGTTTTCGGGGTCGGCGGACCCGTCAGTACGCTGCCCGACAGGACAAACGCGAACCGCCATCCGGCCTGCGCGAGTTACTGCAACAGCACCAAGGCCTGAGCCTGCCGCCGTTCGGGGTGGACCACGTCAGCCTGTTCAGCAGCACACGAAGACCGGAAGGCTCGCACTATCAGGTCATCGGGCGCTTTCCGGCGGACTGAGACCGCTGATCCGGACGCCCCCTGAATAGTGGACGTGCAGGAAGGACCTCAGAGCATCCATGCCGGCGCCCGCCTGCCCGGCCTGCGGCCAGGTGCCGCGCCGGAATCCAGGCAGGACCGTATCCGCATCCTCGTCCAGAAACGGCTGCAGCAGCTCGGGCCGGCGACTGATCACATGCACAGGCACATCCCGGCTGGCGCCTTCGCCGGTCACCAGCGGCGCCGGCTGGTGGTCTCCCAGCAGGATCAGCAGATCGTTGTCCTGCAGATAGCGGCTGGCGTAGTCCGTGGCCACGGCCAGCGAGTAATCCAGAGCCCGCGCATAGTGCTGACGCACCCGCTCCGGGTCCTGCCACAGGCTTGACGGCGCCTCCCCGGCTCCCTGCCAGGGTTCGAACACGCGGCCGGCACCGATGGTCCGCCAGTCGTCCAGCACCGGCAGGATCGGTACCCAGGGCGCATGGCTGCTGATCAGCGCCAGCTCGGCAAACACCGGCGTCGCGCCGGGCTGCCGGACGCGGCGTTCGAAGAACGACCAGGTGTACTGGTCCGGCATGGTGACCCAGTTCAGCGGCGGCCCCTCGTACCCCATACTGTCGGCGTCGTAGATACGGTTGTAGCGCAGCCGTTCACCTTCCGGCCAGGCACGGGTAATCGCCGGCATCACCGCCACCGTGTCGTGGCCGGAGTGGCGAAAGTCGTCGATCAGGGTCGGGTAACCGCTGGCCAGCAGAATGTCGTAGTCCAGTTGGCTGTCCACCCACAGGCCGCTGAGCAAGGTGGCGTGGGCCAGCCAGGACTCTCCGCCCTGCACCGGCGAGCGCAGGCGGCCGCTGACCACCGCCAGGCCGGCCTGCTCCAGCGCCTGCGCCATGCTGTCCAGACGAGGCCCGATACGTTCCCGATAGCGGGGATCATTGAGCGCCGCCATACCGTAGGATTCGACGAAGCCGAGCATCACGTTGCTGGAAGCCAGGGCGCCCAGCGGCTTGGCACCATCCGTGCCCATCGGCGCCGACAGCCGCTGCTCGAACGCCCGGCTGGCCTGCCGGGTTTCCAGCGCCAACGACCACTGCTCCGCCAGCAGCCCAGCGCCACTAATAACGACTGGCGACTGACGCACAGGCACCAGCAGAACACTCAACAGGCCGACACCCAACAGCCCCCAGGCCAACGGCGGCGCTACCCGGGGTCGCTGCAGGCGCATTAACAGCGTCCTTACCAACCAGGTCACACCGACAAACCAGAGCAGCAGAACCAGGACCGCAACCAACGCCGCCGCCCCGCCCAGGTTCGCCGCCACCAGCTCCAGCCCCTTGCCGGCCAGCCCACCATCCAATATCAGGTTGAGCGACCGCCCCAGCGCCTGGTGGATCGCCAGGTCCGCCAGCGCCAGCAGGCTCATCAGGGCGTACCCGGCGCCCAGCAGCCAGGCCAACAGCAGGCTGAAGCGGGAGGCAGGCAGCAGGTTGAACAGCCCGGCCAGCAGCAGGGTCTCAACCGCCAGCCAGGGCAACACCGCAGCACCAGGCCACTGCAGTAACACGAAGCAGGCATTGAGTAGCAACAGAGGGATCAGGAGCGGGATCGGCGGCATGAATGACGTCCGTAATGTGGGTTTCTTCTGATTCCTACGTCCATGACACCCAAAAGGACGCCTCGCTCCGGTTGCATCAGCCCAGCATGGGTGCAATCCGGAACTCGATCACCGCCTCCGTGATTTCCAGGGTCTCGGCCAGACGGGCCGCGCTGCTGTCGTCGGTCGAGCACAGCACCATCTTGTGCCGGCGCACCTGGCGCTCGGCGTGGACCCGGTAGCTGAAGTGGGCGATGCTGAAGCCGTGGCGTTCGATCAGGTCACGCACGAACTGCTCGTTCATGTCCGCCGAGGGGGTGAGCTGCACATCGAAATGATAGAACCCCTGGGTGGGCACCTTGCTCTCGACCCAGCGGAACAGGGCCAGCACCACCACGACGATCAGCAACGACACTGTCAGCGGCAGGTAGAAGCCAACGCCGGCGAGAATACCGATAGCCGCCGTCACCCAGATCGACGCCGCCGTAGTGAGACCGCGCACGGTCAGGCCTTCCTTGACGATCACCCCCGCCCCGAGGAAACCGATGCCGGTCATGATGCCCTGGGCCATCCGGGTCGGGTCCAGCCGGACGTTCGCCATGGTCTCCGGGATCCAGTGGGACTCGTAGACCGTGACCAGCATCAGCAGACTGGACGCCAGGCACACCAGCGAGTGGGTGCGAAAGCCCGCGGGACGACCGTGGAACGAACGCTCGTAGCCAATGATTGCCCCGGCGCCCAATGCGGCAAGCAGCCGCCATGTCATTTCCAGCTCGTCACCGCTCAATCCGGATGCTCCCTGCTCACGCCTCTTATTGGGAGATTAGCAGAAGCACGGACAAACGCTGGTCCGCCCCGCCCGGCTAGCGTTAGGCTGAAATCACAGAACCACGGCCAGAGGAGATTGAACCATGTATCTATCCGTGCAGATCAGCCACTACCCGCTGCAGGATGACTACAAACCCTGCATCAAGCAGGTCATCGAACGGTTGAAAAGCAGCGAGCTGGAAGTACACCCAAATCGTATGAGCACCCAGGTGTTCGGCGAGTTCGACGACGTGATGCGGGTTCTGTCCGAGACCATGAAATGGTCTTTCGAAACCCACGGCAAGGCGGTATTTACCGCCAATTTCCTGGAGGGAGACCGGCGGCCAGCAGACTGATCGCCTAGCGAAACAGCCAGGGCGCCACCAGCCGAACCACTCGGGGCATGACCAGGTACACCACCAGGGCCACGATGGTACCCGCAATCAACCCGTGCCGAATGCCCCAGGTGGAAAGCGTCGGGAGAGCTTCAAAAACAGGCTGCCAAAGAAGTGGGACAACCATAGTGAGCGGCCAGATCACCGCGGTGGTGACAAGCCACTGTTTCCAGCGCGTCGGCTGTTTGGCCCCGGATGCCGGCGGCGTGAACCAGAAATCAATGCCCGTTCGGATCTCCACCTGCTCATCCTGCTCCAGTGCGGGCAGGATGTCGGCGACCAGTTCCCGGCGGATATCGGAGTCCAGCCAGGCTTCCGCTTGCTGGGCGCCGGAGAACCGGACCGCGATCTCGAAAGCCTGACTTCCCTCGGGTGGTCGCAGCACATGAACGCCCTGATGCCCGGGAAACCGGGCCGCCGCCTCAATGATCTGCCTGAGCCAGGTTTCGTACCGTGCCCGTTCGCGCGGCCGTACCGTGTGGCGAATGAAAATGGTTCGCCCGGATTCATAGTGCGCCCCAGACTCACGGGGCGCTCCGGGTTCCGTTCTTTCTTGTGGGTCGTTCATGGCATCACTCATCGTCCGTCGCCGTGCCGATCAGGCCCACGTTCCGTGTGGGCCTGATGCCCAGAACCGTTACTTCTGCTGGGAAGCAAAGCTCTGCATCAGGTTGGAGTAATGCGGCAGATGGCTGGCCAGAATACCGCCAAAGCCTTCGATGTCGTTACGCCAGTCCCGGTGCAATTCGCCAGCCACGCTGAACCAGTTCATCAACTGGGCACCGGCCGCCTCCATGCGACGCCAGGCGGCATCCCGGGTGACGGCGTTAAAGGTACCCGAGGCATCGGTAACGACAAACACCTCATACCCTTCCTCTATGGCGGACAGAGTGGGGAAAGCCACGCAAACGTCCGTCACGACACCCGCAATCAGCAGCTGTTTCTTGCCGGTCGCCTTCACCGCCTTTACGAAATCCTCGTTGTCCCAGGCATTGATCTGGCCCGGGCGCGGAAAATACGGCGCGTCGGGGAACGCGTCCTTGAGCTCCGGCACCATAGGCCCGTTGGGGCCATCCTCGAAGCTGGTGGTCAGAATGGTCGGAATATTGAAGAACTTGGCAATGTCCGCCAAAGCCAGCACGTTATTCTTGAAGTCGTCCGGGGAAAAATCCCGGACCAGGGACAACAACCCCGATTGATGGTCAACCAGCAGCAGCGCCACGTCGTCTTTGTCCAGTCGCTTGTATTGAAAAGCCATGAGCCATCTCCTTGTGTCTTTGATTTTGCGTCTTTGATTGCTTGGTTCTCCGGCCTGTCGACCGGACACTCACCTCACCAGACCGGATGGTCTAGCGCTCAAGCAGGCCGAAACGCCCCTCCCGGAAGTCGCTGATCGCCTGCTGAATCTCTTGACGGGTGTTCATGACGAAGGGCCCCTGCCCCACCACCGGCTCATCAATGGGTTCGCCGGTGAGGATCAGGAGACGGGCCCGGTTGTTAGCTTCCAGCTCAATCGTTGTGCCGCTGCGTTCCAGGGAAGCCAGGCCGGCGTCACGCAGGATGTCCGAGCCATTGAGCAGGACCGTTCCGCTCAGCACCACCACGAACGTCGTGTGCCCTTCGGGCAGGTCAAGGGCAATCCGACCGCCCGGTTCCGCCTGGATATCCCAGACGTTGATGGGCGTGAAGGTCCTGGCCGGGCCACGCCGCCCCCAGTATTCGCCAGCAATGATGCGCAGCTCGCCACTCTGGTCACTCAATGGGATTGTGGGAATCCGGTTGCTGAGGAGGGTCTGGTAAGCGGCAGGCGCGCTTTTGTCCCTTGCTGGCAGGTTGATCCACAGCTGGACCATCTCCAGTACACCGCCCTGTTCCGTAAACGCCGGAGAGTGAAACTCCTCATGGACAATGCCGGCACCCGCCGTCATCCATTGCACATCGCCCGCCCTGATCACACCGCCGTTGCCGGCCGAGTCGCGATGCGCCAACTCGCCCTGGAAGACAAGCGTGACGGTTTCGAAGCCGCGATGGGGATGCGGGCCGACACCTCGCCGGCTCGTAGCTGGTGGAAAGGACGCGGGCCCGGCGTAGTCAATGAGCAGGAACGGCGACGTATTCCTCGCGCCCATTCGCTCATGGGACAGGAGTGTTCGAACCGGAAACCCATCGCCAACCCAGTGGCCACGGGGAGGGCTGTATGTCGTTGCTATCTTTTTCATCACGACCGTCTCCCGATGCATCGTTCGCTGTGCAATCATCTGGCACGTCATCACCCAGCGATCAACCATCACGATAGAGCAGCCCGGACGCCGCGAGTAGGCACCAATTTTCATACTCTGAGTTCCAGTAATAGGACGCCGACATATGCAGGACCTGAATGATCTCTACTACTTCGTCAAGGTGGTCGATCACGGTGGCTTCGCCCCCGCCGGCCGCGCCCTGGGACTGCCCAAATCCCGTCTGAGCCGCCGGATTGCAGAACTCGAGCATCGCCTGGATACGCGCCTGATCAATCGGTCCACGCGGGGATTCACCGTGACGGAACTGGGTAAGGAGTACTACCGGCACTGCCTGGCCATGCTGGTGGAAGCGGAGGCCGCGCAGGAAGTCATTGACCGGTCACAGTCCGAACCCAAGGGCTGCATCCGGTTGAGTTGCCCGCCGGGGCTGATCTACTTTCTGATCGCCCCTCTGGTGGTGCGTTTTATGGAACGCTATCCGGAAGTAAAGATTGAGATGAACGCGACGAGTCGCCGCGTCGACGTGGTCCGGGAAGGCTATGATCTCGCCCTGAGAGTCCGCTATCCACCGCTGGAGGACAGCGGCCTGACCATGAAGGTGCTTTCGAAAAGCCCACAGTGCCTGATGGCTGCGCCGGATCTGGTAGCGGCGCAAGCCTCCCCCGCCACGCCGGACGATCTGGCCCACTGGCCCAGCATCGATTTCGAACAGTGGGACGGCCAACACGTCTGGTGCCTGGATGGCCCTGAAGGTGCCTCCGTCCAGATCCACCACCAGCCGCGCCTGGTCACCGACGATGTGTTCACCTTGCGAGAGGCGGCGCTGGCCGGGCTGGGCGTCATAAAGATGCCCCTGATCGTGGGCGGGAGGGACCTGCTGGAAGGGCGGCTGGTCAGCGTGTTGCCGGAATGGAGACCGCGTGGCGGCATCTTCCACGCGGTCTTTCCTTCCCGGAGAGGCCTGTTACCGGCCGTCAGGGCTTTCCTGGATTTCGTTGCCGAGGCCCTGGACGAGGTGGATTTCCGACTGCCGGGTGATGGATAACGCGGGATTCCTACGGTCAGGTGCCGGGCAACGGAATGAACTCGTCCTCGTCCCCGGGCACCTTCGGGAAACGGCCCGCCTGCCAATCCGCTTTTGCCTGTTCCAGTCGTTCCTGGCGGCTGGACACGAAATTCCACTCCATGAAACGGGGCGGAAACGCCTCGCCTCCAACCACGGCGATGCGCGCTTCTTCCGTGGCGACAATCTCGATACCGGCCTTGCGCTCAAAGACCGCCATGGCGTACTGCGGAATAATGGACTGTCGGGCCCGGATCGCTCCATCGGCCACATAGAGAGCCCTTTCGGGCGCATCCGGCAACACCAGAGACTGTCCTTGCTGGAGGTGGGCTTCGACGTACAGAGTCTCCGAATGGGTCTTGACCGGCGAGGTCACGCCGTAGGCCGTCCCCATGATGACCCGGACGGAAACACCGTCCACGTCCAGGGCCGGAATATCGGCGCTGGGGTAATGATAAAAAGCCGGTTCGGTCTCTTCCTGATCTTCCGGCAGGGCAAGCCACAGTTGGAGGCCGTGCAGGCGGTGATCGGTGGCCGTTACTACGGGCCGCTCCCGTTCGGAATGCACAATGCCCTTACCGGCCACCATCAGGTTGATATCGCCGGGCCGTATCGGCTGTACGCTCCCCAGGGAGTCCCGGTGCAGGATCTCGCCTTCAAAGAGGTAGGTGACCGTCGCCAGATTGACGTGAGGATGCGGGCGGACATTGATACCCTCACCGGCCGGGAAATCCGCCGGCCCCATGTGGTCGAAGAAGATCCAGGGCCCCACCATCTGGCGTTCGCGGGTGGGCAGGACACGCCTCACGGAGAACCCACCCAGGTCCTTTTCGCGGGGCTGGATGATCATTTCAATGGCGCTGCAGGAGCGGTCAACATCACAGTCGCCCGCCAGCGCTTCACTCAGGTTGCTCATGGTCCACCTCACACTGTCCAGCGGCCGGGGAATCCCGTGCCTGTTGCCTGCGTTTAAACATAGCGGACTGTCGACAGAATCAGTAGACAGGCAACTGGAACTCAGCGTTCCATGACAGCACCGGGAGCCATTGGACCCACGCGCGGCGATACACCTGCGTCACTCACCAGTCCACGTCGCGCGCCAGCGCCAGGAACGCCGACAGGTAATCCACCTCGAGTTCGGCTTCACGGACACCGAGGAAGATCTGCTTGGCAATGCCGGTCGGCCCCAGACGGACCGGAACCAGCGGCATCCGATGCGCGTATTCCTCCACCAGCCAGCGGGGCAGCGCGGCGACGCCCCGGTTGGCTGCCACCATCTGCAGCAGGATGTCGGTGGTTTCCAGAGTCTTGTGTTTGCGCGGCATGGTCTGCGCCGGCAGCAGAAACTGGTTGAAGATGTCGAGCCGCTCCACTTCCACGGGATAGGTGATCAGCACCTCGTCTTCCAGGTCCGCCGGCTCCACCCACTCACGCCCCGCCAGGCGGTGGGAACGGCTGACCACCAGCACCTGCTCGTAATCATGGACGGGCGTGAAGATCAGCCCCGGGCGCTGGATCGGGTCGGGGGTGACCAGCATGTCGATGTCGTAGCCCAGCAAGGCGCCCAACCCGCCGAACTGGAACTTCTGCTTGACGTCCACATCCACCTGCTGCCAGCGCTCCAGGTAGGGCGCCACCACCTTCAACAACCACTGGTAACAGGGATGACACTCCATGCCGATGCGCAGGGTCCCGCGCTGGCCCTGCGCCATCTGCCCCACCACGGTCTCGGCGTGTTCCAGTTGCGGCAACAGCCGGTTGGCCACCGACAGCAGGTAATAGCCGGCCTGCGTCAGGTGCATGCTGCGTCCCTCGCGCGTCCACAACGGCGTGCCCAACTGGTGCTCCAGCTTCTTCACGGTGTGGCTCAACGCCGATTGGGTCAGGAACAGCTTGTCCGCGGCGGCGGTCATCGACCCCTGGCGGTCGATCTCCCGCAGAATGGCAAGGTGATTGCGGTCCAGCACGGCCGGCCTCCATGAGCGTATCTAATCGGTTTGCGCAAACTTAGCATTTTTAGTCATCCAGATCCCGATCCAGTCTGGACGGGACCCCCTTCAGGAAAGGCGGAAGCACAGCTGACGACCTGGCAGCCGTGCGTGCCGTCCGGCCCGAGCGCTTCATGGCCGTCAACGATGAGGTGGATGCGCGCAGGGCGCTTAGTGGGCCGGTGTCACAGACCGGTAACGCCGCTCCGGTCGCCCCACGGTGCCGTAGCTGACTTCCGCGGTCAGCTCGCCGGCGGTGACCAGGTACTCCAGATAGCGTCGCGCGGTGGTGCGTGAGGCCCCGATCTGCTGGCCTACGGCGTCGGCGCTCCAGTCACCCGGCGCGCGCACCACATCGCGGATCTTGTCCAGGGTGAGCGGGTCGATGCCTTTGGGAAGTCGCGGGGCCGACGTGGCTGGAGCGTCCGTCTCCGGCGTGTTGCGCGGCAACAGGGCATCGACTTCGCGCTGGGCCAGGTCGCCGAGGCTGTCGAGGGTGTCCAGGTGCTGCTGATAGCGCTGCAGCGCCGCTTGCAGGCGCTCGAACACCAGCGGCTTGAGGATGTAGTCAAACACGCCGCCACGCAGGGCGCTGCGCAACGTCTCCACCTCCCGCGCCGCAGTGATCAGAATGACGTCCGACGGACTGTCGCCGGCGCGCAGTTCACGCAATAACTCCAGGCCATTGCCGTCCGGGAAATAGACGTCCAGCAGCACCAGGTCAGGCTGCAGCACATCCAGTTGGTCGCGGGCGTCCGCCAGAGAATGGGCAATGCCGCACAACTCCACGAAATCAATGCGCTCGATGAAACGCCGCTGGATTTCCGCAATCTGCCGGTCGTCTTCCACAATCAGCAGTCGAATCGTCTTCACTCGCTGGTCTCTCTCGTTCTTGTTGGATGGTCCGTGCCGTTCAGGTTGTGCCCGAGCGCCGCATCCGGTACGCCCGCCATCACACCAGTCCCGCGCCACGGCCGCAACGCCGGCCGGTGCTCCCGCTCATTCAGTGGGCGGACGCTGCCTTGGCCTGATCCTGCCCTGTCGCCGCTGGCACTTTGGGCAGATAGAGCGTGAAACGGCTGCCCGAGGGCTGCAGGGTCTCTACCGTCACCGAACCGCCCCAGCGCTCGACGAACTGCCGCACCAGGAACAGGCCGATGCCGTGATCGCCATCCGGCTTATTGGTCACGCCCCGCTCGAAGATGCGCTCGTGCTGGTCTTCGGGAACGCCTGGCCCCTGGTCTTCCACTTCGAAGATCAGGTCGTGTCCCAGATCGGTCATGCTCAGGTGGACCAGGCCGCCCTCCCCGGTCTGCTGCCGGGTGGCTTCCAGCGCGTTGTCGATCAGGTTGCCCAGGGCGCTGACCAGTTGGTCCTTGGGCAGGTTGTCCGGCAGGTCCGCCATCTGGCTGTCCGGATCGATCACCAAGCGCAGGCCCATTTCCCGCGCCCGGTTGTACTTGCCCAGCAGACAGCCGGCCAGTACGGAGTCCGGCACCGCTTCCAGCAGCAGGTGGATCAGCGCCTGGTGGTCGTCCACTTCGCTGCCGATCAGGCTCAGGGCTTCGTCGTTGGCGCCGATCTGGATCAGCCCGGCGATGGTGTGCAGCTTGTTGGAATACTCGTGGGTCTGGCTGCGCAGGGTGTCGGCGTACTGCTGGATGCGGGTCAACTGGCGGCTGACCTGGTCCAGCTCATCGCGCAGCCGGAAACTGGCCACCACGCCGATGATGCGCCCGCCCTGCCGCACCGGCAGGCGGTTGACGATCATCTGCCGGCCGCGCATCCAGACTTCCTGGTCGAAGGCGGATTCGCCGGTCTCGATCACTCGGGTCAGGTTGTTCTCGGGCAGCACCTCGTCGATGGGACGGCCCGCCAGACGGGTGTCCGCCTCCAGGTTCAGGGTATCCACGGCGGTGCGGTTGAACGTGGTGATCACGCCGTCCCGGTTGATCGCGATGATGCCCTCGCGCACGGACTGCAGGGTGGCATCCCGTTCCTGGAACATGGCGGCGATCTGCTCCGGCTCCAGGCCGAAGATGGCGCGCTTGAAGCGCCCGGCGATGACGATGGCCGCCAGCACACTGCCCAGCAGCATCAGGCCCATAACCGTGTAGAGCACCATGTTGTAGCGGGCGATGGTTGAGAGCACCTGATCCAGCGAGTAGCCCACCGAGACGATGCCGATGATGGCGCCGGTCTCGGGCACCACGATGGGCGCCTTGCCGCGCATGGACAGCCCCAAACTGCCCTCTGCCCGCGCCACGTAGCCCTCGCCGTGGACCAGCGCGCGGGTGCCGTAGTCGCCGTCGTCGTCGGCCATGGAATGGCCCAGGCGCGACGGGTCGGGATGGGCCAGGCGGATGGCGTTGTGGTCACCGATGACGATGAACAGCGCCTGGTTGGTCTGCGCCACCCGCTCGCTCAGCGCCATCAGCTCGTCGGAGTCGCGCCGCTGAACGCCGTCGATCACTGCCGGCATGGCCGCCACGGTCTTGGCGACCATCAGCGCGCGCTGGCCGATCTCGTCGTACAGGGATTCGCTCAGGTAGTAGCCGGCAAACCCGCCGATCAGGCCGGTCTGCAGGGCGCTAACCAGGCCCAGTACGAGGATCATCCGGGTTTTGAGTTTGGGCTTTCGGTACGTCCAGCGCATGGTCGGGAACGGGCTTCAGTATTGGGAGCGTCTGCATCACGCCTTTGTTATAGCCCTTCAGGTTACTGCACTCGGTGGCGTTTTGCCTGTGAACTTTATGAACAAAACGCGCTTTAAATTCTTTAAAGGCTTTACGCCCACAAACTTCTGCTGTTCCTGTTCACTCCTTAACCTGCCCGTCATGTTCCGGGTAGGTCTTACTACTTACAAAACCGCAAGCGCCACCCGGGACCCGAACGATGTTTCCACACGCGAGCGCCGGCCTCCGGCCGGTTCCGGCTTGCGCTGATAGCGAGACAACAACAAACCGAGGTGACAACGATGCTTATCAAACGATGCCTGTCCTTCGTGGCCATGGCCACGTTCAGTGTTTCCGCCCTGGCCTGGGAGCCTTCCGGAAAAGTCGAATGTATCGCCCCGTCCGATCCCGGCGGCGGCTGGGATTTCACCTGCCGCAGCGTCGGTAACGTGCTGCAGGATCTTGAGCTGGTGCCGGGCAGCGTCCAGACCACCAACATGGCCGGCGCCGGCGGTGGCGTGGCCTATGCCCACACCATCAGCAAGCGTAACGACGACGATACCCTGCTGGTGGCCGGCTCCACCGCCACCATCACCCGTCTGGCCCAGAACCAGTTCCCGGGCATGAACGCCGACATGGTGCAATGGGTCGGCGCGCTGGGCGCTGACTACGGCATCATTGCCGTGGGCAAGGATTCCAAGTACCAGAACCTGAACCAGTTGATGGACGCCATGAAGGCCAACCCGCGCTCGGTCAAGTTCGCCGGCGGCAGTGCCCGCGGCGGCTGGGATCACCTCAAGGTGCTGATGACGGCCAAGGAAGCCGGCGTCGATAAGCTGCCTTCCGTGCCCTACCTGTCCTACAACAACGGTGGCGAAGCCCTGACCCAGGTGGTCGGTGGCCAGGTGGACGCCTTCACCGGCGACGTCACCGAGACCACCGGCTTTATGGAATCCGGCGATATCCGCATCCTCGCGGTACTGGCCGATGAGCGCCTGCCCGGCAAGCTGAGCGACATTCCCACCGCCAAGGAACAGGGCATCGACGCCGTCGGCCCGAACTGGCGCGGCTTCTACATGCCCAAGGGCGCTTCCGACGAGGCCAAGGCCTACTGGACCGACGCCATCAACACCGTCTACGCCAGCGACGAGTGGAAGAAGGTCATGAAGCGGAACGGCCTGATCCCGTTCCACCCGGACTCCGACCAGTTCGACAACTTCATCCACAAGCAGGTGGACGACATCCAGCAACTGTCCCGTGAAATAGGGCTGCTGAAATGACAGCCCGCGGCGACCGTATCCTCGGTCTGGGGCTGTTCGTCCTCGCTGTCGCCTATGGCTGGGCCGCCCAACAGTGGCCCGAGCCTTTCGGCGGCACGGAGACCGTCGGCCCCGAGACCTTTCCCACGCTGCTGGCCATCGTCCTGGCCCTGTCCAGCGTCTACCTGATCGTCAAGCCGGACCCGGATGCCCAGTGGCCAATGGGCCGCACCGCCGCCGAGATCCTGCTGTCGATCGCCATCCTGGTGGCCTACGCCTTCCTGCTGGAGCCACTGGGCTTTGTCATCGCCACCACCCTGGCGGTGGGCACCCTGTGCTGGCGCATGGGCGCGCGGCTGCGGTCGGCCTTCGTCATCGGCCTGATCGGCGCCGTCGTGGTGTTCGTGCTGTTTAACTACGGTCTGGAACTGAGTCTGCCCGGCGGACTCCTGGAGTTCGAATAATGGAGACGGTCCAGTTTCTGATGGACGGCTTTGCCGTCGCCCTGACCCCGACCAACCTGATGTTCGCGCTGTTCGGCGCCTTCATCGGCACCCTGATCGGCGCCCTGCCCGGCCTGGGGCCGGCCAACGGCGTGGCGATCCTGATCCCGCTGGCGTTCACCCTGGGGCTGCCGCCGGAAACGGCGATGATCCTGCTGACGTCCGTCTATGCGGGCGCCATGTACGGCGGCCGGATTTCCTCGATCCTGCTGAATATTCCCGGTGACGAACCGGCGATGATGACCTGCCTGGACGGCTATCCCATGGCCCAGAAAGGCAAGGCGGCCGAGGCCCTGGCCATGTCCGCCATCGCCTCGTTCGCAGGCAGCCTGGTGGGCACCATCGGCCTGATCCTGCTGGCCCCGGCCCTGGCCAAGTTCGCCCTGACCTTTGGCCCGGCGGAGTACTTCGCGCTGTTCATGCTGGCGTTCGCCACCCTCGGCGGCATCACCGGCAAGAACCCGATGAAAACCGTCGTCGCGGCCACCCTGGGCCTGATGATTTCCACCGTGGGCATCGACATCGCCACCGGCACCCAGCGCTACACCTTCGGCGTGCTGGAGCTGTTTGAAGGCATCGACTTCATCCTCGCCATCGTCGGCCTGTTCGCCATCTCCGAACTGCTGTTCTTCATCGAGCAGCGCGCCGGAGCCGGCCGCAAGCTGATCAAGGTGGGTAAGCTCATGCTGCGCCCGAAAGAGATCCTGCAGGCGGTGCCCACCATGTTCCGCGGCGGCATCCTCGGCTTCATCGCCGGCGTCCTACCCGGCGCGGGGGCGTCCCTGGGCAGCTTCATCAGCTACACCCTGGAGAAGCAGTACCTGGGCAAACGCAGCCAGTTCGGCGAAGGGGATCCGCGCGGTGTGGCGGCGCCCGAGGCCGGTAACAACGGCGCGTCTTCCGGCGCGCTGGTGCCCATGCTGACGCTGGGGGTTCCGGGCAGCGGCACCACCGCCGTGCTGCTGGCGATGCTGATCTCCCTCAACATCACGCCGGGCCCGCTGATGTTCACCCAGAACGCGGACATCGTCTGGGGCGTGATCGCGGCACTGCTGATCGGCAACGTGATCCTGCTGCTGCTCAATATCCCGCTGGTCGGGTTCTTCGTGAAGCTGCTGTCGGTGCCGCCGATGTACCTGCTGCCCATCGTCACCATGGTTGCGTTCGTGGGCATCTACTCAATCAGCCACAGCACCTTCGATCTGTACTTCATGATCGCTTTCGGCATCGCCGGCTTCATCCTGCGCAAGCTGGAGATTCCCATGGTGCCGATCATCCTGGGTCTGCTGCTGGGGCCGGAAATGGAGAAGAACCTGGGCCACGCCCTGGTCATCTCCGACGGCGACTGGAGCATCCTGTGGGCCAGCCCGCTGGCACTGGGCCTGTGGATCGTGGCCGGCCTGGGACTGATCCTGCCGTACATCATCGGCCCCCTCCTGCGCCGTCGGATGAACGCGGCCATGAAAGAGGACCCGGTTTCCGACTGATTGCTCTTCAATCTGCTGATGATCTGTCATCGGTGCTTTGGGGCGTCCGGCCTGGCTGGACGCCCCCTTTTTTTGGGTTTATCGCTCTTTAACGGCCCGAAACGCCCGACTCCCCATCCAGAAAGCGACACTTCCCCTCGTCTCCTCGACGCTCGCCAAATAACCCGATTGCATAAGAAAGACTCCTTTTCGACGATTATCCCGCCGTTTACTTACCGTTTTACGAGTTACCTATGTCATCGTGTAAAAAATTGTACAAATGTTCATTTTCATCTGTCGCTTGAGCGGCGCCACCGCTAGAGTCTCTCCAGGGATCGACACAATAAACGGAGGGGGCCCCGATGTTCGGGATCAAGTTGCTCGAGAAACATAACGACATGGAAGAGCGCCTCGGCTGGCAGGACAGCTACATTGAGGCCATAAAAAGCTGTAACGCCGTCATCGAATTCACCACCGACGGCATCATCGTAGACGCCAACGAGCGTTTCCTGGACGTGGTTGGCTACAGCCGGGAGGAAGTCCTGGGCCGGCACCACTCGATGTTCTGCGATGGTGATTACGTCAAGAGCCAGGAATACCGGAGCTTCTGGGACGAACTGCGCCGGGGCGTCCCGCAGAATGGCGAATTCTCGCGCCTGGGCAAGAACGGTCAGCGGATCTGGCTGCAGGCCAACTATTTCCCGGTCACCCAGCACGGGCAGACCGTCCGCGTGGTGAAATTTGCGTCGGACATCAGCGAATCGACCAACAAGCGACGCGCGGATGCCGCCGTGTTCGAAGCCCTCAACCGTTCCATGGCGGTGATCGAGTTCACCCCGGACGGACACATCCTGACCGCCAACGACAACTTCCTGGCCACGACCGGCTACGCCCTCGACGACATCCGGGGCCAGCATCACCGGATGTTCTGCGACGACCAGTTCTACCGGGACAATCCGGATTTCTGGGCCCGGCTGGCCGCCGGCAACTTCCGTTCGGGGCAGTTCCAGCGCAAGAACCGGGCCGGCCAGGATCTGTGGCTGGAAGCCACCTACAACCCGGTGTTCGATGCTGACGGCCGGGTCATCAAGGTGATCAAGTTCGCCAGCGACATTACCGAAAAAGTGCAGCAGACCGAATCCCTGCAGTCGATCACCGAGGCCGTCAATGTGGCGGCGGAACAAACCATCAGCCGCGCCGACAATGGCTCGGAGACCCTGCAGTCGGCGGTGGACGCCACGCATCGGATCTCGTCGGCGGTAGGGGAGTCGTCACAACTGGCGGATCAACTGCTGGCCCAGTCACGCAAGATCACCGACATCGTCAGCAGCATCAGCGGCATTTCGGAGCAGACCAACCTCCTGGCGCTGAACGCAGCCATCGAAGCCGCCCGGGCCGGCGAGTACGGGCGCGGTTTTGCCGTGGTGGCCGATGAGGTGCGGCAACTGGCCGCACGGGCCCAGCAGGCGACGGTGGAAATTACGGCGCTGGTGGACACCAACCGCGACCTGACGGAGAAGATGAACCAGCAGATGGCGGCGGCCAATGACCACGCCGGCGCCGGTGCCGAACGGGTGCAGGAGGCCTCGCACGCTTTCGATGAGGTGCGCGAGGGCGCCCGCTCACTGGCCCGGATCATCAACCACAGCCAGCACTGAGCCGGCCCGCCCATATCCCGCCGCCCTATCGGGGCTTCAGGGACGGGGCTGGCCGTATGGCGGCAGGCCTGTTAGCGGTTGCCTTCCAGCCACGCGGCCACCTCCGCAGCGTGCTCGCCGGGCGGGAAGACCGGGTAGAACACCTTGGTAATCACACCCTTCTCCACAACCAGCGTCAGCCGCTGGATATAGGTCTGCCCCTTGAACTCGAACGTGGGCAGTTCCAGCGCCGTGGCAAACGCCAGATCGCTGTCGTTGAGCAGATCAAAGGTCAGGCCCAGCCGCTCGTGCGCCTCGTGCTGCTCGGCCAGCGGCTGCGCGCTCAGCCCGAACACGCGGACACCCAGTGCACGCCATTCCAGATTATGGTTGCGGAATCCGCAAGCCTCCGGCGTGCAGCCCTTGGCTCCGGGAATGCCAGCCCACTCGGGCCCTGGTGGCTGGTCCGGATGACCAATGCGAGGGTAGACGTAGACCACCGAGGTGCCTTTCAGAGTCGACAGGTCGACCTTCTCTCCCGCGGTACTGGCCAACGGCATCGCCGGCACGCGCCGTCTACGCAGGTGATCGCAGGCACCGTCATCAATGGGCACCGGCAGTTCTTCCCCGGCCTTGTCTGCTTCCGCCATAAACCGTCTACCTCCACCTGTATAACCTGTCATTCCTCACATAAAAGAAAACCCGGCCAGGGCCGGGTTTTCCATATGCCTGGGCGTTGCCACCCAGTGTA
The DNA here is from genome assembly GCF_003258515.1 of Marinobacter bohaiensis. Taxonomy (NCBI): domain Bacteria; kingdom Pseudomonadati; phylum Pseudomonadota; class Gammaproteobacteria; order Pseudomonadales; family Marinobacteraceae; genus Marinobacter; species Marinobacter bohaiensis. The sequence goes on from NZ_QGEH01000004.1 coordinate 277,852, forward strand.
GGCGAATTTACCGCTTCAGTTTATACGCCACCACGTAATCGCCAATCGTGGTGCCGATCGAGCCGTGACCACCGGCCACCTGGACGACCATCTGCTCGCCCTGGCTGTTCAGGTAAGTCATCGGCGTGGCCTGGCCACCCGCCGGCAGACGGGATTCCCAGATCTGCTCGCCGGTCTTCAGGTTGTAGCCGCGGATGTAATCGTCCACGGACGCAGCCATGAACACCACGCCACTGTCGGTGATCACCGGACCACCGATACCCGGCACGCCCATCTTGAGCGGCAGCGGCAGCGCGGTCATGTCCTCAACGGTACCGTTCTTGTGCTTCCAGGTGATCTCACCGGTCTGCAGATCCGCGCCCGCGACATAGCCCCAGGGCGGCTGCTGGCAGGGAACACCCAGCGGTGACAGGAACGGCTTCATTTCAACGGCGTAGGGAGCGCCGGCGTTCTCGTTCAGGCCCTGCTCGCCCTGGTTAGTTTCACCCAGCTCGGCCCCGTCTTTGGGAACCAGCTTGGAGGTGAAGGCCAGGTACAGCGGCATGCCGAACATGACCTGACGCTTGGGATCGACCGCAATGCTGCCCCAGTTGAAGACACCGAAGTTGCCCGGGAACACGATGGTGCCCTGCTCGGACGGCGGCGTGTACTGGCCTTCGTAGTTGAGGGAGTTGAAGTCGATGCGACACAGCATCTGGTCGATCGGTGTCGCGCCCCACATATCCGACTCGGTCAGCGTGGGCGGACGGAACGTCAGGCCGGAGATCGGCTGGGTCGGCGACGCCTGATCACCCTCGATGGTGCCCTGGGGCGCCTCTTTCTCGGTGATCGGGAAGATCGGCTCGCCGGTCTCGCGGTTCAGCACATACACGTCGCCCTGCTTGGTCGGCACCGCCAGCGCCGGCTCGGTGCCGCCGTCTTCGGTCTTGCGATCAAACAGCACGGGCTGCGCCGGGGTATCCATGTCCCACAGATCGTGGTGCACGAACTGCTGGACCCACTGCACCTGGCCGGTTTCCAGACTCAGGGCGACGACGGACGTGGCGTACTTCTCTTCTTCCGGAGAGCGGTACATGCCCAGCTGGTCCGGCGTGCGGTTGCCCATCGGCAGGTAGATCATGCCCAGCTCTTCATCGGCACTGGCCACGGACCACATGTTCGGGGAGCTGGTGGTGTAGACCTCATCCTCACCCAGGGGCGCGGTGTCTTCCGGGTTGCCGGAATCCCAGTTCCACTGGAGTTCGCCGGTTTTCACGTCGTAGGCGCGAATCACGCCGGACGGTGACTTGACCGCGTAGTTGTCGTTGACGGAGCCGCCCACCACAACAACGCCGTTGGCCACTACGGGGGGCGACGTGGAGTAGTAGAAGCCGGACTGCTTGTACGGCATGTTGTGCATCAGGTCCAGCGAGCCATCGTCGGCAAAGTTGCTGCAACGGGCGCCGGTGGCCGGATCGATGGCCAGCAGGCGGGCATCGGAGGTGGGCAGGAACAGCTGCGCGTCACACTGGACGCTGGCCAGTTCTTCCGCCGGGCCCTGGGCCGGTTGCACGTCGATGGCATCCGGGTCGCCACTGGCCGGAGGCAGGTAGGATACACCACGGCAGGTCTGGTGCTGGCGCATGCTTTCGGCCGGCACCTTGGCGTCGTAGACCCACTGCTCCTCGCCGGTATCGGCGTCCAGCGCGATCAGCCAGTTGTGAGGGGTGCACACGTACAGGGTGTTGCCGACTTTCAGCGGCGTGACTTCGTAGGTGGTCTCGCCCACATCCTGGGGGCCCTTCTTGTCACCGGTCTGGTACTGCCAGGCGACTTCAAGCTGGTCGATGTTGTCCGGCGTGATCTGCTTGAGCGGTGAGAAGCGCTGGCCCATGTTGCTGCGGCCATAGGCGTGCCAGCTGCCTTCGGGGACGTTTCCGGTGTTGGCGTCGTCCACCACCACATCGGTGTTCAACTCACCGTCGATGCGATGCGGGTTAGAGGCCAGGCTGCCGACAGTCACCAGCCCTACGATGACCCAAACCGGCACCAGGACCATGGCACCGCTGGGTGCGCCTTTGCGGGCCGGGAACAACAGCGGGATAGCCAGCACCAGGAACAGCCCCAGACGGGTCGCCAGCGGCCACCAGTCGTATCCGGACTCAGACAGCGCCCAGATGGCGGTGCCCGCGAGAAACAGCGCGTAGAGCATCTGGGCCGTGCGCCGGCGCCCTTTCGCTGTCACCCCGACAACGATCAGGGCGAGGCCGGCAATGGCGTAATACCAGCTTCCTCCCAGCGCGATAAGCCAGATACCGCCTCCCAGCAGTACCAGCCCCAGCAGCAGGAATATCAATGAAAGAATCAGCATTCGTAGCGTCCCTATTCACAATAAGATTCACTTTTAGCGTAGGTCCATGACTCCAGAATGAAAGTCGGGCCCGGTACAAAATCAGGGGCCGTCATCAGGGTTGGAGTCCGGTTGCCAAAAGACATAAGGGATTTGACCAGGCCGCGATGGTGCATCGACGACTCGGTCGGCACGGACCGCATGGGCGGACGTGCGCGAGAGGTTGTTGCAAAGCGACGGTGCTTGATCGTGACGCTTTGCAGCACCCTCCTGGGTGTCGGTACGGGTCCTTCAGGAAGCCGCGCACCTTTCATAGCAAGCTAAACAATTATCCCGTAACGGAGGGATTTACGCCATTACGGCGACTACGGATTGCAGGGTAGTTTACACGATTCAGCAACGTAACGGGGCGATCAGGCCGGGAGCGACCGGCAGGGATTGAAATGCACCTGATTGCGCCCCTGATCCTTGGCCACGTAGAGGGCGGAGTCCGCCTGCATGAGCAACTCATTGAACGTGCGATGGTTGCCGCAGCGATGCACACCACCGAAGCTGGCTGACAGCTGGATCGGGTTGCCGGCGATCTCCGCGCCGCGCTCGAACACCTTCTCGCGCAGGCGTTCGGAGATCAGGCGGGCCTGGTCTTCGGTGGTGTCCGGCAGTGCCACCGCAAACTCCTCGCCGCCAATACGGCCGATGATGTCCGTCTCACGCAGCTCTTCCCGCAGCAACCGGGCAATGAAACAGAGCACCTCATCTCCGACCGGATGCCCCCAACGATCGTTAATCGTCTTGAAGTGATCCAGATCAACCATCAGCACCGTCAACGGACGTTGGCGGCGCACCGCGTCCGCAAACATCGCCTGCCCCCGCTTATGGAAGGACCGGCGATTGCAAAGGCCGGTCAGGTCATCGCTTTCGGCCAGGCTGCGCAGGTGCTGTTCGGAGCGCACGAAAGCCAGCAACGGAAACGTCAGTGCCGTGGCATTGGCCAACAGGATGTGGCTGATCAGGATCGAGTCCAGAACCGGGTCGGCATCGACTGAGGCACCCAGCTGCCAGGCGCGGGTCAAGGTCACGACCTGCAACAGCATCATCCCACAATGGATCAGGAAAAAGAGCTGGAGAGCCCGGACCGGCAGCGCGTTGCCCGGCCGAATCCGTCGGGTGAGATAAAAGGCGCAGACAAATATGGCCGCGGTGTAAGCCGCCGTGAACAGCCGCGGTGCATAGGGGCTTTCCCGGAATACAGCGATCAGCAGCAGACATGCCGCCACGCCGTAGAACAGACCGCGCACGGTTCGTGTGTGGGTGCGCCCGTCAACAAAACGCACCAGGCCACAGAGTACGAAAAGCGGAGCCAGAACCAGCAGGCCGTACGCCATCACCACGGTCAGCCAGGGCGCCTCGACAAAGGCCCGGGCACCGGCGGCCACGCAGCCGGCGGCGAACAACAGACAGGACAACCCCCAGTACCAGAAACAGAGCTGCTCACGGCGCAACCGGTAAATCGCCCACATGAAACTGCCGATCAGCACGTTAATGCCAACGGTCAGTATCATCAGCGTTGCCAAGTCCAGTTTGACCACGGCCAGCTCTGCATCCGTTAGTGGGGATTGCAAAATCAGTTCAGTGGAGCGCGGTGAAAGATCACCGGCCAGCTTCCGCAACCACCCCGTTAGCTATGGGGAAACCTTCCAATGTAGCCTAACACTACGCGCCGACAACGGTTTTGGGTTTTGTGGTGACTGGGTAAGGAAATGTTTCAGCGCAGGGCCAACTGACCCGCAGCGGTAATAGCCCGCTCGACTTGATCAATGTCATCCGCCTGGTGACCCTTCCAGGGGCGCGATTTCCGTTTCCATTTCAAATCCTTAAGCGTAAGTAAAAGCCCTGATACGTAGTACCACCTACCCCTGCCCCTATTGAAATCCATTGCCACGCATCGGAGTATGGCCAGCCTCTCAAAAGGACCGTCCGGCGTTCCCGTCGGCATCCGCCAACACCCGAGCTGACCGACCGCTCTTCGCCAGCGATTGTCGGATAACACCTTCAACAATTCAGGAACCTACGATGAGTGCCATCTTGCTGCTGGTCCTGGGTCTGGGGGGAATGGCCTTTGGCTATTTCGTCTATTCCCGGTTTATCGCCAAAGTCATCTACAAGGTCGACGAGAAATTCCGCACCCCGTCGGAAGAATATGAGGATGGTGTGGACTTCGTTCCCACCAACAAGTTCGTCCTCTGGGGCCACCACTTCACCTCCGTCGCGGGGGCGGCTCCCATCGTCGGACCGGCCATCGCCGTCATCTGGGGCTGGCTGCCGGCCTTCCTGTGGGTCACCATCGGCACCATCTTCTTTGCGGGCATCCATGATTTCGGGGCCATCTGGGCCAGTGTCCGCAACAAGGCCAAATCCATCGGCACTCTGACCGGCGAAGTGGTCGGCACTCGCGCGCGCTCGATCTTCACCATCGTAATCTTCCTGGTGCTGCTGATGGTCAACGCCGTGTTCGGCGTGGTCATCGCCAAGCTGCTGATCAACAATCCCGGTTCGGTCGTGCCCGTCTGGGGCGCGATCGCCGTGGCGCTGGTCATCGGCCAGTTAATCTACCGCGCCAAGCTGAGCCTGCCACTGGTGTCCCTGCTGGGTGTGGGCGCACTCTACTTCCTGATCTACATCGGCCCGTCCGTCCCGGTGTCTCTGCCGGAAACCATCGGCCCGGTTTCCGACAACGCCGCCTGGATCCTGATCCTGTTCGGCTACGCCGCCATCGCCTCCCTGCTGCCGGTGTGGGTGCTGTTGCAGCCGCGTGACTACATCAACGGCCTGCAGCTGTTCGTCGGCCTGATCGCGCTCTACGCGGCAGTGCTGATCGGCAACCCGACCGTGGTGGCGCCGATGATCAACTTCGGGGTGCCGGAGGGCACGCCGTCGATGATTCCGCTGCTGTTCGTCACCATCGCCTGTGGCGCCATCTCCGGCTTCCACGGCCTGGTCGCCTCCGGCACCACTTCCAAGCAGCTGCGTCGTGAAACCGATGCCCGCTTCGTCGGCTACTTCGGCGCCACCGGTGAAGGCGCGCTGGCCCTGGCAGCGATTATCGCCGCCACCGCCGGCTTTGCGTCACTGTCCGACTGGCAGGCGGTCTACAGCTCCTTCGGCCAGGGCGGCGTGCTGGCGTTCGTCAACGGCGGCGCCGCCATCCTCAGCCAGGGCACCGGCCTGGACGCGGAAGTCGCCGGCACCATGCTGACGGTGATGGCGGCCCTGTTCGCCGGTACCACCATGGACACCGGCCTGCGCCTGCAGCGCTACATCTTCCAGGAATGGGGCGAGATCTACAGCGTCAAATGGATGGCCAAGCCGGCTCCGGCGACTCTGCTGTCGGTCGGCACCTGCCTGCTGCTGGCCTTTGGCGCCGGCGGTGCGGACGGTTCCGGCGGCCTGCTGATCTGGCCGCTGTTCGGCACCACCAACCAGCTGCTGGCCGGCCTGACCCTGCTGGTCGTCACGGTGATGCTGGTGCGTCGCGGTTCACCGACCCGCTACACCCTGATCCCGCTGGTGTTCCTGCTGGCCATGACGCTGTTTGCCCTGCTGCTCCAGCTCAAGGGCTTCTACGAGACCGGTGACTGGTTCCTGCTGGGCCTGGACCTGGTGGTGCTGGTGGCCGCCATACTGGTTACACTGGAATGCGTGTCGTCCCTGCGTCGCGTGAAACAGGAGCAGGCGCAGACCGACGCCGCCTGACTCTGACCGTCCCCGCCCGTCACGGTGCGGGGACGGATTCTCCCGCCCCTTCCAACCCCTGGAGGGTTCCATGAAAGAGACCCTGTCCCGTCTGAAATACTGGTACCGGCGCGCCAGCGCCGCCGGCGCCGAGTACTACAACGCTCCCTACCGGGCCGCCATCGCCCGCGCCCAGCGTGACGAAGACGACCTGTTCATGCTGCTGGTGTTTGGCGAGATGATGGGCCTGCCCAACCCGGCGAGCTGGTACACCCTGGAGCTGCAGCCCCTGCTGCTGGAACGGTTCCACGACTGGCACACCCGCATGGGCATGGAACGTTCGCCCCTCGATGGCGTGCGCTGCTGCTGAGGTTTCGATGCTGAATATTCCCGAATTGATTGAAAACCGGCGCCTGCTGATGGTGGGCGGTAAAGGCGGCGTGGGTAAAACCACGGTGTCTGCCGCCCTCGCCGTGGCGGCCGCCGACGCCGGCAAGCGGGTCCTGCTGATTTCCACGGACCCAGCCCACAGCCTGGCCGATGCCTTCGATCGCCCCATCGGCGACCGTCCGGTCATGCTGCAGCCCAATCTGAGCGCACTGGAGATCGACCCGGACAGCGAGGTTGACACCTATCTGGAGCGGGTCTTCGCCCAGATGCGCCGCTACGTCGGACCGGACCAGGTCAACGAGCTGCAACGCCAGCTGCGCCTGAGCAGTCAGTCCCCCGGCGCCCAGGAAGCGGCCCTGCTGGAGCGGATTGCCCGGCTGATCGAAGACAGCCAGAAAGACTACGACCTGCTGATCTTCGACACCGCGCCGACCGGCCACACCCTGCGCCTGCTGAGCCTGCCGGAAGTGATGGCGGCCTGGACCGATGGCCTGCTCAAGCACAACAAGCGCTCCGAAAAACTGGGCAAGGCCCTGGCGCACCTGACGCCGGGACGCAGCGTCGGCAATCCGCTGAAAGACCCCAGCGAGAACGCCACCGAAGGCATGGACAACCGCAGCCGCGAGCTGACCGAGACCCTGCTGGCCCGCCAACGGTTGTTCCAGCGCACCCGGCGCGTACTGCACGACGCGGAACAGACGGCGTTCCTGTTCGTGCTGACGCCGGAGCGCCTGCCTATCCTGGAAACCGAGCGCGCCGTGCGGTCGCTGACCGAGGCCTCCGTCCCCGTAGCCGGCCTGGTGGTCAACCGGCTGCTACCAGACCTCGCCGACAACGGCTTCTGGGCCACCCGCCGTGCACGCCAGCAGCGTCACCTGGAGGAAATCGACCAGCGGCTGGCCGGCCTGGCGCAGCATCGCGTTCCGCTGTTCGAGGACGATATCCAGGGCGCCGACAACCTGCGCCAGCTCGCCGACACGCTGCAACGGCAGGACTAGTGCCCCCTCTACCAGGAGGCACCGGCCTGAATGTAGACGGCGGTGTCCTCCGGCCCACGGGCCACGTCCAGCCCCATGCGTAAGCCGTAGCGGCGGGCGATCAGGTAGCGAAAGCCGCCCCCCACGCTGTTGCCGGACTCGGCGTCGTCGTGCAGATCACCGAAGCTGCTGGCGGCCCGGCCGCCGCCGGTAAAGCCGTTGACGCTCCAGCGCGGCGTCATCTTCCACGTCAGTTCCAACTCCCCCACCAGCACGGCCCGGCCCTGATAGCGATTCTTGGCGATGCCGCGCAGGTCGATGAACGGCTCAACGTAGGTCGGCAGACGCTCCGAGTCGGACGCCTGAATGCCGTCGTACTGCACCCGGAATCCCAGGTTGAAACGGTCGGATAACTGCCAGTAATTGAGCCCTTCCAACTGATAGCTGGCGTAGTCCGCATCGCTGCCGATGGCATCGTCGAACACGAGGTAGTTTGCCGAGTACTGGACACCGCTTTCCGGGTACAGCGGGTTGTCGCGACTGTCGTATTCCAGCAACAGACCCAGGCCGGACGTGGTCTGCCGGTCACCCAGGGTCTGATCCAGGAAGTCGTTCACCCGTTCCTCCAGCGCCGGATTCGGCAATGTAATCTCACTCTCGAGGTTCGTTTTCACTACCCGGTAAAGCTGGCGCGCGCCCACCAGCCAGTGGCTGTCCCCGACCCGGAACTTTAGATCCTGGAGCACCACAGGGCCTTTCAGGTTGAGTTTGACCGGCCGCTCCAGGTTGCGCTGCGCCAGCGAGTAGAAATCGAGATTCAGGTCGCCGTAGAGCAGGAACCCGCGGTAGCGGATGCTGTCCTGCTTCCAGAATCCCAGATGCCCCAGTCCAAGGCCGCGCGTGCCGTTTTCGGTAGCGCCAAGCCCGACAATCGAGATGTTCTCCGGCAGCAGCGGGCGCGTGCTGGCGTCCTGCTTCTTCTGGGCCTCGGATTCGTGGAAGAAGACACCGGCGACGGCGAGCCCCGTTCCCACCGCCGGCTCGGTGATGATGGTTGGCACGGGCAGGAAGCCCGAACGGAGGGTGGACAGGTAGCGGCTGACGTCAAACATGCCGTCCTCCTCATCCACCATGTAGGTTTCAAAAAACGAGGCGTGGGCAAACAGGGGAAACAGCAGGACAAGGCCGGTGCCGATGAACCGGACTCGTCCCCTGGACCGGCATCGTCCGTCGGTCATGATCAGCGCGCTCCGTGCAGCAAATGGGCAATACGGGCCCGTACAGACCCTGGGTGCATCGTCTAAGCCTAGCTCAAACCCGCCCAGGCAGGGCCGAAATCACTCGGGCGCACCCAGCATGCGCAGGTACTGACGCAGAACCACGGCGTTGTTGCGCTCGTCATGAGACGCGCTGTAGATCAGTGTGATGGTTTGCTGGCGGGATCGTTCAGCCAGCGGGCGGAGGGTCTCGCGGTGCGCTGTCAGTTCCGACAGATAAGCACGCCGGAAGGCCACCCAGTCGAGATCGGCCTGGTGGAAGGCTTTGCGCAGATCGTCGCTGGGCGCGACCGATTTGAGCCAGTCATCCAGTTGCAGCCGGTCCTTGCTCACACCGCGCGGCCAGAGCCGATCCACCAGGATGCGTACCCCGTCTTCCAGGGCCGGGGCATCGTAGGCGCGCTTCAGGTGAATCGGCATATGGCCATCTCGCTACTCGGGAAGGTGGACCACTTTCCGTTCGGCGGAAGATCGCTGGGCGGCGGCGATGATTTCCAGGCCGTCCGCGGCATCGGCGGCGTTGACCGGCGGACGCGTGCCATTCTGGACCGCAACGGCAACCGCCTCATAATAGCGGCGATAGGCACCGGGATCGTTGTGGACCGGCCGTTCCTCGGAGCCGGCGGTCAAATAGCCCTGCCCGTCTTCCACCACTTCGCGCCAATCCGGCTGGTTGGGCCGGGCGCCGGCCTTGAGCGCATTTTCCTGTCCGTCCATGCCGAAGCTGGTATACGCCGCGCGGCTGCCCAGGACCCGGAAGCGCGGTCCGGACTGGGCCGCAACGCTGCTCATCCACAGGTGCGAGCGCACACCGTTGCGGTGAGTCAGCGCCACGAAGGTGTCGTCATCCACCTCGGCGTCCGGATAGCGGTGTTCCAGCTCCGCGTACACCGAGGCCACCGGCCCGAACAGCACCAGTGCCTGGTCGATCAGGTGCGCACCCAGATCGTAAAGCACGCCACCGGCCTCGCCCGGTGCGCCCGACTGGCGCCAGCCCCCCTTGGGCTCCGGCCGCCAACGCTCGAAGCGGGATTCGAAGCGACGGATGTCACCCAGTTCGCCCTCTTCACGCAGGCGCTCGATGGTCATGAAGTCGCCGTCCCAGCGGCGGTTCTGGAACACGCTGAGGAACTGGCCGCGCTTTTCAGCTTCGGCAATCACTTCCCGGGCGTCTTCAGCGGAGGCCGCCAGCGGCTTGTCCACCACCACCCCCAGGCCAGCCTGCAAGGCCGCCATGGCAAGATGCTTGTGGGTCCGGTTCGGAGAGGCGACCACCACCAGATCAAACTGATCGGCGTTTTGCCAGAGCTGGGCCGGGGTGGCATGGACGGTAACACCTGGGTAGGCCCGGCGGGCCTCCTCTGCCCGTTCCTCGCTGGAGGTAACCACGGCGTGCAGGGCCATACCCCGGGCCGCGTCGATCAGAGGCGCGTGGAATACGGAACCCGCCATGCCATAGCCGATCAGGGCAACCCGGACGTCAGGTGATTCGGACATTAATCGCTTTCCTTGTTGGTCAGTATTCTGGTAACGGTTCAGCCGGGATCAGAGACCGGCGACGGCCTCTGCCACGGGTATCTCGCCGGACAGCACATCGAACGTCCGGTTCTCGGTGTTGGCCGCGTCGAGGGTCGCGAGCAGAACGGCGGCAACGTCCTCGCGCGGGATCTTCCCGGTACGGTCGAGCTTGTCACCAACCTCAATACGTCCAGTAGCCGGATCTTCAGTCAGCGGGCCCGGCCGCACGACGGTGTAATCCATACCGCTGGCGCGAAGGTGGTCATCCGCCTTCTGTTTGGCGAGCAGGTAGTGGCGGATCTTTTCCGGCCCCTTGTCGGGCTCGTCCGCCCGCATCGCGCTGACCATGACAAAACGGCGGATACCGGCGGCGGCCGCGGCGTCCACGATTCGCATGGCACCGTTCTGGTCCACGTCAACGGTCTTGTCCGGACCGGTGTGAGGGCCGGACCCGGCGGTGAAGACGACCGCGTCGCAACTGCGCAGCGCCTCGCCGCAATCCCCTTCCAGGTCAGCCACAACCGCTTCGGTGGCGCCGAGCTTTTCCATCAGGGGAATCTGGTCCGCATCCCGCACCATGGCCCGGGCCTCGTGCGGGCTTTCCGCCATCAACTCTAACAGGTGGCGCCCGATTTTGCCGTTGGCACCGACGATCAATACGCGCATGGCCGCTCTCCTTACCGGTCCTGAGTGAGTCCTATAGAACTGCGCCCGCATGCCCCCGGATTCAACCCCTGGCGATAGTTACACGGTTTTACACAGTTTTTAGATTGTCAGTGAGCGCTCGCCCCACTCCACACGTATGATCAGCTTTGACTCAATTGATCATTTTCCCACCACCGGTATTCAGCCCCATGATCTTCAACCGCCACAAGCAGTCCGTTGAACGACTTACCGCCGAGAAACAGAATCTGGCCGCCACCCTCGACGCCATCGACGACGCCGTTGCGGTTATCGAATTCACGCCTGAAGGCATTATCCAGCGGGCCAACGATCATTTCCTGGGTACTGTCGGCTACAGCCGGGCGGAAGTCGAGGGCCAGCATCACCGCCTCTTCTGCGATAGCGAGTATCACCAGAGCGAGGCATACAAGCGATTCTGGCGTGAACTGCAGAACGGGCAGAGTCACAGCGGTCATTTCCCTCGTCTGACAAAAGACGGCCGGAAAATCTGGCTGGAGGCCACCTACTTCCCGGTCAGGGACCAGGCCGGGCGGGTTCACAAAATTCTCAAGATGGCGGCGGACGTATCCGAGCAGCACGACACGGTCCAGGACCAGCAGGCGGTCTTCAACGCCATCGACCGGTCCATGGCCGTTATCGAATTCCAACCGGACGGAACCATCCTGAACGCCAACCGGAATTTCCTGGATACGGTGGGCTACAGTCTTGCCCAACTGCAGGGCCAGCATCACCGCATGCTCTGCCCCGACAGCTTCCTTGAGGCCCACCCGGATTTCTGGGGCGAGCTGGCGCAGGGCGAGTTCAAATCAGGGAAATTCGAGCGTATCGACGCTCATGGCCGCACCATCTGGCTGGAAGCGTCCTACAACCCGATTCTCGACGACCAGGGCCAGGTGGCCAAAGTGATCAAGTTTGCCAGCGACATCACCGAGCGCATTCGTTTCAGCGAGCGCACGATTGAAGCCGCTGACCTGGCCTATCGGATTGCGCGGGAGACGTCGGACACATCCAATGAGGCAAAAGCCTCCCTGCAACGCTCGCTGACGACGTCGGAGCAGATCCGGGCGCGGTCCGAGGACGCCCAACAGGTCATCCGCCAGCTCACCGAACAGTCCCGCAGCATCGAACGCATTCTGGGGACCATTGCCGAGATCGCCGACCAGACCAACCTGCTGGCGCTGAACGCGGCCATCGAAGCGGCGCGCGCCGGCGACCAGGGGCGGGGCTTTGCCGTCGTGGCCGACGAGGTGCGACAGCTGGCCCGGCGTTCCAGCGAGGCGACATCGGAGATTGAGGCGGTGATCCAGAAGAACCTGGGCCTGACCGGCGACGTGCTTGCACGGGTCGAAGAGGTCTCGTCCGTCGCCCAGGAGGGTCAGCGACAGGTCCAGTCCGTCGACGAACTGATGAGTACCATCCAGTCAGCCTCCCGGCAGGTGGTGGAGGCTGTGGGCGCGATTCAGGCGGATACCTGATTTCAAAACGAAGGACCGAACGATAAAAAACCCCGCCGCCCAACGGACGACGGGGTTTTCTTTATTGGAAACCGGGCGGTCAGGCCACCCGGCGCGCGGGGCCGTTTAGGCCGCCGCACCCTCTTCATCAGGAACAGAGTTGCGGATGAGGAAGTCGAAGGCGCTCAGTGCCGCCTTGGAGCCTTCGCCCATGGAAATCACAATCTGCTTGTACGGCACGGTGGTGGCATCGCCCGCCGCGAAGACCCCCGGGATGGACGTCTCGCCGCGGTCATTGACGATGATCTCGCCGTGCTGGCTCAGCTCGATGTCGCCCTTGAGCCACTCGGTGTTCGGCACCAGACCGATCTGGACGAACACGCCTTCCAGCGACACGTGGTGGCTCTCGCCGGACTCTCGGTCGGTGTAGCTGAGCCCACTGACCTTTCCGTTCTCACCGGTGATCTCGGTGGTTTGGGCGGACAGCAGGATCTCGACGTTGGGCAGGCTGCGCAGTTTCTTCTGCAGTACATCGTCCGCGCGCATCTCGGCGCCAAACTCGATCAGGGTCACGTGACCGACGATGCCCGCCAGGTCGATGGCCGCTTCCACGCCGGAGTTACCGCCGCCGATGACGGCCACGCGCTTGCCTTTGAACAACGGTCCGTCGCAGTGCGGGCAGTAGGCCACGCCCTTGTTACGGTACTCGTCTTCGCCTGGCACGCCCAGCTGGCGCCAGCGGGCACCGGTGGACAGCACCAGAGTGCGGGACTTCAACGACGCGCCATTAGCCAGGCGCACTTCGTGCATTCCGCCTTTGCTGGCGGCCGGAATCAGCTTCTCGGCGCGCTGGAGGTTCATGATGTCCACGTCGTATTCCTTGACGTGTTGCTCCATCGCCGCCACCAGTTTGGGGCCTTCGGTGTAAGGCACGGAGATCAGGTTCTCGATGCCCATGGTGTCCCCCACCTGACCGCCGAAACGCTCGGCCGCGACACCGGTGGAAATGCCTTTACGCGCGGCGTAGATCGCAGCGGAAGCGCCTGCCGGACCGCCACCGATGACCAGCACTTCGAACGGGTCTTTCTGGTTCAGCTTCTCGGCTTCGCGGGCGTCGGAATTGGTATCCAGCTTGGCGGCGATTTCTTCCAGGTTCATCCGGCCCTGGCCGAACGACTCGCCGTTGAGGTAGACACTCGGCACCGCCATGACTTCGCGCTGCTCGACTTCATCCTGGAACAGGGCGCCGTCGATGGACGTGTGCTTGATCTTCGGGTTCAGCACGCTCATCAGGTTCAGCGCCTGGACCACGTCCGGGCAGTTCTGGCAGGACAGGGAAAAGTAGGTCTCGAACACGTAGTCGCCGTCGAGTGACTGCACCTGCTCGATCACTTCCTGGGAGGCCTTGGACGGGTGACCGCCCACCTGCAGCAGCGCCAGCACCAGTGACGTGAACTCGTGCCCCATGGGGATGCCGGCGAAACGAACGCCGATGTCGCTGCCCACACGGTTAATGGCGAACGACGGGCGACGCACGTCGGCGGCGCCGTCTTCACGCAGAGAGATCTTGTCGGACAGCGCCTCGATTTCTTCCAGAAGCTCCTTCAGCTCTTTGGACTTGGCGCTGTCATCCAGAGAAGGAACCAGCTCGATCGGCTCGCGCAGGTTCTCCATGTAGGCTTTCAGTTGATCCTTCAGATTGGCATCCAACATAGGCTGTTCCCCTTAAGTGTGTCGATTCGGGACTGGCGATTCCCTGAACAACAAAATGTATTGAATTCGAGAATTCGATAGGCGCTAACGATAAGATCGCCAGGGATAACGCTCAAATTAATTGAGCTTAAACATCCGATAGCAAGTTGCTATATGACGATCGTTCGCTTTTCCTGCCGGGAACCTCTGAGAAAACCTGTCGCTGAACGGCCACGGAATGGACCGCAAACCGACCAATTTCGGGGCGGAGCACCCCAATATGGGGCGTTTCCGGCGTCAGACTTTGTCAAAGGCACCCGTTATACAAAGAAGGCCCGCAGTGCGGGCCTTCCTTTAGAGCTTCACCGGAAGGCGAAACTTAGATCTTGCCAACCAGGTCCAGGGAAGGAGCCAGCGTTTCTTCGCCTTCCTTCCACTTGGCCGGGCAGACTTCGCCCGGGTTGTTGCGAACGTACTGAGCGGCTTTAACCTTGCGCAGCAGGTCGTCAGCGTCACGGCCGATGCCTTCGGCAGTGATTTCAACGGCCTGGATAACGCCGTCCGGATCGATCAGGAAGGTAGCGCGGTCGGCCAGGCCCTGGCCTTCACGCATCACACCGAAGTTGTTGGTGATGGTGCCGGTCTGGTCGCCAACCATGTAGTAGCTGATCTTGCCGATGGTTTCGGAGCTGTCGTGCCACGCCTTGTGAGTGAAGTGAGTGTCGGTGGACACGGAGAAGACTTCCACGCCCAGCTTCTGCAGCTCGTCGTACTTGTCGGCCACGTCGCCCAGCTCAGTCGGGCAAACGAAAGTGAAGTCAGCCGGGTAGAAGAAGAAGACCGCCCACTTGCCTTTCACGTCGGCTTCGGAAATCTCAACGAACTCGCCCTGTTTGAAGGCGGTGGCGTTAAACGGCTTGATCTCGCTGTTAACAATGCCCATTTGGAATATCTCCTCAAAAGTTGATTCGGATGCGTAAGGTAACGGGAAGCCCGAGACCCTTTAAATTGATAATTCTTAAATGACCCATAGGGGTGATCTATAGAGTGGGTATAAAAACCTGCTTTTCAATCGCTTATACGTATTTACCCTGACACCCTGCTATCGCAGGCATGGCACGATTTAAGCATGAAAAAGCTCCCCCTTCCGCAGGGCGTAGCCCTCCGGATGAGTTTCTTGTAACGCAACGGCATTACACTGGTGTTTCCAGTCACTTCTGGGACTATTGCCATGCAAGAAGCAATCCTGATCATCGGCGGCGCTTCCCTCGACACCATCGTCCAGCTCGACGACCTCCCGCAGCCGGTTCCGCAAACCATCTGGCCCCGCCGGAGCTATCGAGCCCTGGGCAGTACCGGGGCGGGCAAGGCACTTAACCTTGTCGGACTGGAGCAACGGGTGACGCTTCACACGCTGCTGGGACGGGATGAGGCCGGCCGCACGATTCAAGATGCCCTGGAAGCGACGGGCCTGACGCTGCTGGTGGAGGAAACCGACGCGCCCACCGAGCAGCACGTCAACCTCATGGACCCACACGGCCGCCGGATATCGCTGTTCGTACAGCCGCCGGCAGCCCCGGACCGGGTCGACTGGGCAGCGGTCCGCGCCGCGATGACCCGCTGCCCGCTGGTGGTGGTGAACATCCTCGATTACGCCCGACCGGCGCTGGAGCTGGCCCGGAACAGCGGCACGCCCATCTGGACGGACCTGCACGACTACGACGGCCGCAACCCTCACCACCGGACCTTTATCGACGCCGCCGATGTAATCTTCCTGTCCAGCGACAACCTGCCCGACTACAGGGCGTTCATGCGGGCGCAGATGGATCAGGGCAAGTCGATGGTCGTGTGCACCCATGGCAGCCAGGGCGCAACGCTGCTGGATCGTGACGGTCGATGGCTTGAGCAGCCGGCGTTCGCGGTTCCACAGGTCGTCGATACCAACGGTGCCGGCGACGCCTTTTTCAGCGGCTTCCTTTATGGACACCTGCGCGGCGACTCCCCGGCCCGCTGCCTGCAGCTCGCGGCCGCGTGCGGCGCCCTGGCGGTGCAATCCACCGGCCTGGCCCGCGAGACTCTGTCACCGGCGACGCTGGATGCGGTCATTGCCGGCTATCGATGACGAGCGCCCCTACCAGCAGGCATACGTCCAATTGCGTATGCCGCCTGACAAGATCTGACATTGTCCACCCACCATGGCCGCTATACTGTATGCCGATTCAACGTCCCGACTTGTCATTCACTCAGCCGCCATTCATACACTCCCTCGAATCCGACAATACCCATGCGCCTTCTGCTGACGATCTGTCTGATCCTGACGTCACTGACCGCCCAGGCGGACAGGCAACGCGTGGTGGTGGGCGTCAATCACGCGCCGCCCTATCGGATCATCGAAGATGGGCACATCGGCGGCTTCTATATCGACGTGTTCAACGAGATCGGACGTCAGTTGGACTGGGAAATTGTCTATCGGGAAGCGCCCTTCCGCCGGCTGCTGAAACTGATGGAGGACGGCCAGGTGGACGTGATGCTCGGGCCGGTCCGGACGCCCGAGCGGGAAACCTACATGGCCTACGTGGCTCAGGCTTTTCCGGCGGAGCAGCGGCTGTTCTTCTATCAGCAACCGGAAAACCGCATCACCGAATACGGTGACCTCGCCGGCAAGACGATCGGCATGCTGCGCGGCAGCGCCCACTTTCCCCGGTTCGACCGTGATGACACCCTGGACAAGGCCCCCGCCACGCGCTATCGAAACCTGATGCAGATGCTGGCCATGGACCATGTGGACGTGGTCATCGCGCCGGAGCTGATGGGCCTGCAACTCATCGACCGGGAAGGACTGGATGTCCACGTCTCGCCCTACACGGTACCCGGCAAACCCGCCTGGATCGCCGTATCCCGGCGCTCTCCAATGCTCCAGCAACAGCAAGCCCTGCGCACCACCCTCGACCGCTTCCGTCAGACCCCGCGCTATCACAATCTGCTGCTGCGCTATCGCTCCGGTATCACTGGCGAACCAGCCACGCTGCAGGTGCATACCGACTAGGCTGATTCGCTGCGCTACGGTAATTCCCTATCCCTCTTTTGCCCCCCCGGAAGGGTGGATTCGGGTTTCTACGAATGGCGAATTATCGTCCAAAAACTGGATAATAGAAAACTTCGACCTCCCGCTTTACCTCCGTAAGTCATTAAATTCATTGACGAATACGGGTTTCCTTGTATTCCCCGAAAACAGTTCGGGACCTATCATATTGTCATCATCAATTAACCCCTCTACTGGAGATGACGTTATGAAATCCGTATTCAGCGTATTCAACAAATGGAAGAAGAAGCGCGACTTCGCTTACATGGTCGGCCGTATGGACGAGCGCCTGCTGCTGGACGTGGGCTACTCCCGCGCCGAAGCCGAAGAGCGCCTGAGCACACCGTTCTGGAAGTTCCACTAAGCACCACCGGAACGCGGCCTCACGGCCGACACCGTCCCCACGTCGGTAGATCGCAGCTCGCCGCATAAGCGACTGGATTCCGGGGACACTTCAAGCCCACGCTCATGATTCATCACCGGGCTTGTACCCATACCGACACCGCGTTAGAAGAAGACGGGGCGAGCCAGGCGACCATCGCCCAGCCCGCCCCGGAATAACCTTTCCTCCCGCCGACGGCGGCACGCCCTGTCCCCTGCATCACCTGACACGAGTTCCGGAAACTGAAACCCGCTTCAGGCCGGCGATTGCAGGCTCGCAAGCACGCGCTTGTCCGGCATGCCATCCTCGTCATAGAGCGACGCCAGCCCGAACTGTTCGAGAATGGACAGCCCCTCGTCAATCAGCCGCGGCTCGATATCGTCCTTCCACGACGTCACCGGTGAGGACCCGGACGCCAGGCTGGTTTCATTACGCACCACCCGGCTGGGTCGGTTGATCAGCGCCTGGTCGAGTTCGATGCGGTAGTCCGGCTGCCCCTGCAGGAAACCGAATAGCCGGGACACTTCCCGGTTGGGCTCGGCGTAGATGCTCTCATAGAAACTGACGTAGATATCCTGCGGTGCGAACTGGCGCAGGGGCACCGTGTTGATGATCGACCAGATGAGGATGTGGTTGAGCAACAGGTCGCTCCGCGCACTGGTGCGGCGAATCAGGTCTTCGTAGGGTGCCAGGAAATCCTCGTACAGCGCCGGCTGCTTGAGCAAATCCATAGGTTCGGACGCCCAGTACCAGTCCTTCTTACGTGCCTTGGACTGGGCCACGGCAAAGGGATTACGGATCAGCAGCACCGGTTTGACCCAGTCCAGCTCCCGGCACACCGCATGGCACATCAGATTGGCGAAGATGTCCTTAACCAGCAGGCCACGGTAGAAGAACGCTTTGTTGGCGACATCCACCCGCTGGTCGCACAGCCGGCCGCTGAGGATGGTCCGGGCCAGATTCCGGAGTTCGTCGTTCATCTCCCCGCCGCGCACGTACAGGTGCGGCGTAAAGGTGCCGGCCCCCTGCGCCAGCTGCGGATGGAACGGCTCGAACATCTCCCGGTAGCCACGGTCGTGGTTGATCAGGTCGGACACCCAGGTGGTGCCGCTACGCCCATCGCCGATCAGCCAGACCGCATCGCGGTAATTTCCCAGCGCATGGTTGGCGCGCAGGACCAGACGCTTGCCAAGGGTCCGGGCCCTCGAAGTGATGCCGGTAGCTCTATCCATCGTTCACGCGTTCCCTCACAGTGAATGGTGTATCGCCGAGTTTTCTGCTCTTGTTGTTATCGAGAGTGGGTATCAGGCATTGATATCAAGTGTTGCGATCAAATCATAGCGGGCACCCATCGCGATCAAAGACCTGTCTATCCTGGCGCCACACCGACCTGATTTATACCAGATCCATGCCAGTTTTTTGTTTCAGCGGCGAGTCACCTTCTATGTGATGTGCCGGAGCGCAGCGATGCCCCGCCCCTCTCCAGCAAATAATCTGGCAAACACCCGATCGAAGACGTATGATCGCCATCCAAATTCACGCACGTACCGTGCAGCGGCGCCCCGGGCGCCCACAGAAAAGGAGCTCACCATGAAACAACGGACACAGGTATCCCGTTACTGATATCGCCTTCCTCCTTTTGTGGCTGGAAGGCATAAGGTCTTCCGGCGCGGTGCGTGCAAGCACGACGAAACCCTGGTGGACCCTGTTCACCAGGGTTTTTTTATGGTCGCTCCGGCGACCCGCCGGCTACTCCGGCAACATCCACAGCAAGGAGAAAAAAACATGGCCAAAGGCCCCAAACCCATGCGCAACTGGGCGGCCACGAACCCGCTGATGCGCAAGGGCGGCCCGCACCGGGTCGCCAAACTCAAACAGCGTCCACGCCAGGATACACGCCAGGCGCTGGACGCCTTCGAAGACTGGCTGGATGAGGAAACGACCACCTCGTCACAGCACCACAACGAAGGGCCTCAGGGCCCTTCTTTTATTCGTGCGCCCTTTCTTGTGCGCGCCACCGCCATCTGACCTGCCGCAAACCAACGCCCCTATCCTACCCGGCCATCCGTATCCCAGCCCCGTTGACCCGGCCCATACTCGCCGAGCGCCCACAAAAAAGGGCGCGCTGGCCCAGGCCAGACACGCCCCGAAAGCGGTTCGCTAACGAACCGGGGACAGGAAGGGATCAGCTCAATCGTCGCGGGTCCAGACGGCCCTCGTACATGGGCAGCTCCAGCACCGGATCGTCCGTGCGGAACTGAGACCAGACGCGGTTGAGGCCGGCGGTGCCGAAGGTCCTGACCCGTTCCACCTCTTCCAGATTGAGCACGTCGGTAAGGATGCCGGCGGACGCGCCACTCATGGCGGCCCGCTCCCGGCCCTCCGGGTCCACGATCAGGCTTTGGCCGACGCCGGTGGGCTCGGCCACATTGGCGCTGACCACGAACACCTGGTTGAAGATGGCGTTGGCCTTGACCAGCACCTGTTCCTGGGCCCGGTCGCAGGTAGTGGTCGCGGCCTGGTTGATGATTACCTCGGCCCCCATCCACGCCAACTGGCGCGAGACTTCCGGGAACCAGATGTCGTAGCAGACCGCCAGACCCACCCGGCCCACGCCGGGCACCTCGAACACCTCGAAGCGCTTGCCCGGCCGGTAGGGTTCGAACGGGCGCCAGGGGAAGCACTTGCGGTACGCCGCCACCAGCTCGCCGTCCGGTGAGAACACCGGCGCCGTGTTGTAGAGGTGGCCGTCCTCGCCGCGCTCGCAGATGGTGCCCGGCAACAGCCACACGCCCAGCCTGGCGGCGATCGCCCCCAGGCGGCGAATGCGCGATCCGTTGAGCGGCTCGGCGATGCTCTCCAGCAATGCGGTGCGCTCCTCCGGTGTGCCTTCCGCCGCGCACAGATGCAGCTCGGGATAGACCACCATGCGCCTGGGCTCAAACCCCGGCCCGAAGTCGCTCAGGTGGGTGGCGATCTCGTGCTCGAATCCATCCAGGCTGGCGTCCGTCCCCGGGCGCCGTGAAGGCGCCTGGACCAGCAATATGGGCAAGTATCGGGACATACGGTTTCTCACTCTTTGTTCAAATCGGAACCGGCGGGGTGCTCAGACCGGCTCCGGCGTGCTCGAGCCGTTCTCAGGCATTTCCTCACTGAAATCCACTTCCGGCGGCTTGCGGGTGAAGAAGCGGGTCAGATGCGTCAGGTGGATCAGACCGATCGCCAGCCAGACCAGCCCCAGCACCACGGCGTGGATGTCCAGCTTGCTCATCAGCCACAGGTTCACTCCGGCACCGACCAGCGGCACGACGACCGCCTTGAGCACGCCGTACTCGGCCCGCATCGACGCATCCTTCAGATACATGACGATCACCGACACGTTGACCATGGTGAACGCGATGAAAGCACCGAAGTTGATGAACGAAGCGGCCGACAACACGTCCAGGAACAGCGCCACGACGCCGATCAAACCGGTCAGCACGATGCTGAACACCGGCGTGTGGAAGCGCGGGTGCAGCGCCCCGAAGAGCTTGCGCGGCAGGACCGCATCCCGGCCCATGGCGAACAAGAGGCGCGAGGCGGAAGCCTGGGCGGCGATACCGGAGGTGAACTGCGCCAGGATCATGCCGGCCAGGAAAATCGCGCCGAACAGATCCGCACCGATGGTTCTGGCAATCTCGAATGCGGCCGAATCGGCGTTCTCGAACACCGCCCCCGGATGCACCAACTGCGTGGTGTAACCCACCAGCACGTAGATGCCGCCGCCGATCAGCGCCGTCAGGAGGATGGCGCGGGGGATGTTGCGCCGCGGGTTGATGGTTTCCTCGGTCAGCGTGGTCACCGCATCAAAACCCAGGAAGGAGTACGCCGCCACCGCCGCACCGGCGGCAATCGTCGCAAAGCTCGAATCGGCGTTGAAGAACGGCGCCATGCTGAACAGCGCGTCGGTGCCGCCATCCATGAACACATGGCGCAGGGACAGCACCACGAAGAAGACGATGACCAGCACCTGGAACACCATCAGCAGCGAATTCACCTTCGCCGCCAGCTTGATGCCCATCACGTTGAGTACGGTAGTGATGCCGATGAAGCCCAGCAGGAACACCCAGGTGGGCACATCCGGAAATTTCGCGCCCAGGTAGGCCGCGCCGATCAACCAGATGACCATCGGCAGGAAGAAGTAGTCCAGCAGCACACCCCAGCCCACCATGAAGCCAACGCGGGAGTCGATGGTCTTGCGCACATAGGTGTAGGCGGACCCGGACACCGGAAACGCCCGGGACATCACACCGTAGCTGTACGCGGTGAACAGCATGGCGATGGTGGTGATGATGTAAGCGGTGGGCACCGAGCCCTGAGTGGTCGTCGCCACCACACCGAAGGTGCCCAGCACGATCAGCGGGGTCATGTAGGCCAGGCCAAAGAGCACCACAGCCTTGAGGGAGAGCGTTCGCTCCAGTTGAATTCTGTTATCAGACATAGCCCGTCTCCAAAATCGGTCGGGGCGTGCCGGAGCCGTCCTCGTCGTTCGAGCCGCCACCGGTCCCGCGCCCTTTTATTGGATGCCGTGCCGCGGGGTTTGGGAAGCGGCCGGCCTATTTTTCGTTATCGGGATCAACTGCTGGCCCGGACCCGGATTGCCGGCTCCAGGGCGACGCAGCTAGACTGCAATACGTAGTGATCACAGTGTCTTTAAACCGTAACGATAAGGCGCAGGGCCGAATATAACCCCAGTGTGGTATGTTTTTGAGAGCAGTCATCCGTGAGCAGATCTGACAACGACCGGGCCCTGGCCCAGGCCATCCACACCCTGGGCACGCCGGATTTCATGGGCGCCTACGCGGCGCTGGTCCGCACCCGTGCGGCCTTCGACAACCTCATTGTCATCGCCTACCACGGCGAACAGCAGCCGGCGGTGCTCTACCGGGAATTCACCGACCCCATCGTCTACCTGCCCATGGACAGCGACTACCTGGGCGGCGCCTACCTGCTGGATCCGTTCTACCACCAGCACCGAAAGGGGGATAACCGGGGCATCCTGCGCCTGCGGGACGTTGCGCCCGACCATTTCCGCCGCACGCAGTACTACAAGACCTACTACCAGCAGACCACCCTGCTCGACGAGATCGCCGTGTTCGCCACCCTGTCCGAACGCGTGACGCTGACCGCCTGCCTCGGGCGCGACCGGTCGAGCGGCGCCCCCTTCAGCAAACGCGAGCGGCAGGCGTTGCAGGACATGGAACAGACATTGAGCGCGCTGCTGGAGACCCACTGGCGAGACTACCAGCCCGAGGCCGCCGCGGCGGACCAGCCACCACCGGTGCGCGACCGGCTGCGCGACGCCCTCAAGCGCCAGCACGACATCAAGCTCAGCCCGCGCCAGGCGGAAGTCGCGCTGTTCATCCTGCGCGGCCATTCCTCCCTGTCCATCAGCCTGCACCTGGAGGTCAGCCAACAGACGGTCAAGGTGTTCCGCCGCCAGCTTTACGCCAAGTGCGGCATTTCCTCCCAGGCGGAACTGTTCGCCCTGATGATGCCGCTGCTATCGGCTCTGTCAGATTGAGGCCCTAAGGCTGGGCCAGTACCGGCTCAGCGGCCTCCGGCACCAGCGTGCGATAGAGGAACTGCACGCCCGCATCAACCGCCCCCTGCCCGGTCAGGAACGAGGCGATGTGCCCGCGCCAGCGCAGGATCATCATTTCCGTGGGTACGCCTTCCGATGCCAGCGCGGCCTGGAAATCCGTGGCGTGATCCACCGGCACCAGCCCGTCCCAGGAACCGTGGTAGAGGAAGAACGGCGGCGCGGTGTCGGTAATATGAGTGACCGGTGACGCCGCGGCATAACGCGCCGGCACCTCCGCCATGGTCCCGCCCAGCAACTGTTCCACCAGCCGCCCGGAACCGAACTTGCGCAGATCGCTGGGCGTGCCACCGGCGACCACGGCGGCCAATCGGGTCTGCGGGCCGCCGTAGGGTCGATCCAGCTCACCGCCTTCCGCCGCAACCAGCGCCAGCAGGCTGACCAGGTGGGCGCCGGAGGAATAGCCGAAACCGGCCACCCGGCCAGTGTCGATGTCCAGGTCATCGGCCTGGCGGTGCAGCCAGTGCATCGCCTGCTGCAGATCCTGCAACTGGGCCGGGAAGCGATGGTCCGGCGTGAAACGGTAATCGATGTTCATCACCGCAAAACCATGGCCCGCCAGGGTCTCGGCGATGTCCGTCATGTCCGCCCGGGAGCGATTGGTCCAGCCACCGCCGTGCACCGTCAGCACCGCCGGATGCGGCCCCGCGCCTTGCGGCCGGTAGATGTCGGCGTACAGCGGCTCCGGCCAGTCCGGCGGGGAATAACGCACCGACGCCTCCACGGTCCAGTTCGTCTCGGGCAGGGGGACCGGTTGTCCGGGGGCATTCAGGTGGCTGGCACAGCCGGTGACGATCAGGCCCAGCAAGACCGGGATCAGAGCTTTCATGGGTTCTCCCGTTGGGCAGCGGATGGGTTCCGGCTGCGTCCGTTGTGCTCTGAAATACGGGGAGAACGTGGGGATGGATGCCCGCCCGGCGGCGCCAACCGTGCGCAACCGGGCGGCCTGTCTCACCGCTCGCGCGGCTCGTAGGGCATGTAGAAATCGCTGCCGGCCCAGTCCGGCATGGGCACGGCGTTGAGCGCATCGCCACGCTCGAAACTGGCGGCGTCGTTCTCGTCGCCTTCACCCGTGTAGGCGGCTACGTCCGGATAGGGGTAGATCGGGCGACTGCGCTCAGGGACGTCCGCAGACGACGTCAGCATCGGCGGCGGTCCGTCCGCCATGGGACCGTGACCGTCCCGGCCGGCTCCCGGTGGCTTACCCGGGCGCGGGCCCTTGCCCGCTTTACCTTCACCCATATGGGGCTGGCCGAAATCGCTGGCCTGTTCGCTGGCGCTCTGGCGGGTGACGATGGCGTCCGGTGCCTGGCCATTCTCCACCCACGTCATCATCGGCGTCAGCAGGTCGACCTGGCTCGGCCCTTCACCCTGGCCACAATGGTAGACACCCGGCAGCAGGTAGAGCCGTTCAAAGGCCTCGGCCTGCGCCTCGCCCATCTGCGACTGCACCGCCTGGTGATAGGCGATGGTATTGAGCGGCGAGATGTGCGGATCGGCCAGCCCATGCCAGAGAATCAGTTTGCCGCCCTGCCCCGCGAATGCGGACAGGTCCGGGTTGGTGGCGTCGTACAACGGGTGCCGGGCGCGCAGGCGGTTGAAGGTGGCCAGGTCGAAGCGCAGGTCATCCAGAGTGAATGCCTCGCCCGGCGACTCGTCGAACGCCAGGTAGCGCAACGCCGGCAGGGCCGCCATGCGGCTCATCACCTGGCCGTCGGCGCTGGTCGGCACGTAGACACCGGCCCAGGCCAGCTCGGATCCATACAGCGGCTGCCCGGCGGTCAGGTGCGTGCCGGTGTCTGCGTCCACTGGCCCCTGGTAGAACTGGCTGGCCACACGCGCCTCGGCGGGGGTCAGGCAATCGCGGGTGTCCGTGACGTCGTCCGGGCAGACCACGCTGGCCGGATCGAAATCGCACTGCAGCGGTGCCGAAATCAGCCCATCGCTGAGTCCGTCCAGATCGTCGCAGGCCGCAACCACCGCCCGGTGCAGCACCGGCAGCCGGTCCGCCAGCAGGATGGCGTTGCCGTCGTCATCCCGGTTCACGGTTGCCTGCCAGCCGTGATACAGCGTGTTCTGGACCTGGAAGTTCATGGCCGGGGCGCCAGCAATGATGCCGTCGAAATCGTCCGGATACCGCTGGGCTTCCACCAGGGCTTCGCGGCCGCCGTCCGAACAGCCGTTGAAATAGGCGTACTCGGGTGACTGGCCGTAGTAGGCGCGGATCAGTCGCTTGGCGGTATCGGCCGTCAGGTGCTGGGCGCGGTAGGCGAAGTCCGCCCGCTTCTGTGGATCCAGCCCAAACTCGCCGCCATTGCCGTCATGGCCCATGTTGGTACTGCCCAGGACGAAACCGCCGTTGGCGAGCACCTGGCAGCCGTCGGAGGCTCCCGAGCGCATGGAAATACGACCGCACAGCCCGCCGCAGCCCAGTTGCATGTAACGCTGGGTCCAGGTCTCACGCGGCAGCAACACCCGGAACTCGATGGCCGGCGCCAGGGTGCCCGACACGGCACAGACCGGCACGCCGTCATTGGTGGTATCCACCGCCGCGGTGACGCGACTGCCCTTGCCCCCGATATGGACCAGGTCGGTATTGATCAGGCTGGTGCACGCCACCGCCGGTTTGACTCTCGCCAGGTCTGCCGGCCCGGTCGATGCCTGCGCGGCCGACACCCCAAACAGCAGCCCCAGCAGCCCGATAATCGCCGGCCAACGCCGGTTGCCTTTGCACAGATTCACGCAAACAACTCCCTTCTCCCGATCCAGAAACCGCCGGCGGCGAGCCGGCAACAGACGGTTCCTATGTTAGTCAAAGACAGGCGCGGACTGGGCGGGGCGGGTGTAAAAGTTGTGTAAGGAGCGTTTCCCGGCATCGCAGGACAACGCCAAAAGGCGGTCCTTTATAAAGCTGGCCCTTTCTATTCCAACATTGTTGAACAATCTGCAAAGCCATCGATCCCGCCCGCTCGTAACGATCCTTGCAATCTCACATCATGAGGACAACAAGATGACGAACGCTGCAAGGTTGCTTTTGATCTCCCTGTTCTCCGTTGCCCTGGCTGGCTGTTTCGATGGTGACAACGACGATGACACCGCCGACCTGGTGGTGCTCCATGCCGCTGCCGACGCACCCAACGTCAACGTCCGGGGCGGGGGCGGCACGCTGTTCAGTGACGTGCCTTTCAAAAGCGGTGGCGAACGGGGAATCGAAGAAGGAACCTACAACCTGTCCGTAGACGCCCGGCTGCCGGGCGATCAGACCACGACGGTCATCCGCCCGACGGAAGTGAGGTTCCGTGATGGCATCCGCTACTACGCGGCGGCCGTCGGTACCGTGGGCGCGGGGGGCCCGACCCTGCTGCTGGTGAAACAGACCGACACCGACGCCTCCGACGGCAACGCGCAGGTCCAGGTGGCGCATCTGGCGTCCGCTGCGCCCACCGTCGACATCTACGTCACCGCGCCCGGCGACGACCTGGGCAGCGCCTCGCCCATCGCGACACTGACGTTCCAGGACGTCACCGATCCGGTGGAAGTGCCGGCCGGCGACTACCGCATTCGCGTCACCCCGCAAGGCAGCGCCACCGTGGTGTTCGACAGCGGCACCGTGGCACTGGCTGACGACCAGGAACTGTTCATCGGCGCCGTGGACAACACCAACTTCGGTGACTCCCCGATCAGCCTGATCGTTGAAGACGACGGCGACGTGTCCGAGATCGTCGATGCCGATGCAACCGCCGGCGTACGCGCGGTTCACAACTCCTACGACGCGCCCGACGTGGACCTCTACGTCGACACCGTGCTGGCCGCCGAAGACCTCGCCTTCCCCAACGCCTTCCCGGGCTCCGGCAACGACCCGGACACCGACTACGCCGACCTGCCCGCTGGCACCACCAACATCGGCGTCACCGCGGCGAACGACCCTAATGTCGTGGCGGACGCCGATCTGGACCTGGTGGGCGGGCAGGCCTACACCGTGCTGGCCGCCAATGCCGTATCCAGCCTGGAACTGCTGCCCTACGAGGACGACAACCGCAGCATCGCCACCGCCGCCAAACTGCGGGTGATCCACGGCGCGGCCATGGCGCCCAACGTGGACGTGTACGCCGTGGCGCAAGGCAACGCCTGCCCGGGCAATGCGGATCCGCTGCTGTCGGACGTGCCCTATCAGACCAGTTCGGGGTATCTGGAAGTGGCCGCCGCTGACTACACCGTCTGCGTGACCGTTGCGGGCACCGGCACCGTCGCCATCGGCCCGGTGGATATCAGCCTGGTGGCGGGTGGCGTCTACACCGTCGTCGCCCGTGAAGTGGCCGGTGATGGCAGTAGCTTTACCCTCACGACCCTTGGCGATTTCTGAGGGACCCGACCCCGGACCGCGTTGGCGTCCGGGGTCTTTTTCCAGCTTCAAGCACGCCGCGGCGCCCTTCCCTCACCTCTTGTCAACGCCCTGAAAACTGAGTAAAAATCAGGCTATCCGCATTATGGCGTCACCGACGTGCCGGGATAGCTCAGTCGGTAGAGCAGGGCATTCGTAATGCTCAGGTCGCAGGTTCGACTCCTGTTCCCGGCACCATTTCCTGATTTTCCGTTCTCAGGTCCCCATCTCGTTCGTCTGCGCCGGAGAGGGCTCGCGTTCTACGGTAACCGCCCTTCCCTAACGGTGTTCCAGCGCGTAGTCGATCGCCGCACACACCGCAGCGGCCTGCGCCGCGTTGCATTGATCGGGCGTCACACGCGGGCTGTCGGGATAGACCTCGGTGGTGGTCTTGTGGAGCGCGGGGGTCAGGCCGGCGCACAGGCCCAGTTGCTTGAGTGGGTATTGGATCACGCCTCGTGCGGCCACCGCGGAACCAAAAATCTCGCCGCTGTCGTCGGCCGGCGCGATATGGGTGATCGGCTCCACCGCATCGATCACAGCCTGCTGGAATGCGGGATTCGGATTCGCGCTGTCATCGACCAGATAGAAGCCATCAGGAATCGCGCCCGGCTTGAAGGGCTTGCCGTCCCGGGCCGCCAGGGCGGGACGAAACTCGGATTCGTCGGTATCGGTGGTCTCGTGCAAGTCGATGTGCATCAGCACACGATCACGGACGGGCGCCACCAGTTGCATGAGCGCCGCCGACTCTCCCGCCGGGCTGTCTTCGCGGAACGAGCGGTTGGGGTCGACCGCGTTCGCGTTCCAGCGGTGGATGCGCTCATAGGCCCAGGGGCTGACGCATGGGGCAACCAATAGGTTGACGCGCCCCGCGTAAGCCGCCGCATGCTGATCGACGAAGCGCAATGCGCCCTGCACGCCGCTGGTTTCATAACCGTGCACGCCGCCTGTGACCAGCATGACCGGCAGATCGTCACGCCAATCGCGACTCCGGATCGCCATCAGCGGGTACTGATCGGCGCCATAGTCCAGGTGCCCGTACTCTTCCACGTCGAAGCGCGAACGCAGGCCCTCGATCACACTCAATACCTCGGATTCGTAGCTGCGCTGACGGGTCTGTCGCGACAACCACTCGGCGCGTTCTGCCTCGCCCCAGGGCGTGCCGGGCGTACCGATGGGATAAGGCGTGGGGGCTGAGCTCATAGGGTTTCTCTCCGGTGGGGGTCTGTGCGGGTGGGTATTCTAGGATCGACGATCACCGCTGGGAATAGGGGCTGACGTGGCGTTGATGCGGTTATCCAGGGCCGCCGGCAGAAAGTAGCGCTGTCCCAGCTTTCCGTTACGATCACTCTTCAAGCTCATGCAGATGTCGGAGCCCTTCTTTCCTGAACCAATGCCCTGCAAAGAAACCAATGATCAAAAACCCAATGATAAGCAACTGGGTAGACCCAGACAGAGCACCTAGAATCTCAAATATCGAGGAAAGATCGGTTTGATTGAGGAATACGATTTCCAGAATCGCGGCCAGAGGCACGACCGTAAAGAGAAGGATGATGCTCTTAAATATCGACACGCCGACATCAATCAGCGTCCTACCAAATGCCTCTCTTGCCATCGGATTATAGTCATCTGGTTTCATGGATTCTCCTGCACTCGTAACGTTCCTGTTCAGAGGTGCCCATGAAGCGTAGCAAAAAGGTCATCCGGCGGAGAGCCCTACAGTCCAGAACGAACTGGAACTATGGGTTAAAGATCAGTGCGAGCAACGAGGCAACAGCCACAACCACCCACCACAGTCCATAAAGCTCTAGCAGCTTGGAAACAGCAGAATTGTTATAGCGTTCGTTACGTTGGGTAGCCTCATTCCAAAAGGTGCTGAAGTTCGTCCACGCCCAAAGTGGGCTGGCTTTCATCTCATAACCATGTTTGCGGAACTCAGCCCTAATTTGAACGGCCGTCACAACAGACCAAAGAGAGCACCCGATGAGGATTGTGATAAAGATATAGTCCGTCATCTACCTTGATTTAACGCGAAGCTAAGCGGCGTGCTTTAGTGCGTCCGGTGTAGGTCTAACGGACCGAAACGTACATGAGCGATTGGTTACACGGCTTTCAGCGATACGCACAAGGTCAAACATCCGTTCCCTTTGCACTAGCCATAGAGCTTCAAAAATATAGATGGGAGAGGAAATTAATGCCTGCACACTGAATGGGAGCTGACCTATCCCTTTCAGCGGACCTAAAACAATAAGCAAGAGATAGACTGCAAAGACAGATAAAAAGAGAAGAAGCAACGCATAGGTTCGAACAATGCTCAATGTGACACTGTGATGTCCCCGCGCACTGTCAATTAGCTTTCTTCTCGATCTCCACCGATTCACCCTCAAACGCGTACGAGATTTTTTCGAAATGAGTGAAGCGAGGCCGATCAGGTACTCGCCAAGCGTAGAGAGACGCTTCGCAAACATAGCGCCCAAAACGGTAACAACGAGACTTACCAATACAGCTGGTTCAAACAGAACTTCCATATTCACCTTTTCCGATACCTGTAGCGCCTTGCTCAATTGCGCAGCGGTTGTAGTGGATTTTTGTGCGACAATGAGCGTAGCGAATGCACAAAAAGAAACGTAGACCTCTGCGTCAATTGGAGAAATTTGTTACATTTTTTTTCTAACGAACTCTCTATACTCTGACTTGCTTTTGTCATCACTCAGAGCTTTTTCGAGCTTCATCAAATTGGCTTTTTCTAGCAACGCCACACCGTATTTTAGAATTTCTTCTGATTCCTTGATCTTTCGCTCGACTTCGGATGACCAGCCGGACCAGTGCTTGAGTTCGGAATCGGACGCATCATCTAGGTTTAACTCTTCGATTGCCTTAAATCCCTCCTCCAAGTCTATGATTAGACGTTCACGCAAGTCATTTTCTTTGTAGAGAAAAGGCAGACCGCTTAAGTAATCAACTTTTTCTTCTATGTAGTACGGCCTAGGAAGACTTTTTCCTTGAATCGCCTCCAAATCTTCAACCTCTTGCTTGCTGGCGATCCTATCTTTAGTAATATCAGTATTCCTAGACCTCACCACCCTGGATAATATTTTGACAGCTTCTTCAGGGCATCCTGAGGTGTTTTTTAGCAGCAGGTTTGCTTTTCTATATACCGCATCTGCACCAAAAGGTCCGGATCTAAGCTTATTAACTGCTTCTTTGTGTTGGTCAATAAATATGAGAAAACTACCGATGATGTCTCGATATGTTTTTATTCTAATTTCTGTTTCTAGAGTTTTTGACAGTTCTTCAAATTCAACACCAAAGTGATTTCTCCCGCAGTTTCTACCAATGTTTGTTATCGGCCCCGTTTTTGTCGTAACTATATAACCCTTTCCATGAGGTGTATGACAGCTAGACAGTCCGCACTTTATATAGTCTTTGAAGATATAGCGCCCAATAATTTCCTTTAGCTCGTACTCTTTGGGATCTATATCTTTAGTGAAGCCAGGCAACTCCTCAATTTCTTGCCAAGTCTCAACTTTGATCAGCCCTCTTTCCGTGTTCAAGGTGATCATAGGGTTTCCTCAATTTAAAATGTAACGCCAGCCATAAGCGGCGCCCTGACAAGGGCGTCCGGTGGAGGGCCAAAGGCCCGGAACGACCTTAATGGCATTGTTAAATGAATTATTCACAGCAAGCCTGCAAGGGCGATGACGGTTGTAACAGCAAAAGCTACGAAGCCCCAGAAGTATGGCCGTCGTTTGAATTCGTTGGATAAGAAGTTTTCTAACCGCTCGAATAAATTTTTAGGCGCCGGATTTTTCACCGGCATTTCAGAAATCCGTAATGCACAAATCATTGATGCCTGAGCGGGATCATGAATGCTACCAGTGTAAATGTGCCCGGCACTCGAGCCATCGTCGTTCATCTGTGTTGCGATAGGTCCTGAGGCGAACAAACCCGAGTATTGGCGTAATGCTTCATACCACCGTTCTTCTGGCGACAAAATACCCAGAACAGCCTCACTCAGTTCCTCAGGCTGTATCTCCGAAAGCTTGACGCCAGCCAATGAGCACAATTTTTCAAACTCTCTCAATTTTGGACTAACTGGAACACCGGCGAGTCGATAATAGGTGCCGGCAGCGCCCCATTGATAATCGATACGGACGAACCTAAGTGCCTCCTCACAAGCTTGAAATTCCTTTCGTAAATCTTGCCAGCTCAACATGAAGCCATTTCCATTTAACGCTTGCAGCATGCGCGCCCGCGAAATGGAGCCGAAGGCGCAATGTAGTGGGCGTCGCCGTGCCTGCACTGGTTAGGTCCTAGCATGCGACTGAATAATTCCGTTGCAGACGTAAAGGCAATTTCGAACAGTGCTATCAACTTTTTCGAAGAAGTCATCGTTGAGAACCTGCTCCTTATGCCCTCCACTGTAATACTGAAGCACATAGCCATCATGCTGATCATGGAGTACTTGTCCATGGGCAAATGCATTTCTCCACAACATTAGTTTGTTTAAGTCTGCCTTCAGGCTTTTAATCTTTTCGCGCCCCAACAACTTAAACTCTTCTAGGAGACGCGTGAAAACCCGACGTTTAAATGAGAATGAGAAGTCGGAGGTTCCCATGATCTCACTCACGAAGAAATCTCTGTAGTTGCGATTCTGGCCTGTCTCAGTAAAAAGGATCTTGCTGACCGCCTCAATAATTCGGTCCTCGATCATCACCATCGCGGAAAGTATTTCAGTGCCATTTTTCTCTATTACAGCCATCTCATCGACCAAGCTTGAAGGCCGTCTTTGCAGCGGGTCTGGGCGATCAAGATCTAAGCGAAGAGTGATGGCCTTCGGGAATTTCAGCTCTTTCATATAAACCTAACGCCTGCAGCAGGGGCGCGACGTCAGGAGCGTCCCTTGCCTGCTTTGGTTAGGTAAACAGTTCAGGATCATCTTGAATGAGCTGCCTTCCAAGGTCACGTGCTGCTTCTTCCAAAGCTGTTAATGCTCGCAAAACTTGCTGGTAATAGTCAGAGTATCGATCTAGGTGAACAGCGTTGGGAATTGGTAACGGAACTCCCTGCGATCTCTGATCTGCAAGGTACTTCATGCCCTCAACCAACCACTTTTGGAATTCCGCATGGGCGATTTGGAATTGTGCATGCACCTGATCAAATTCAGGAAAGTAGAGCTTTTGAAGCATAGTGGCGGTCGAGAATGCCGATTTTTCGTAATCAACTTTCGAGTTGAAAAGTTTCTCATTCATTTCCCTTGATAAATTTTCCGACGCCTCGATTGCCTTAGCTACATAACATTCAAGTTTTTCACGGCGAAGGGTTTCAATAGCATGTCGCCTATTGAGAGTATGATCTAACTTACCCCGAATCGACTCAGTGATCTCTGTAGTGTCTTTCAACTGCTGTTTGATTAGATCAAAGTCCGCTGCAATCGCTTTGTGCTCGCCTCTCCTACCGAAATAAGAGCTGAGGAAAGCACCAACTGCGCCCGAGACCAGGGTGAGCAGGCCAATAGAGAGGAAATAAGGCCAAGAGCGACTCAGCGTCTCTGAAGATATGGCCGAAGCCAATGCCTGAATATCATCCATGTGTATTCTTACCTAACGCCCGCAGCAACCGCAGCTTTGTAGTGGAGCCGCAGGCGCAACGGAAAAGCTGTCGGATTGCCTGCGATTGTTAGGGCGTGACTTAGCGCTACCCACCTTTAATTGCCGCTCCGACAAATACACCAACCAATGAGGACAACACGCCGATGACCACCGGCACCCACCATCGAAGCTCCTTACGACGAACAACTGCTTGAGTTTGTAGCTTCACTGCTACATCTATTAATGCAAGGATTTGTTCGGAGGACAGAGGCAAACGGGAGATATGAGACCTATTGTCTTTCGGCAATGCCTTGAATTGCTCTACCGTAATTACTTCTTCAGTCTGTGTGTTATAAACTCTAGGTTGAGCGCGCCGAACGACTAGTGACTGAAAATCGTCATCGCCTATACCGGCCCGAAAAAATTCGGGATGCTCATTAAAAATGGATTGCCAGTCATTCGCGCTCTTTGGCTTTTCGCCGAGCAAATTAGCCCATGACTCTACCTTGCGTCCCGAATACCTATATGTACCCATTACCTGGATTGCAGCGATTACATCAGCAAGCCTATGTTGATGAGCAAGGTAAGGGGATTGTTTCTCAATCATGACTTGTCCTGTTGTGAGCCCTAACAGCAATTAGACCGCGTTCCGCGATATCGAATAACCGTGCGTTCTCGATAATGTCGCCCTACGGGCGGTTTCGGAACGGCCGTTAATCCCATTTAAACAACACCTTAGCGTCTCGTCGCTAACAGCGCCATGTATTCGTTTGACGTCTTCTTTTCGTGTTTTCAATATAACTGTATAAAAACAGGCCATCGCAAACCGCGCCACATACCCAGAGCCAGAACCGAGTTCCCCGGCGCGGATGTCCTCAACTTTCCGATTCAATCCGCCGCCCCCACCGCCCACGGACGCGCTCCATCAGCCGGTCGACCACCGCGCCAACGGCTTGTTTTGACGAGCCCGAGAACATCGTGCGCCCGGTAGCTGTCGCGGCCGTGGAAATAGCGCTTTGCCATCTCGGCGCGCAGGCTGTCCAGGAATGTCTGACTCAGGCGCAGGTTGACGGTGTTGCGGGACGCTTCGTGTCGGTACAGGGCCACGGCGTAGGCGAGGTACTGGGTGTTGAGGTGGATGGCCACCAGGGTTTTCTGGATCTGGGGAACGGTGTACTGCTCGCGCAGGCCGTAGCGGCTGCGCAGCGCTGGTCCGAGTAGGGTGATGTAGTGGTCAACCATCCGGTTGCGGCGATAGCGGTTCATCCAGTCGAGCATCGTTTTACGCGTCCTTGCTCAACGTTCTTCCCTGACCTCTCCGGCCTTGCCTCCTACCGATAACCCACGGCCTCGGCGTCCGGCTCGTAGTCGTCCTCCGGCCTCCAGGCCACAAACGTCCGCGCCACGCGGCGGGAGCGTTTCATGTAGGGGATCCACACCAGCGCGGTGACGGCGGCGGTGGTCAGGGATACGAGGGTGACGGGTGACAGCAGCACGCCATCGTGGCGGGTCAGATGATGGACCCAGACATCCAGCGGGACGAACAGCAGTTGGAGCATGAGGAACACGCGGAAAAGCCGGGGGAACAGGTAGTGCCGGGCGAAGAACAGATAGATCTGGAACAGCGAGACCAGCAACAGGAGGCCGCCGAGGACGATCTCGCTGACCAGCAGCGGCGCGCGGAACGGATCGTGGAGCACGCCCATGCGCTGGATCAGCGCCGTCCACTGGCCATCGGTGACGATAGCGCCGTACAGGGGCAGCACCGACAGCGTCGGCAACACCGGCGCCACCAGGACGGCCAGTCCCACAAGAATCAGCCACCCACCGAGTGCGTGGCGTTTTGCGTCCCTGCTCATTGGCTTCCCATCGATTCGTCAGCGGCCCGAACCGGGCGTCGCAGCCCCGTCCACCACGCTCAAGGCTGTCCGCGCGTTCAAGATAGTTCGAATGATGGCTTCATGCTGCGATTAACGATTCTTAATGTAAATCGAGCAGACGTAAACTAATGAAAAACCTGTCGGGAAATATCAGGAAAAGCCTTCATCGTCTGAACCACGGCTCAACAGGTCAGCTCACGCCCAGCCGGTCCAGGTAGTGCTGCAGCTCCGGCTCGCTCATATCGAGATGCTCCAGCACGCGGCCGTAGAGCATGGCGGAGGGCACATTGCGGCCGCCCAGTTCGCGCTGGGTCTCGTGCAGCACGTAGAGGATGATGCGCTCGGTCCGGGTCAGGCCGTCGCGAACGTCGGGAATGGTGTCGAGGATGTCCCGGGGATCCATGGGCAAGGCTCCGTCAATGGGTCCGATCAAGCGTGATGGAGGCCAATCACGATGCGGTGGATAAAGTATGGTGGATTCCCGCCCGGTGGACAACGCGCATTGTTCAGCCCCTGAACGGCATTGGCGATTTATCGGTCATCGCCCGAAATGCCTTTTTAGACAGGCCTTTAACGACGCTCTTACGCCCTTCCCCACACAGTTATCCACGGATTGTGGGGATAACATGGCGGGGTTGGCACCGAACACGGGCCGCTCGGTGGGGCCTGGGTTATTCACCGTGGAAAACCCACACCAGTGCACAGGAAACAACCGGACCCGACCGACGGAGACGGGAATTTATACCCAGGGCCCGCGCGATGATCATTTAACAGACAGGATCTATTTTTCTAACGATAACAGTTAATTAACCGACCTCTCCTCGAACTCCTCACACAGTTATCCACGGTTTGTGGGGATAAACCGCCGCCAAGTGACTGATCCTCAGGGCCTACACCCCATCCGGTCATAACGTGGGAAAAATCCCCGTCTGGTGGTCGCAATTGATCGGATGCTGATCTGTTCGCCGGCGGAAACGCCGTTTTCCACAATCCGTCAGGCCTGTTTATACCCAGTCGGCGCGCCTTGGCCAATAACCGTACAAGTCCTGAAAAATCATAAAAAACAGAAGATTATACGACTTCCCCTCGCACTCCTCACACACTTATCCACGGATTGTGGGGATAAACGGATCGCGCCGGTTTATCCCTCGCCCCACCTGTGAAATACCGACGAACCACGCTGCCGGCGGAGAAAAACGCAACACAAGTGCACGAATAAATATCAGAGACACAACGACCGCCGGCGAGAATGCCCGCAATGGGACGACGGTTTATACCCAGCCCCGGAAAACTGGCCAATTATCAGGCATTATTCGCCACGCCCTGCGCCCCAACGCTTCCAGCGGATCATCCTCGCCTTCCTCACACAGTTATCCACGGATCGTGGGGATAAAGCCGAGCCGTCACGCACCGGTGAACAACCGCTCAGACGACGCCGCAATCCGGCGTGCGGACGCGGGCCCGATAGGCCGTGGGCGAGCATCCGAACCACTGGCTGAAGGCGCGCTGGAAGCTGTTGGGCGAGACGTATCCCAGTGCTTCGCCGATCTCGCTGACCGGCAGGCTGGAGTGCACCAGGTGCTGGATCGCCAGCTCCTTGCGCACCTCGTTCAGCACCTGGTTGAAGGCGGTGCCCTCGTCCCGCAAACGTCTGGCCAGGGTCCAGCGGCTCATGTTCAGGGCATCGCCCACGTGGACCATATCGGCACGTCCCTGGGGCAGCAGCTCACGCACCAGCGAGCGCACCGGACCGGACAGGCCTTGCGCCGTATCCAGCTGCAGCAGGGCCTGCTGTGCCTGGCTGACCAGTAAGCCCTGGATCGCCGGGTTGTGGCCGTCCGCCGACGCGGCCAGCAGAGCCCGGTCGAACACGATGGCGTTGGCCGGCTGCCCGAAATGGACCGGCGCCTGGAACAGGTCGTCATACAGCACGCCATAGTCCGGCCGGGCGTGGCGCATGTGGACCGCCAGCCCGGGCACAACGCCGCCCAGGTAGCGCCGCAGCAGGTGATGGACGATGGACAGGTTGGCCTCGGCGTCGTGCGGGGCGCGGGTGAGCTGGTCCGGCAGGTACTGCAGCGCCGCACGCTCGCCACTGCGGTGCAGCCGATAGGCGTCGGGCTCGCCCCACAGGTCATGGAAGCGCACCAGGTGCTGGAACGCCTCCTCCAGGGTTGGGCTGTTCAGGAACACAGCGCTGAGGATGCTGGTATCCAGCACCGTGGCGCGACTTTCCGGGAGCAGGCAGTACTCCGGCGGCAGGTAATCGCCCGCCAACTCGAACATCGCCCAGGCCTGGTGCGCCGGGACAAAAGGACAGGCGGTGCGAAAACAGGCCGGATCGAGGCCGGTCCGCTGCCGGATACGGTCCTCGCTGGCGCCGGCGCGCACGGCGTCGTCGTAAACCGGCGCCACCAGTTGGGTGGAAATTTTTTGGTGAGTCATGGGTGGAAGATCCGTCTTCTTGTCGTTGTTGTGGTCTGTATTCGCGTCAGGATGCGTCGATCGTGGCGACAGGGCGTCGTCACCTGCCCCCGGATGCGCACTGGCTGCTCCCAACTGCGATTGTTGGCCGGCCGGACGCTGCCTAGCATCGTTTTTCGGGTACCCGGCTCTTTATCCAACGCCAACAAGAATAGACAGAGGACCGATTCCATGAACACAGGACCATCGACTACCCCGTTCCAGAGACGGCGCGGCGTCTCGCGCACGTCCGCCCATCCTGCATTTCCGAGGGCGGGCTTCACCCGCCTTTCCACACTGTCTGTCGTGGCCCTCGCCGCGCTGGCCGGCTGTAAGGACAACAGCGGCGACACCGACTACGAGCAACCGGAACTGGGGGCGGAAACCGTCAGCCTGATCGACGTCGACGATTACCAGTTCAAGGATATGAACGCCAACGGCACGCTGGATCCTTACGAGGACTGGCGCCTGGGCGCCGACGAGCGGGCTGACGATCTGGTGGCGCGCATGACCCTGGCGGAAAAAGCCGGTGCCATGCTGCACATCAACATGGACAGCGACGGCACCGAGGCCTACACCCTGACCCGCATCGAGCAGTTTGCCGGGGCCGGTGTGAGCCGCCGCAACGACGCACCGGCCGAGTACATCGACTACACCAACCGCGTCCAGGCCGCCGCCGAAAACACCCGCCTGAGCATCCCCTTCGCCATCAGCACCGACCCGCGCAGCCATGTGGGTGACAGCCAGTACGGCGTCAGCCTGTTGCAGGAAGGGCTGACCCAGTGGCCCCAGCCGGCCGGCTTCGGCGCCATCGCCATGGGCGACGAGGCGGCGGGTCTGGAAATGACCGAGGAGGCCGGTGAGGTGATCCGCGAGGAATACCGTGCCCTGGGCATCCAGGTGGCCCTGCATCCGCAGGTGGACCTGCCCACCGAGCCCCGCTGGGGCCGCATCATGGGCAATTTCGCCACCGAGGACGCCACCCTCACCGGCAAACTGGGCGCCGCCTACGTGCGCGGCCTGCAGGGGGACGAGCTGGACGACGACAGCGTCGCGGCCATGGCCAAGCACTTCTCCGGCGGCGGCCCGCAGGAGGACGGCATCGACGCCCACCTGGAACAGGGCAAACGCCAGGTCTATCCGGGCGACAACTTTGAATACCACAAGGTGCCGTTCGAGGCCCTGATCGAAAACAACGTGGCCTCGATCATGCCCTACTACGGCATTCCCGTGGACCAGACTTCCGAGAACGTGGGCATGGGCTTCAACCGCGACATCATCACCGGGCAACTGCGCCGGGAGATGGGCTACGACGGCATCGTCTGCACGGACTGGGGCATCATCAGCGATTCCGAATCCCTGGGCGGCTTCATCGGCATGCCCTGGGGCGTGGAGGGCCTCAGCCAGGCTGAGCGGGTGGCCAAGGCGCTCAACGCCGGCGTCGACCAGTTCGGCGGGTTGGACGATCCCCAGCCGATCCTCGATGCGGTGGATCAGGAACTGGTCACCGAGGAGCGCCTGGACCGATCGCTCCGCAAACTGCTGGCGCAGAAAATGACGCTGGGACTGTTCGAGAATCCCTATGTGGATGCCGCCGAGGTCGACCAGCACATCGGCCAGCACCAGGACCTCGCCGACCAGGCGCAGATCCAATCCACCGTGTTGCTGAAGAACGACAACACCCTGCCCGTCGCCACCGCGCGTGCGGACACGAGGGTCTACATCGACGGCATGACCGCCGCCGAGGTCAGTGAACTGGGGGTAACCGGAACCGACGACGTCGCCAGTGCGGATATCGCCATCGTGCGGGTCGCCGCGCCCTACTCCGTGGTGCCGGGCCTGGGCATCTCCGCCGCCAACGCCATCTTCCAGATGCCCGGCGGGCCACTGGTGTACGGCCCCTACGATGGCCTGAGCAGCGAGCTGAGCCAGTACACCATCTACGACGAGGACGACAATCTGGTCACCGACCCGAGCACCTACCAGGCCGCCAACTACGACGACCTGACCCGCATCCAGGACGTGGTCGCCAATAAAGGGAGCGCCACGCGCGTGATCGTGGACGTCTACATGGGCCGCCCGGCGATCCTGACCGAGTTTATCGACGACGTGGACGCGGTCTTCGCCAGCTTCGGCAGCAGCGACGCCAACCTGCTGCAACTGGTGTTCGGCGATGCCAGCCCCACCGGCAAGCTGCCGTTCGAGCTGCCGTCGTCGATGGAAGCGGTCGAGGCGCAATATGAGGATGTGCCCTACGACTCAGCGGATCCGCTGTTCGATTATGGATACGGCCTGAGTTACTGATCCGGCGCCATACGCCTCAACGCCGGAGTACCGAATCGTGCCAGTATCGGTCAGGAATGTAGTCGATACTGGCCCGGTTCTCCGGCGTCTCCAGCCAGATCACCTCGCGCCGGTCGAAATCGGCCAGCCGGAGGCTTTCACGAATGATCGGATCGCTCTCGAACAACGCCATGAAGCGGCCGTTCTCATAGGCGTTGACCAGGCCCTGCACCAGGATCCGTTGGAGATCCTGGCGATCGCCGGGCACATAGAGGAAGTAGTCAAACCGGAACGCCAGCGCGACACCCGGGACAATGGCAAAGTTTTCCCGCCCCGGGACCGACAGCTCCACGAACACTTCCTGCACGCCACGATGGAAGACGTCGAAACGCTTACGGGCCAGCATCGCCCACAGGTTCTCATAGTGCCCAAGCACCAGATCAATGCCGTTCTGCCACAGGATGGAGTTCTCCGGCCAGGCGTAACCCGACCCGATTTGCAGGGGCAAAAGGCTCTCGAGGGAATGGATGTTCGACAATTCGTCGAGCCGGTCTTCCCGCACCACCATCAGCCGGTAGCCAAGCAGGCCCCGGGTCAGCGGGATGCTGACGGGCAGCAGTGTTTGCTCCAGTGACGGATCGTAACCGCCGACCCCCAGATTGATGCCCTGGTAGCCACTTTCCAGCATTTCCACCCAGCGTTTGGTCGAGACAACCGGCAATTCAACCACTTCCAGCTCGTGGTCGCCCGGCGCGTTATCCAGGGCCAGACGAATCGCCGCCAGTTCGTACTGGAAGTCGTGGGTCGCCGGCAAACCAAACCTGAAAAGCTCGGCCCGGGTGGGCGAGCTGACCATCAGTATCACTGCAAAAACCAGAAGGATTCTGGCCATCGTTCACCGTACCTGCGCGGAAGGCGCCTGCTGACTCTGTTGTCGGAACCAGTATAGCGCCCGCGCAAGGCATGCCCGGAGACGTCAATGCCCAGCCCAACCGCTACCGGGTTGTACGCCGGTAAAGCCGGGTCGGATCGATGGCGCGATCAGCCTTCGCCGCGACGGGAGCGGAATTGCAGCCGGTCCAGCGTCACCTGTCGGAACCGCTCCAGCAGCAGCGCTTCCGCTTCTTCCAGCACGTCGTCGATAGCGGTGTTGACCGCCGCCTCGATGGGGCAGCCGGTATGCTCGTCGGTCAGGCCGATGGTAAATACGGAGCTGTCGCCCAGGGCGCGGTGGATATCGTAGAGGGTGATGTCCGCCAGCGGCATGGCCAGCGACCAGCCGCCACCGTGCCCCTTCACCGAGCTGACGTAACCTGCCTTGCGCAGCAGTGCCATGGTGCGACGCACGACAACCGGGTTGGTGTTGAGCATCCCGGCGATCGTTTCCGAGGTGGCGGGTCCGGCAAGCTGGTCCATATGGACGAGCACATGAAGCACCCGGGACAGGCGGCTGTCTTTTCTCATGGCGGTTGGTTGCTCTGGCTGCAGGGCGATCGAAGCGTGGGTCAGACCTTATCACGTAACTTTTAATGTTTCATGTGTTGCGATCGCACCCAGCATCACGTAACAATAAAAGTTACTTAAAGTCCGAAACGGAGAACGAACCATGCAAGCAGATGCCATCATCGTCGGCGGCAGTTTTGCGGGACTTTCGGCCGCGATGCAGTTAGCCCGGGGCCAGCGACCCATCGTGGTGATCGA
This sequence comes from Marinobacter bohaiensis, assembly GCF_003258515.1. Lineage (NCBI taxonomy): Bacteria > Pseudomonadati > Pseudomonadota > Gammaproteobacteria > Pseudomonadales > Marinobacteraceae > Marinobacter > Marinobacter bohaiensis. The sequence goes on from NZ_QGEH01000004.1 coordinate 319,309, forward strand.
CGCGGGACAGCCCCGCAACCGGTTCGCCGACGCGTCCCATGGCTTCTTCGGGCTCGACGGCGCCACGCCCGCCACCATCCGGAGCACCGCCCTGGAACAGCTCGGCCACTACCCCACGGTGCGGATCATCGAAGGCGAGGCAACCCAGGCTGACGCGCAGGAAGGCGGCTTTGCGGTCCGGCTGACCAACGGAGAGACCGCCACCGGCCGTAAACTCATCCTCGCCACCGGCCTGCGCGACGAGCTGCCGGACCTGCCCGGCCTGGTCGAGCGCTGGGGCAAAACCGTGATCCACTGCCCCTACTGCCACGGCTACGAGTACCGCAACCGGAACCTGGGCGTGCTGGCCACCGGCCCCATGTCGCCGCACCAGGCCAGCATCATCCCGGACTGGGGACCGACCACCTACTTCACCCAGGGCACATTCACGCCTGACGATGAACAGCGAGCGCTTCTGGAGCGCCGGGGTGTCACGTTGGAGACCACACCGGTGGTCGAAATCCTCGGCGATGCCCCAGCCATCACCGGCGTGCGCCTGGCCGACGGCCGCGTCATTGAGCTCGAAGCCCTGTTCCTGGGGCCCAGATCGCATATGGCCAGTTCCCTGGCGGAACAGCTGGGCTGCGCCTTCGAGGAGGGCCCAGCCGGCGCCGTGGTGCAGGTGGACGACTTCAAGCAGACCAGCGTGCCGGGCGTCTATGCGGCGGGGGACATGTCCAACAAGATGCAGAACGCGACCTTTGCGTCGGCGTCGGGTGTGATGGCGGGGGTGAGCGTGCATCGGGCGCTGATGCTGGAGACGTGACGGCCCCATGCGCCGCTGAATCCGGCCGGCACGTGAACACGTGCCGGTCCGCTACGGACACTCGGCACGACAGGTCGTGGCTGAAACGGCGCACACCGATCGGGCGTTCATGAACCGGTCTTCGCACACCACGTTCATCGTCTCGACCGCGTTGGCGTCAATGCAAGTCAAGCGACTGAACTGGCTCGACGCTCTGCATTCGAGAAATTGCGCGTCACAGCGCTCAAAGCAGTCCGCCGGACCGCTTTGAAGGGTGCCGCCCGCGCAGCCGGTCAGGGCGATCAGGCCCGCCACGCTGCAGGTGAAGCAGATTCGATGGCCATTCACGCTGCTCTCCTCTACTCTAGAGTCCGTCAAACAACCCGCACGCTTTCGATACCCCTCAGTTTAGTCGGCGTTGGCGTGGTCCGGGGCCGGGCGCACTCAGCATCTGCCGATAAAAAAGCCGCGCCCGTAGGCGCGGCTTCAAGTCAACGATGAACGGCTGTGATCAGTTCGAGCGCAGCGCTTCCTTCAGGGAGGATTCGCACTGCACCAGACGCTGCTCGGCGTCGGCCCGTTTTTCCCGGCCTTCCTGGGCAAGCTGGAGGCTCTCGTTAATCGCGTCGATGAGCGTCTGGTTGGATTTCTCGATCGATTCGATGTCGAAGATGCCCCGCTCCATCTCCTTGCGAACCGCCGCGTTGGACTCCTTGAGGTTGGTCGCGTTGGCCTCCAGCAACTGGTTGTTCATGTCCGACACCGCTTTCTGGGTTTCGGCGGCGTTGCGCGTGTTGGCCATGGCGATGGACTGGGCAATCTGCACGTGCCACAGGCTCAGCGTGTTGACCAGGGAGCTGTTCATCTTGTTGATCAGCGCCTTGTCGTTCTCCTGCGTCATCATGATGGTCGGCAGGAACTGCATTGTGGTCTGGCGGGTCAGCTTGAGATCGTGGACTTTACGTTCCAGATCCGTGGCAGCGGCCTGGACTTCACGCAGGCGCTGGGCCGCCATCATGTCGTCGGAGGCCTCCGCGTCGGCCTGCAGCTTCGGGATCTCGACCTCGTTGACTTCCTTCAGGCGCACCTCACCGGCGGCAATGAAGTATTCCAGCTCCTCATAATGCTCGACGACGCCGTCGTAGAGCTTCTCAAGCATGCCGACGTCCTTGCTGAGCGTCATGATCTCTTTTTCGAGCTTGCGCTCGATGGCGTTCACCTGGGACTCGATGCTCTCGAACTGCTGGATGAACTTCGCCAGGGGTTCAATGGCGCCGAACAGCTTCCGGAAGAAACCCGGCGACTTGCCGTCTTTCAGATCCGACGTATCCAGGCCGCGAACCTGCACCAGCATGTCGTTCAGGAGCGCGCCGGCCGGGCCCGCATCCTTGTTCTTGACGCCACCGATCATGTCTTTGGACAGCGCCGCCATCCTGGACTGCTGGGCGGAGCCGAAGACGATGATCGACTGGGAATCGTCGAGATCGATCTGGTTCTTGAGCTCGTCGATACGTGCCTGCTTTTCCGCGTCCATGCCGTCCTGCCCGGCGACCAGCTGGTTGTTCTCATCCAGCAGGCCGGCCGAGCCGGCTGCCTTGGATTCGGTCATGCTTACCGCTTGGGATTCCATATTGCCTCCTTGAATTAGCCGAGTCCCTGGCGTTCCAGAGCTCCTTTGAGGACGTCCAGATCGACATCCACGTCCCGAATGTTGTTTTCGAGGTTGCTGTGATATTGCTGTTCGAACGAGTCGCGAATGTCGGTCAGTACCGCTTCGCTCTTGTCCACGATGTCGGCGATCACCTCGCTGTTGGCGCCCCGGTCCTTGCCCTTGATGTCGGCCAGCTTGCGCACGACATCGGCCGCCGACTCCAGGTGAACCTCAAAACGGGTCGATCGACTCAGGTCCGTGGGGTCTTCCTGCACGTTGGCGACAATGCGCCGGGCCCAGAGAGCGATGTCCTCGATCATCTCCCGCTGCGAGGGGACTTTCCGGGCCTGTTTCTCCAGCCGCCGGATATGCGCACCGGTCGCGGCGATGAAGCGTCCCATCTCCGCCGCCTGGGCGTCCGACAGGCCACCGGACGCCCGCAGGCGCTCCTGCAGCGTCATCTTCCGGGGAATCACCAGCATCAGCCCGACGAACATAAGACCGCCCACCAGTCCGGCGTAGACAAACGCGGGCGCGGGCAACGTGCCCAGGACGCCCACCCCGAGGACCGTCGCGGCGGACACGCCGCCCGCCAACAGCGACCGGCCGATCTCCGACAGGGCCAATCCGCTCTCCGGGTGCTTCATTACCGGTTTCCTGTCATCCAGTACTCAACCCGGTCCGGGTGGGCCTTGACCCAGGCGTAGATCGCCTCGCGATGGCTGGTCTTGCGGGCTTCGTTCATCAGGGCCTCCACTTCCGAAACGGACAGGTTCATGCGTTTGAAGAACCCGGCAATGTCCGGATGCGACTGTTCAAAGCCCTTGGTGACGACAGCGTGCACCGACTCACTGCCCCCGAACACGCCTTTCGGATCGTCCAGGTAGCGCAGATCGTACTGGGCCCATTTCCAGTGCGGACGCCAGGCCGTCGCGACGATCCAGCGATCCTTCCGGACCGCCTTGCCAATCTCCATGGCCATCTTGGGACCGGTGCCCGGAAGCAGGTCGTAGTCCAGGCCGTAGGCCTGCATCGCGTCCTCGGTCATGCCGGAAATACCGGCGTTGGGGCTGATGCCCTGGATCTTGCCATCGAGCTGCTCCCTGACCGCCGGCTTGGCAAGATCAGCAACGGATTTCAGTTCGGATTCCGGCACGTAGGCGGGCACCGCCAGCCCCAGGTTGGCGCCTTCGTAGATCGGGCCCAGATCGTCCAGGCGGTCGCCGTACTTCTCGAGGTACTTCTTGTGGGTCAGCGGCTGCCAGGACATCAGCATGGCGTCCAGGTCGCCGTCGGCCACCCCGCGATACTGCACGGAAATATCGGCCAGGGTGAGCTCGACGTCTTTCTTCATCCCCTGCTGGAGCACGATGGCGGCCATCTTGGAGACGATCTCCGCATCGCCCCAGGTGGTCCAGCCAATGATGACGTCAGGACGATTGCCGGCGGCCTGGGCCGGTAGCACCACCGAGGTGGCCATAAGCAGGGCCGCGGCGATCATGCGTACCGGGCGCTTGAATAGTTTCGATGTCTTATTCATCGCTGTTGAACTCCTGGATCGGTTTGAAATCGGTGGACTCAGCCAGCACCTGGTTCAGTCCGGCACGCAGCTCTTCCGGGTTCCGGGCACTCTGGTACTGCGTCAGGCCCGGCTGGTTCAGTGCTGAATCGCGGATGCAGAAACCGATCGTGTTGATCTCGATGGGGTTGGCGGCGTTGGCGAAAATGCGGTCCAGGGGCGCTTGCGGATCCTGCCCCGGATCGTGCTGACCGTCGGTAATCACGGTCATCCGGTAGCGGCCGTATCCCTGCTGGTAAACCGCCTGTTCGCTCAGGGAGTTGCTGGCCAGTGACACGGCTTCCGCCAGTGGCGTGCCGCCGGACGGGAAGGCGTCGCTGATCAGGTCAACGAAGGCGTCCCGATTGTCGCGGCCCAGCGGAAGCCGCACGCTGGTTCCGGACGCGTCGAAGACGATCAGGCCCAGGTTGGCCTCCTTGTCCACGGACTGGACCCAGTCCCGCAGCACGGACTTGGCCGCCTCCGATTTGGTCCGGAAGTTACCGGCACAGCCACTACCGCCCATGGACCCACTCATATCCAGAACCACCATGATGTTCTCGCGCGTCGGCACGGGATCCATCAAGTCGGTGTCGGCGGCTTCCTTCCCCGGCCAGGATGCGGCTTTCACGGCCGCAATGCTGTAATCGGCCGACTCCGCCGGAGCCTCTTTTGGCGCGGTCTCAGCGACATCGGCCTCGGCGACATCGCTCTCAGCCTCGCCACAGCCGGTCAGCACCAGGGCGGACGCCATCGCCAGCGCGGCAAGGCGGGGTTTGCGAAATACGGTCATGATTCCCCTCCTTACCAGGCGTTGATGGGCGTGAATGTGCTGGCCTCGGCTTCCACGTTGACGATCCGGAACGTCACACGCATGTTCGACAACCACTCGGCTTCGGTTTTCGGAGCGCAGGGATCCCCGGAGCACATGCCCGTCTTGGGCTCGGTAATGCCGTGGCCGAGGGTGACGAACTGGCTCTCGTCCATGGTCTGGCCGCGGTCCTCGGCGTACTTCAGCACCACGTCCCGCACTTCGATGGCCCGGCTCATCGACAGATTCCGGGCGGATTGCCGGATTGAACGCAGCGTGCTGGCGTTCGCGCCGTTGTGCTTTTTCTTCAGGTAGTTCAGTGGGTCGGAATGGCCTTCGACGGTGATCACAGCGCCGCCATAGGTCGCGGCCAGTTCCAGGACCTGATCAAACTTGGCCGCGTACTGCTTCGGGCTGAACGCGGTCTGGTTGGGCTTGAAGTTGATGTCGAATTCCATCAGGGCGTTCTTTTCCAGACTGCCCGACTCGTCCATGCTGGCAACGACAGAAGACGCCTTGTTGTTGTCAAAGCCCGGCAGTGAGGCGCGGCGCTGATCGAAGACGCCACCGGCGAAGTCGCCGTAGTTCCAGTCGGCGGTCTCCATCGCGTAGGCGGACGACAGCATGCCGGTGGCCACCAGGCCACTCTGGATTTCATCATTGATCGACTTCCAGGAACGCGGCTTGGCGGGGGTCGCCCAGTCGACGTTCCCCTGCATACCGACGGTTTCCACGTCCCGCCACATCTGCTGCGCTTCGTCTTCGGCGCCGGGATCACCCAGCAGGTAATCGCCCACGGCTTCCCAGTCGACCACCTGTTTGACCACGTTCTCGCGCAGCTTTTCCTCGGCGCTGAACAACGCCTTGGTCAGGTTCTTGATCTGGTCCCGGTGATTGCGCAGGTAGTCGGCCCGCACCACGTAGACTTCGGAGATCAGACGGTTGGCCGACTTGGTGGACAGCATCGTGCGTGCGCCTTTGACGGAGCCTTCGGCCCCGGTGCCGACTTTGCCGCCGCTGGTCAGGATGCGGGCGTCCGAGGAGGTCACGAACGCGGCATCGATGGCGTCGTCCTCTTCAAAGGCCCGCCCCGGCGTGCCCTCGCCGAAGCCCATCAGGTTTTCGGTATAGAGGATCGTGGGCTCTTGCCAGGTCTGGCCGGCCTCTTGCGCGGCCTTCTTGCCGTCAGAGAGAATGCGCGCCAGATAGGACACGTGCGGACCATAGGCCTGGATGACGATGGTCTTGCCGGAGAGATCCTGGGCGCTGTTGATGCCGGGCCGGACCACGATGGCGTCAGCCCCGTTGGAGAAACCATGCTGGTAGAACGCGACCTGTTGGGTCCGGTCGTCCCCCTCGGTCAGGTCGGCGACGGCGTTCAGCATGCCCTGGGTGCCGCGCATGATCGGCGTTTCACAGCTCAGGTAGTCTTCCAGCTGATCGCGAATGTCGTTCTCAAGCTCAAGTTTGACGTTCAGGTCATTGCGACCAAACTCGCCGCCCTGGTTCGGTTCCAACTGGTAGTCGTTGGCAAACAGCGTCACCGTATCCACCCCGGTGGTCCGGATCGGCAGGATAAGCGGATCGACGGACCGGCAATCCTGGACGGCAGGGTCCATAACATCCGATAGGGGCTTGCCGTCTATAAAATCCTCGGCCAAAGCCGTCGAGCCGGCCGACCAGGCCAGCGTGGCCATCAGGGCCATGCGAGTCATTCGCATAAAACAGTCCTTTAGTGAGATTGGGTTTACGGGTTGATCAGAATGTCGGCACGGGCCAGCCGGCGCTGATAGGCGCGATCACTCTCGCCCTCTTTCCTCTCCAGGGCTTCGGTGCCGCCAAGGCCGACGGTATCGATGCGCTCCGGCTCGATACCTTTGTCCTCCAGTCGGGATTTGATGAATTCGGCGCGCCGCTCCGACAGGGCCAGGTTAGCCTGCTCGTCGCCTCGCGAACCGGTGTAGCCGGTCACGAGAATGCCGGCCTCCGGCCGGGCCAGACTTTCCCTGACGGCTTTGGCAATGATCATCGCGGCGTCGTCGTCCAGGTCGGTGCCGCGATCGAACAGCACCGTGAGGGAGACCGGCTGCTCCAGCGCCCCCTGCGAATTCAGGAAAGGAATCAGCGCCACGGCAATGATGACCAGCAGCGCGCCGGCGGATCGGGACATCCAGGTTCGGTTCATAGTTTCCTCATCGGGACTCGCTGGCACAGCTTAACGGCCCTGTCCGGTGGGCCTGACCAACTCGTCCGTTGTGTCGCTCAGTGAAGACCGGACGAAATAGGGAGACCGCCAAAGCGGGTGCCGGAGGGACTCGCAGACTTCAGCGATTGATCCGATGGCAACGTGATGCGGGATAAACCGGAAGGGTGGAGCGACCGGCGAAGGGGAGCGTCGTCAAACGACAGTATCGCGCCGGCGCGCGCAGAAACACCTGACGTCAGGGCATTGGTCGGCATGATTTCAATCCTTGAAGAGATAATACGTTCGATTCCCTATCGGATGCCGAGTCTATCGGCCCAACGCTGCTTTGTGTAGCCCTGAACGCCGGGTTTGCGGGATGGGTGGGATTTCACGCGTTCAGCGGGCGGCCCCGCTCAGCTCGCACCTACTCCACTGCCGCTCCCACCAATGCCCCCAGCGCCTTCTCGATCTTGCCGATGACCTCGTCGCAGCCCTCGATGTCGTGGCGCTCTTTCAGGTACTGCGGATCGTTGTAGCCGACCCACACCTGGCCCTCGGCGTCTTGCCAGATTAATGCTTTCTGGGGCAGATCGATGGCGACGGATTGGGTGCACTGCATCAGGGGCGTGCCGACGTTGGGGTTGCCGAAGATGACCACCTCGGTGGGCCGCAGGTCGAGGCCGGCTTCGCGGGCGCCCAGGGCGTGGTCGATGCGGGTGAACACGGTCATGCCCTTGGCGTCGAGCGCGTCTTCCAGGTTGTCGGCGGTGGTCTCGACGCTGTGAGGGCTCTGGACGGTGATGAGGCCGTCGGCGGCGGAGGCGTGAGCAGAAAAGATCTGCAAAGTGGCCATGAGCGGGACAAGTGAAAAGAGAGTGAAGCGCATAGCGGTCAACTCCGGTCAAGAATGACGTCATACCGAGGCGCACCACCGACCGGGATATCGTTAAGCCGGTACAGCCCCGTCCGGCAAGTGTAGCCGTTGCAGAGCGATCGGCCAGCTTGCGCCGCCCGGCCAAGCACCATCAACGCGGTGCCAATCGCGCCTCAATCTCCGCCTTGCACTTAACCAGCTCTGCCTTGAGGTAGCCGCCCCCCTCGTCGAATCGTGTCCTCGGCACCGCAAGCGACAAAGCGTAGTGCTCCGCCCCACCGCATTTCAGGGTCACGCCCAGGCCGCAGACACCGTTGGCGTGCTCCTCGCAGTCGTAGGCGACCCCCTCGCTACGGATATTGTCGAGCGTCGCCCGAATCGCCTCATGATCCGTTAATGTGTTGGCCGTGCGGCGCTCTAGCGGTCTTTCAGCAAGTACCGATGCACAGTCGTCGACCGCCATTTCCGCCAGCAGCGCTTTACCGTGGGCTGTGCAATGTAATGGGAAGGCGGTTCCCACCGCTGAAATCACGCGCAGTTCCTGATCCGATCCGTACTGGGCCACCAGGATGGCATGGCCGTCGCGGTAGACGCTCAGGTCCACCGTTTCACGGGTTCGCCGTCCCAACACTTCCATCGCCGGGCGTGCAATGTCGGCCACATCCACATGAGCGGCAGCGGCCAACCGTGCCAGAGCCGGTCCGAGCCGAATGCCATTCGTTGTCGTGATCACCAGTTGCTGCCCTTCCAGCGATGCCACCAGACGGTGGACCGTAGTGCGCGGCAAACCGGTCTGTTTGGCGATTTCACCCAGGCTCATGCCGTGGGCCTGCGTTTCCAACGCCTTCAGTACGGCCGCGGCCCGCGCCACCACCTGTTTTCCGTTTTCACTCAAAAGAACTTCCTTAAGACGGGTTCCAACCTATTGACAGGATACCGGCTCAGCCACAACATAGCACTATCCATTATACGGAACACCAATCCATTATTCGGACGAACTGGTATGAACAAGCACCCTGAAATCTCACCGATGGGCGGGCTGACACTGCTGTTTGTTGCCTGTCTGACCATCATGGTCGGCTGCGTGATCCTGCCTGGATTGCCAGCCATTGCCAGGCAGCTGGGTGTTGAGGATGCCGCCAGTTGGCTGGTAACCACACCATCGCTGGGCGTGGTCCTGTTTGGCGTTTTTGCCGGGCAGTTGATCCAGAAAGTGGGGCTCTATCGCGCTCTGTGCGGTGGACTCTTCGCCTACGGCCTACTGGGCGCGGCAGGTGGCCTGCTGACAGGCCCGGTCGCGATCTTCACGGATCGCCTGCTGCTGGGCGGCGCCACGGCGGTGGTGATGGCGTCCGGCACCGGGCTGATCTCGGCGTTCTACAGCGGCCGCAAGCGGCTGAACATGATTGCCCGACAAGGCATGAGCATTGAACTTGGAGGCGTGATTTTCCTGAGCCTCGGCGGCGTCCTGGCCGGACTCGCCTGGTTCTGGCCGTTTGCCCTGTACCTGATTGCCTGGCTGATGCTGGGCATGGTGTGGCTGTTCGTGCCCCAGCCACCCGAGCACGCCGACGAAGGCAACTCCCCCAACGCACCGCTGGATGGCGCCATCAAACGCGTCTTTTTTGCCGCGGCGGGCTCGATGATCGCTTTCTTTATCGGCGTGATCGTACTGCCCTACCGGCTGCACGATCTGGGACTGAACGAGTCCCAGACCGGCTACTTCCTGTCGTTCGTCTCGCTGGTCGCCGTGGGTGCGGCCGGCGCGATGCCCAAAGTCGTTCGCCGGGTTGGCGAGTACAACACCCTGCTCACCGCTTTTATCAGCTACGGTTTGGCGCATTTACTGTTTTCGCAAACCGGCAGCGTGCCGGTCATGATCGTCGGCGGCCTGTTGCTCGGTGGCGGGTTTGGGCTGTCAGTGCCGCTGGTGAATCACATGACGGTCGAGCAAAGCCATCCATCGGTGCGCGGGCGCAACCTGGCCTACCTGTCCATTGCCCTGTTCAGCGGACAGTTCCTGTCGGCGTTCTCGGAGCTGATTCCCGGGAGCTCTCAGCACGTGTTTCTGACTGCGGCGGCGTTTGCCATCGTGTATGGCGCTCTGCTTTGGTCGACCCACCGGCGACGCCGGCTGGTTGTGGAACAGGGATAAAAAAGCCGCACCCATGGGTGCGGCTCTCGGCTCTACGGCGAGTGTCTCGCCGTTACTTCCTGTCGGCTCCGTCAGGCAGGGCGTAGGCGATCACGTAGTCACCGCGATCCGGGGACTGGCGGGCGCCTCCGGCGGTAACGACGATGTACTGCTTGCCCGTTTCCGGCGAGACGTAGCTCATCGGGCCGCCCTGGCTGCCGACCGGCAGGCGCTGTTTCCACACCTCTTTGCCGGTGGCGCTGTCGAAGGCGCGCAGGTAGTAGTCCTGGGTGCCGGCGAAGAACACCATGCCGGACTCGGTCGCCAGGCTGGGCCCCAGCGTCGGCAGCCCGACTTCCACCGGCAGGTGCATCTTGATGCCCAGCGGGCCGGTGTCCTCGACCGTGCCCACCGGCACCTGCCAGGCGATCTTGCGCTGCTTCAGGTCGATGGCGGTCATGGTGCCGAACGGCGGCTCCTGACAAGGCACGCCCATCGGCGACATGAAGCGGTTCCGCAGGGAGCCATACGGCGTTCCGGTCTGGGAGGCGGCGCCCATTTCCACACCGCCACCTTCCTGGCTCTCCATCGTGTCGCGCGGCAGCAATTTGGTCCACAGCCCCAGGCGCATGTCGTTGACGAACAGGTAGCCGCTGTTCGGATCGATGGAGGCGCTGCCCCAGTTCATGCCGCCCAGCGAGCCGGGCCATTGCAGGGAAAGGTCTTCGCCCGGCGGGGTAAACAGGCCGTCGTAGCGCATCTGTTTGAAGGCGATGCGGCACATCATCTGGTCGAACGGCGTGGCGCCCCACATGTCCGCTTCAGTCAGGGTCTGGGTGCCGATGGACGGCAGACCGGTAGACAGCGGCTGGGTGGCGGCGTAGTGCTCGCCGTCGGCGTTGCCCTGGGGCGCCGGACGTTCCTCTACGCGGGCGATGGGCTTGCCGGTTTCGCGGTTGAGCATGAAGACCTGCCCGGCCTTGGTGATCTGGATCAGCGCGGGGATGGTGCCGCCCTGGCCGTCTGGCAGATCGTAGAGCGTCGGCTGCGCCGGCAGATCGTAGTCCCACAGGTCATGGTGTACGGTCTGGAACACCCAGCGTTCGGCGCCGGTCTTGCGGTCCAGGGCGACAACGGCGGAACTGTACTTGTTGTCCCGCTCCGAACGCTGGCCACCCCAGGCATCCGGCGTGGTGTTGCCGGTGGGCAGGTACACCATGTCCAGCTCGGGATCATAAGCCATGGAGGTCCACACATTCGGCGTGGCGCGGGTGTAGGGTTCGTCCGTTTCCGCGTTGGGATCGGTACGGCCCAGGTCCCAGGACCAGACTTTCTCGCCGGTCACCACGTTGAACGCCCGCACCACACCGCTGGGCTCGCCCACTTCGATGTTGTCGGCCACGCGACCGCCGACGATGATCATGTCATCCGCCACCAGCGGCGCGGCGGTCAGGGTGTAGAAACCGGGTTTCACCTCGCCCATGCCCTGGGTCAGGTCCACGGTGCCGGCCTCACCAAAGCCCTCGCACAGCTCGCCGGACTCGGCGTCCAGCGCGATCAGGCGGGCGTCGATGGTGGTCATGAAGATGCGACGCTGGCACGCGGCCGGAGATGCGGGTTCGTTCTCCGCCGTCGCCGACGGGGCCGGCTGCTCGTAATAACCCAATCCGCGACAGCGCTGCCAGTTGGGTGCTGTCGCTTCGGAATCGTAGGACCAGCGCTTCTCGCCGGTATCCGCATCCAGCGCAAACACCTGGTTGTGCGGCGTGCAGACGTAGACGGTGTCGCCGATCTGCAGCGGTGTGGCCTGGTCCTCGGCGCCGAAGCCGTCGCTCTCGGGGACGTCGCCGGTGCGGTAGGTCCAGGCGACTTCCAGATCCTTCACGTTGGCCCTGGTGATCTGATCGAGGGCGGCGAAGCGGGTGCCCTCGGTGGTGTTGCCCCAGGCTTTCCAGTCGCCGTCCGGCTCGCCCTGGGCGGACGGCGCCACATCCGGCGCACCGGAAGCCACGACTTCCGGCTTAACCTGGAACATGTGCACAAAGCCGGCCACCAGGGCCACGGCCAATACGGCGGCCACCCCGAAGGCACCGCGGCCGGCGCGGCCCCCGCTGGCCCGTACCAGTGCCGGATAACACAGGGCGATCACCACGGCCATCACGCCGAACATGAACAGGCGCGACACCAGCGGCCAGAAGTCCAGCCCCGCATCGAACAGGGCCCAGACGATGGTAAGAACGAAGGCGGCTCCAAACAGCCAGGCGCCCGCCGGACGCTTGCGGGCGATCAGCACGCCGGCGGCGGTCGTGGCCAGCCCCATCAGGGCAAAGTACCAGCTGCCCCCGAGCGTAATGAGATAGACGCCGCCCACCAGCAGGGCGATGCCGACGAGCGCTGATAAAGCGCCAACCAGGGACAGGAACCAGCGGCCCCCGCCTGACGCATCGGATTGTGAGGTCATTGAATGCACTTCCTGTTGATCGACAGACAACAGCGCCGTGGAATACGGAAGGGACCGCAACACGGGCGCTGCTCAGGTTAGATTAGTAAGCTCATGATTGATGAAGAGGGTAAGACGGGGCAATACGTAAAGGCTGACAAATCAATGACTTTTCGCGCCACTCATATGCCGGTTTTGCTATTCGAAACAGACAGCGGCCAGCACTCGGCGCCCCTGGCGCACTGGCCGCGTCACCCAAGGTGGCCGCTCGGGACACGAACGTCCGGAAAAAGGCTTACTCAGGCAGCGTTTCGCCGGAACCGCCCATCTCCGCCGGGACATCCTTCATCTTCGTCAGACCGTCCTTGATCGGCAGGACCGTCTCCTGGTAATGCACGTGGATGGCGGGCCTGAACGGGAAATCCGGGATCACCGCGGCGTAGACGTCCGTCAGTCCCATGGCGGGATGATCGGTAAAGACGTGGCCGCCACAGGTCTTGCACCACTTCCGATAGCTCGCCGACGTCTTGTTATAGGTTGCGACGTTGTCGGCGCCCCGGGTCACTTCAACCGCGTCCGGTTTCCACAGCGTAAACGCATTGACCGGACCGGCTGACCAGCGTCGGCAGGACTCGCAATGACAGTAGCCCATCGCGTCCGGCTCCCCCTTCACCGTGAATTGAACGTCTCCGCAGAAACAGCTCCCCCTGTAGGTAGGCTGGTCGCTCATAATGACCTCCCCGATGGCTGGACGCGCCGCCCTGATTATCGATCAATTCTCGACCACCTTACGCCTTCGATGGCCTTCAACGCTACTCCGCCGCCATGAACTCGAACGGCGCGGCCGGCTCGAATTCCCCGGACACATCACCGGCGAACAGGTGCTGCTGGCGCGGCCCGAGATCGAGTTTGCGCACGCCGGCGGCGTTCGAGAAATCCACTTTCTTCAGGTCCACCCAGAACAGATTGGGCGAGACCACGGACTCGAAGTAATAGAGCATGTCCTTGTGGTCGGCCACCACGCGCCACCGGGTGGTGGAGAGGTTGGGCTGGTCGTCGATGCTGACGCCGTAGGGCGCGGACACGTTGCGCATGACGCTGAACACCGAGGCGGCGGCCATGCGCTGATCGTCATGCTTCTCCACCGCGTTGATCAGGAAGCTGGCGCGGGCAAAGCGGTCCTCGGGCCGGCTGCTGCCGGGCAGGAAGCTCAACCCGTCCACTTTCGACCAGTACTTGGTGATCGCCAACTGGTCGTCGAACACTGGCTCGTTGGTCATCACCTGATACTGCCGGCCGTGGTGGATGCGCATCTCACCGTCAATCCACTCGACAATGGCGCTGTCGCCCGACTTGTCCGACAGCGACAGGTGAATGTTCGCCAGACGCCCCGGCTGGCCGGGCACCTCGCCGGTGACCACGTCGATGGGGTTATCCCGCAGGTACGACACCGCCTCGCCCACCGATCCGAACCGGTCGAGCACGAACTGGGCCCAGAGCGACAGGGACAGGCGCGGGGTCTCGCCATCGTCCTCCGGGTACTCGGAATCGGTCAGCCACAGCGCGTTGACCATCAGGCCCGCCTCGTTGAGTCCGTCGGCCGTCGCCACCTCATAGCCGGTGACGATCACGCTGCCGTACCTGGACGTCCATTCCACCGACCGCGGCCCGGCGCGCCCTGCCCGCTCGATGCCGCGCGGCAGGATCCACAGGTTGCCTTCCCACTCCTGGCGCCAGTCCATGCTGCGGCCCGTGAGAACCCGATCGTCAGGTCCCAGATAGACGGCGCGGGTGCAGGCATAGGCCGTGGCGGCGGTGAACAGCGCTGAGACGAGACAACACAACAGGGCAAGCGAGCGTTTGGAGAGCGTCATGGTCAATCCTTTTCCATTGCGATCAGGGAGAGCGCTCAACACGTCCGGCGTGTCCTTAGCCGGTGGGGCCCGAACGCTGTTGAGCGGCTGCCTTCAAGCGTAGACCGGATGTCGGGCGCTGGCCCACCATGACATGACGTCCGCCAACAATGAGTTCGCCAATGCGTCGTAAGCATTTATCTTGACGCAAAGATATATTGCCGGGTAGCCTGCGTCTTCCAGAGGTAAGGAGACCGCCCATGCCAGCCCTTCAAGATCCGCCCGTTCGCCACAGCCGTCTGTTGATCTGGCTGGCCATTTTCCTGATCGGCCTGAACCTGCGCCCGATCATGGCGGCGATCGGGCCGGTCCTCGATACGCTCAAGCTCAACGTGGGGCTGACCGACGTCGGCGCCGGATTTCTGACCACACTGCCGGTGTTTGCGATGGGCCTGGTGGCCCTGTTCGGCGGCGTCCTGCAACGCTGGATAAGCCCCTGGAAAGGCGTGGGTCTGGCGGTGCTGGTGATCGCCCTGGCCAGCCTGATTCGCGGGTTTGGGCACAGTAACGAATGGCTCATCCTGACGGCCGCCGTGGGCGGCGTCGGCATTGCCGTGGTGCAGGCGCTGATGCCCGCGTACATCAAGAACCGGCTGGGCGAGCGCGCCGGCCAGGGCATGGCGCTGTTCACCACCGGTATCATGGCCGGATCGGCCGTCGCCGCCGGCACCGCCGCTCCGTTCGCCGAGTGGCTGGGGTGGCCGTTTGCCCTGTCGGTGTGGAGCGCGCTGGGGCTCATCGCCGCCGTAGTCTGGCGCCGCTCCACGCGCCACCTTGCCCCCTCTCCCGCGCCGCAGCGGTTTGCCCTGCCCGTACGCTCGCGCCGCGCCTGGTTCCTGCTGTTGTTTTTCGGCATCGGCACCTCGGCCTACACCCTGGTGTTGGCCTGGCTGCCGCCGTTCTACACGCAACTGGGTCACAGCCCCGCTTTCAGTGGCCTGCTGCTGGGCGTGCTGACGCTCATCGAAGTCGGCGCCGGCCTGTCGCTGTCCGTGGTCCTGCCGCGCTTTCCGGATCGCCGCCAGTTGCTGTTCACCGTACTCGCGCTCGGCGTCGCCGGATTCCTGGCCCTGATCGTCGCACCCAACGCGCTGGTCTGGCCGGCGATCGTGGCGCTGGGGCTGTCGATCGGCACGATGTTCCCGCTGGCGCTGATCGTCACTATGGAGCATCTCGACGACGAACGCGCAGCCGGCGCGCTGATGGGCTTCGTGCAGGGCGGCGGCTACATTCTGGCAAGCCTGATGCCGCTGGTGGCGGGCATGATCCGCCAGGAGACAGCGGACCTGACCAATGCCTGGCTGATCATGCTGGTGGGCACCGGCGTCCAGATGGCCATGGTGCCGTTTATCCTGCCGGGGGACCGGCTGGTGCCGGGAAGCTGGCGCCTGGCGCGAGCCGGGGCCTGACGCGAATGCGACGCCCACTTCACGCCCGCCGCACCGGCGCGAAGTGGGTCAATCGGGTTTAGGCGGGGTCGTTCAGACCTTGTAGCGGCTCACCTGCTCCGACATTTCCGCCGCCAACGCCTTCAGCCGCTGGGTGGTCTCGCCGGCGCGGCGGGTGCCCTGGGCGGTCTGTTCGGTGATCGTCACGATCTGGTGGACGTTCTGGTTGATGGTTTCCGACACGCTGGTCTGCTCTTCCGCCGCGCTGGCGATCTGCGTGTTCATGTCGGTGATGGTGCGCACCGCCGTACCGATCTTCTGCAGCGCCTCGCTCACCTGGCGGGTCTCCGCCACCGTCGCTTCGCTGCGTTCGCTGATGGAGCCGATCAGTTCCACCGCGTTTCCGGCGCCGGACTGGAGACGCTCAATGGTGCCCTGGATCTGCTGGGTGCTCTCCTGGGTGCGGCTGGCCAGCGTCCGCACTTCGTCCGCCACCACCGCAAAGCCGCGCCCGGCCTCACCGGCCCGGGCCGCCTCGATGGCCGCGTTCAACGCCAGCAGGTTGGTCTGGTCGGCGATCTCGCGGATCACTTCCAGCACCGTGTCGATGCTACGGGAATCCTCACCCAGCTTCTCGATCACCTGCACGCCCTGCTGCACCTGTTCGGACAGACCGCTGATCACGCCGGTGGCCTGATGCACCAGACCCTGCGCATCGCTGACTTCGGCGTGGGCATGATCCGCCGCGGTGGAGGCCTCGCTGGCGTTGCCGGCCACTTCCTGGGCGGCGGCGGTCATCTCGTTCATCGCCGTGGCGACCTGGTCGCTCTCCGAAGTCTGGCGCTCAACCCCCTGCTCCGCTTCGCTCATCACCTCGTTGAGTTCGTGGGTGGCGTCGTTCAGCGTGCGCGTGGAGGACAGCACCCGCTCCACCAGTTCGTGCACCTGATCGGCGAAACTGTTGAACGCCACAGCCAGTTGCCCCAGTTCGTGGTTGCCGTCCACCTCCAGCCGGCGGGTCAGGTCGCCGTCGCCGCTGGCGATGCCGTTCATGGCGGTCACCGCGTTCTTGAGCGGCTTGATGATGCTACGCACCACCACCAGCGCGAGCAGCACGATGATCACCAGCGCCACCACGGACGTGGTCACCGACCCGATCACCGCGTCGGCCAGGGACTCGTCCACGTCACTGGCCAGGGCCGCCTTCTGCTTCTCCAGGCCGTCGATCCAGAAGCCGGTGCCGATCAGCACATTCCACTCGGGCAGCATCTCCGCGTAGGCCAGCTTGGGTTCGGGGTCACCCGTCCCGGTGTTTTCCCACTCGTAGGACACGAAATCGCCGCCGGACCGGGCCGCCTTGACCAGCTCGCGCACCAGGTACTTGCCGTTGGGATCCTGGAAATCCCACAGGCTCTTGCCTTCCAGCGACGGATTCGCGCCGTGGGCCACGGTCATGCCGTCGGTATCGAACACAAAGAAATAGCCCATGCTGCCGGCGTCATCGAAACGCAGCTGACGCAGGATCGCCATGGCTTTCTCGCGCACCTCGGGGTCGTCCGCCGAACCGGGCTGATCATAAAGGTGGGCGATGGAGGACCGCGCCAGTTGCAGGTAGTTCTGCAACTCCTGGCGCTTGGTCGCCATCATGGCATCGGAAAAGCCGGAGACGGCCTCGTCGCCAATGCCCTGCGCCTGCTTGAGGTTGTAGGTGCTGAGCAGTGCGGTGAGCACAATCACCGGCACCAGGGCCAGCAAAAGAACGCGCGTCTGGATGGTCAGGTTCTTCATGGCAATCCTGTTTTGGGTCGCTCGTACAGCCGGGTTCGTCCTTAACGAGGCCTGGAACAGAGTGGATGTTGCGACGGGCTATCCTGCCTGCCCATACGGAGGGTAACGGCCGCGTTGGGGAAGGCTGTAGGGGGGAATTGTTTGGGTTTTGTTTCCGGAACCATCGACATCAGTCGTGCCACCGGAGGGTGGTCAGGTTCACCAGAGGCACAAGAGTACAAAGCCAGTCCTGGCGTGGCCTGCCCCACCCCGACCCCGTCTTTCGGCGAAACCGGACTTGACCCGGCGCAAGGTTCACGGAGACACTTTCAGCTAACACGTGTACGCTGAAATTCATTCACAGTCCGTTGAGCACTTTTGAGCACTTGCCCCAGGGGGACGGAACGTCATGAAGACCGACGCCTTTGCCAATCTGGTTGCCGCGATGATCGCCTATCTCCAGTCCGCGGGTATCAGCAGCAGCCTTTTGGCACGCTACACCGACACAACACCGGAACAGCTGGACAATCCGGCGAGGGCGCTGTCGCCCTCACAGCTACAAAGGCTCTGGCAACTGGTCCAATCGCGCGGGCTGCCGTCGCTGACCTTCAGCATCAAGGTCCGCCCGCTGATTGCCGAGGCGCTGGCACAGGGACCGGTGCGGGCCGAAACCATCGCGTCACGGCTATACATGAGCCGGCACACGCTCTACAAGAAGCTCCGGCTGGAAAACCTGACCTTTGGCCGCCTGCTCGACGATGTGCGGCGCGAACAGGCGATCACCCTGCTGAAGGATGCGGATCGCCCGCTGGTTGACGTGGCGGAACGGCTGGGCTTCTCTGAACCCAGCGCATTCTGCCGCGCGTTCAAGCGCTGGATGGGCCTGTCGCCGGGCGCCTTCAGGCAGACCATCGCCTGAACACCAGGGACGCGTTGGTACCGCCGAACCCAAAGCTGTTGCTCATCACCAGCGGCAACTCCCGGTCTGAGACAGCTTCCCGCACCAGCGGATAGCCCTCCGCCCGTGGGTCCAGGGCTTCTATGTTGGCCGACGGTGTCACGAAACCCTGTTGCTGCATCAGCAGGCTGTAAATGGCCTCGTGTACGCCGGCAGCGCCCAGTGCATGGCCGCTGAGGGGCTTGGTGGCCCCCAGCATGGGCATTTCCTCACCGAAGACCTCGCGAATAGCTTCCAGCTCCGTAATGTCGCCGGCCGGCGTGCTGGTACCGTGGGTGTTGATGTAGGCCACCGACTCATCGATACCGGCCAGGGCCTGCCGCATGCAGCGGACGGCGCCCTTCCCCGACGGCGCGACCATATCGGCGCCATCCGAGGTCGCCCCGAACCCGACGACTTCGCCCAGTATCGTCGCCCCGCGCGCCTCGGCGTGCTCCAGCGCCTCCAGCACCAGCACGCCGCCACCGCCGGAAATCACGAAACCGTCGCGCTCGGCGTCGTAGGTGCGGGATGCCCGCCCGGGCGTGTCGTTGTAGCGTGTCGAGAGCGCGCCCATGGCGTCGAACAGCAGGCTCAGGCTCCAGTGGATGTCCTCGCCACCGCCGGCGAACATCACATCCTGACGCCCCATGGCGATCAGGTCCCGCGCGTGGCCGATGCAGTGCGCACTGGTGGCACAGGCGGACGTGATGCCGTAGTTCACCCCGGTAATCCCGAACGCCGTCGCCAACGAGGCGTTGATCGAACTCCCCATGGTACGCGGCACGCGATAGGGGCCGACCCGACGCAGACCACGATCACGGTGCGTGTCGATGGCCGACATCAGCTCCACGGTGGAGGCGCCGCCGGTGCCCATGACCACACCGGTCTTTTCGTCCTGGATAGCGGCGGGCGACAGTTGTGCCTGCTCGATGGCTTCCGCCATGGCGAGGTAGGCGTAACCCGCGGCCGGGCACATGAAGCGCAGGTGGCGACGGTCGATCTCCTCGGCCAGATCCAGGTCGATCTGCCCGCACACCTGACTGCGCAGCCCGGCATCGCGCGCCTGCTCACTGAAGCCAATACCCGGCGTGACGCTTTTCAGGGAATCCAGAACCTGTTCCCGATTGCGCCCCAGGCTCGACACAATGCCCATTCCTGTCACGACAACCCGTCTCATGTCGGCCTCCTAGAATGCATCGGTGTTGGTGAACAGCCCGACCCGCAGGTCCCGGGCGGTGTAGATCTCCCGGCCATCCACGGACAGACTGCCGTCGGCGATGGCCATGGTCAGCTTGCGGCGGATGACGCGTTTGATATCCAGCCGGTAGGTCACCCGCTCGTTGTGGGGCAGCACCTGGCCGAAGAAACGGATCTCGCCGGCCCCCAACGCGCGGCCCTTGCCTTCGCCGCCGCTCCAGCCCAGGAAGAAACCGATCAACTGCCACAGGGCGTCCAGCCCCAGGCACCCGGGCATCACCGGGTCGTCGACAAAGTGGCAGCGGAAAAACCAGAGATCGGGCCGGATATCCAGCTCCGCCTCCAGACTGCCCTGCCCGTAAGCACCATCGTTGGCATCGATGTGCGTGATGCGATCAAGCATCAGCATCTGGTCAATCGGCAGACGCACCTTGCCGGGAAACAAACGGCCCTGACCGCAGGCCTCCAGGGCCTGACGATCAAATTGCTTGGCTTCGATCATGGAACACCTCCGCTTTGCGCCGACACCGGACCGGCGCACCATTGAATGAGGTCTTCCACACTAGCCAATGCCCAGCTCAAACCCGTTGACCCGTCGTTGACGATCCTTGACCGAAAGGGGGCTAAAAGGTGGTTAGTTTTTGGCTATTGGAGGCGTTGTTGGGTTGGGTGTTGGCTTGTGGTGACGGTCTGAGTGTTGGAGCGAACGCTTTATCCTGCGAAGGATGAATCCTGAAAGATGGTCCGGGATTCGTTGGCGACTACCGTTTTATAGAATCCGGCTATTCAGGAAGAACTGGGATTTTTCCGGTTTTCTTCCATACTACTTAAATAGTCGAACGAACCCGCCGCAGTATAGAAGCCAGGCTGAGCTGAGCAGCCTACTGGAAAGGCCTTAAAGACTGCAGTTCGCCCTCCAAGTCGCTCGGAAAAACGCCTGAACGAACGCTGATCCGGACATGGGGAGGAGGCTCACCATGAGATCACAACGGCGGATTTACGCTGGGGTGGTGGGATTGAAGGCTTCTCTTTATGCCCTCCTGTTTCTGCTCTGTTCCATGAGCCCGGCCAGCGTCCAAGCCCTCGGCGATGACACCTTCACCCTCAGCATCGGGGGCTCGATATCCCGGTTCGATTCGGACATCACCGTCAACGGTGAAACCCGGGACAACAACGCCAGTATCGATATCGAGAACGATCTCGGTCAGGAAGACGACGTCGACTTTGTCTCTGTCAGGGCGTTGTGGCGATTCGCCGAACGGCATCGCCTGAGCGTGGAATACAGTCCATTTTCCCGGGAAAGCAGCACCATCCTGGATCGCGATTTCGAGTTCGAGGATACCGTCATCAATACCGGCGCCGACGTGACGACGGATAGCCGTTTCTACATCTACGACGTCAACTACATCTACAGCCTGTATAAATCACAGAGCATGGAGGTCGGGGTTTCCGCGGGCGTCTATTGGGTGGATTTGGACTTCGATGTACAAGCCAGCGGCGTCATTAGCGACTCGGACGGGAACGCCGAATTCCAGAATAACTACAGGGATAGCGTCAGTAGCGACATGCCATTGCCCCTATTCGGCCTTTATTTCGATTATGAGTTCGCTCCCGGATGGCAGCTCCGCGCAGCCGGTCGGTATTTTGAAGCGGATATCGACGACTACGATGGCCGCATTACCAGCATGCTCGTCGGTGTCGAATACAACGTCTGGAAGCCTCTGTCCATCGGCGTTTCCGCAACGCATTTCGACCTGGATGTGGGCGCCGACAAGGACCGCTTCCGGGGTGAATTCGGCTGGCGCTACTCAGGAGGGCAGCTTTACTTGAAGGCTCAGTTTTGAGGGCCTCGGAGCTGGCGCTACCCCAGTGGGTGTAACTGGGGCTCGTTCAGGATACCTTGTCTCCTGTTCCTGTTTTTCTCTCAACATTAAACCAGAGAGCCAATCACCAGAAAGAGAACAGTAGACGCCAAAAACAGCGCCATAGGAATCGTTGCCCATCTCTTTAAAGCAACGGGCACATCCCCGTTTTCATCACCGAGTCGGGCGGATATGGTATTTCCGTATCGCGGGATTCGCCGATAAACGAAGAAGCCAAACACGTTGATCAGTCTGAGCCAGCGACCGATGGGGCCGCTTCCCCAAAACCGCCGGACATTGTCCAAGTGCTTGCCTTCAGTCGCGATCTGCTCCTCTAACTCCCTCACTTTGGGAAAAACAACAATTTGCAGAAACAGAAGTAGAACCAGGGAAAAAACCAAACAACCTACTGCAAAAAGGATCAGCAACCGATAGATGTCCTCATTCACCGTTTACTGCCACGAAAATCATTTCATTCACACCCCGCCCCGTTAGGAGCTTGTTATCGATAGGCGCCGATCTTCCAGCCGCAGATGACAACTATGATGGCCAACGTGTAGATAAGGCTCATGGGAACGATTGCCCACAGCCTTAGACTCAAAGGCACAGACTGAGCCTCATCTCCCAGCCGAGCAGCCATTCTTGTGCCCAATCCCGGAATCGCCTGCAATGCAAAAAAGCTGAACACGTGAAGAAGCCTCATCCAACGTCCTATGGGTCCTGCTCCCCAGAGCCGTCTCACGTGATCCAGATACTTTCCTTCGGTGGCGATATAACCTTCTATATTTTTTATTTTCTTGAAGCCTGCAGTGATCATAAAACAGATCAACAAAAGACCCGTGAGCAACGAGCCTGCCCCGACAAAAGCCAGCATCGTTGCCATGTTATTACTCATCGCTCGTGGCCTCGTAGATTACTTCTCCAAAACTTTCTCCAGCATTGCTCATTGCATACCCACCAGCCGCCGATCCGGCCCCGCCAACGATAACGACACAGGCAACGCCGCCAACCGGAGTCGTTGCAATACCAAGGACTCCACAAAGAACGGCAGACGATCCACCAATAGCCCCGCCAAACGCCCCTCCGGCGACTCTGCCGGTTTCCATATACGTAACCTTCTTGCACTCTTTCTCAGGATTCTCGGCAGTGCATGCTTCCTTGATTCTCATCGCCGCTACAGATGCATCCAGGCCGATTGCCAAATACCCGGTGTAGCGCATGTACTTTGCGCCCGTCGCCAATCGGTCATAGTAAGTAGCGTAACCGGGAATATCACCGACGCCAGCTTGCTTCCAGTTGTGGACCAGGCTCTTCGTTGACACTCCCAGAGCCTGTTTCAACTTGGGAGCATCATCCAGAGATAGACCTTTGCGAGCAACATTACCGAGGGAAAAATCGAGGCGCTTGAAAAGCTTCCGGCGCTCGTCAAAAAATTCAGAGCTATTTAGATGACCATGTTTCTTAAAAGATGCCTGGTGCAGGCTTTCCAAGCTTCGTAGCGTATTATTAATCTGATCGATCTGCCTTGAAATCATGACACTGCCCGCGCTCAAGCCGGTTGCTGTATTCGACGTCAATGCCTCCAACAAGTCGTAATAATCCACAATAAACTGCGCTTCGTCTTCACTCAGCGATCGGACCTGTTCGTTGACGCTACTGGCCACTGACATCAAATCCGCTTCTTCTCGCGTGCATTCCTGGCCATCGGGATCACCCAGGACAATCATCTCCCCGGGCAGCGCCTGATCCCCCAAGTCTGGATTCAACCGATCAAAGGACTCCGGCTTATTGCCGGCAGCACCGAACAACTTAGTGAGAAGGTCAACCTTACTCATCGGTTTTCGAACGACATGGAACCCTGGTTCTACGTCTTCCGGCCGACTGGAAGCCATTGCCTGTGAAGCTGGTACAGCGGCAATGGGGGCGACCTTCGCGCTCTCTCCAAGCGGTAAAGAAAGCTTTCGTTCTTTCAGCGATTCAGCAACTTGCTCGCTGTCGTCCGCCACCGATTTGGTCGAAGCGAAGCTCGCTCCGTTACTGCTTGCGGCACCTTTCTTAATATCTTCCGGAGTGAACTTTTGGGCGTTCAGATAATCCAGCGAGTAGCGCAACAGAAAGTCCACACCGGAATCGTTGGAACACCACTGACCGTTTTTGAACTCAAACAGCGGGAAAGACGGAAAACCTTCGATGTCGTTAACGACCAGAACGCGACCGTCGAGAACATCTTTCAGGACATCATCCTTAGTGTATTCCGGACGGCCCGAATGGCCATTGGATAAGCGGACTGGGCCGTGGTCGTAACTAAGATATAACCCCGACGCCGGATTCGATAACT
Organism: Marinobacter bohaiensis; assembly: GCF_003258515.1. NCBI lineage: Bacteria > Pseudomonadati > Pseudomonadota > Gammaproteobacteria > Pseudomonadales > Marinobacteraceae > Marinobacter > Marinobacter bohaiensis. The sequence goes on from NZ_QGEH01000004.1 coordinate 343,151, forward strand.
TCCACTCAACTTGGGACTTTGCGGCAAAGGGTTTGACGATGTACGGCAGGTCGGACGGTCTTGCGTCCGAGGGGCGGATTAACTTCATGGTGACTTCCTGTCCCTGGTGAATCGCAATCACTCATCCTGAGTGATTGGCCAAAGGGTACCGAAATCACAGAAGCTGCGCCACGCGAGACAGCTACGGAGGGTTTGATTCGGACAGGCAATGTAGCGTTTTACCCACAAGGCGCGGGGGACGGGACCTGCTATATCGCCAGTGGCAAAACGCAAGATCCGCCCCCGGGTCTGCTTTCCTTCTATCTACCAATGAGCGCTTCGTTGCCGTTATGGCGCCGTAATGGCCAGTGCAGCTAAAGCCACTTTGACACACGCCGCCACGAAGCAGAGCAAAGAGCCAAACATAAATCCATGACTCCAATAACATATACATGGTTCAAACAAGGGCTTTCCGAAGATCTGGCATTTATTCCGGTCCTGCTCCCAAGCTAAAGAGCAGCGTCGACGCCAGAAATTGTGCATGACTGCAGTAACCAAGCCCACCTGAAAGCCCATGATTCCCCATACAACAGCTCGTACTAGGTCTCGATATTCTTCGATACCAAGAATTGATGGCAGGAAGGCGAGTAACGCAATGGCCCCGCCTCCATTGATCAGCAGGAGACCTTTAACGTTTTCTGTATCAATATTGCTGCGTATTTCGCGGCCCGAAGCCATGTTTGTTCCTATTGCCTAACGCCAGCGGCAGGGTAGCGACGCCTGGAGCGTACGTTGACCGAATTTTTAACCATTTTTCGGCATACTTCTGCCAATACCGAGGCCGCCAATGAATGATATGACACCGAATATTATCTTCTCAGCGAGCTGATCCTTGTCGAGGAAGAGTGCGGCAACTGCGATACCAAGAATAACGAACGCTACTGCAAAGAAATAGAAAAGCCCCCGATGTGCAATACCAGCCATAATCTCTGCTTGCTTGGTACCTTCTTTGGCAGCGATCTCTTGACTACGAGCGATGGGCTCTACAATACCCTCGAAAAATTTGCCCATAGCCTGAATCTCAACAGGCTCACCGTTATCCACGACTGTTGAATGTTGGGTGATTTCTTTGGACTGTTCTTCTTCTCTCTGATTCCAACTCATAACTTCTCTTGGTGGTTAACGAGGCTGTAGAAAAACCTTCGCCCCTTTTACGATGGCGCTCCTGCGTAAAATCTGGACGGATTCCCGTTGATGAATGCTTCAGATTTCAAGAATAGGCGCAATTTTTAGTTTGTTTTTTGACCAATCTCGTATCAAAAAATCTCCTGACCTTTTCCTATAGCCTCAACGCTTGGGGGGAGTCCAGGTTGCCGTGCAGTCGATTGTTAGCTCTTGTCCTTTCTGTCGATCATAAGAGAACTCGGAGCAAACGTCTCGCAAAAGACTTCTGCACCAAACTTGATCGCCAATGCGGCCGCACTAGCAGCGATCATTGCCACAGTAATGCTGGCGGAGTTAAATGCCGCCACTATGGCTCCGGCAATATACTTTTTATCGTAGACAACCGATAATCCTTGGCTCCATGCTTTGTAGAGATCACTATCAGGACTGCACACCGCTCTCCAGGCAACTCGCTTTAATGCAGAACTTGCACGCTTCCCAAGGGCTTCTTTGTTCTCCTCTGTTATTGGAGGTGGAAGCATTTTCCTGTCGGGACCTGGAAGCCGGAAAGTGTAGGCATCTCTGACATCCTTAAGTAAATCAACTGATCGTTGCGGAACGGCACGCCCCATTTCGAGATATATTTGGTTCTCGGATTTCGTCATCACAAGCTGAACTGACTGCTGATCAACTTCGGACAGATCAAGCTTCTCTGATGACTCTTCCTTCAAACCCACTAAGATGCTTTCCTCTTCGAGTCTCTCAATTAGGCGCTTGTGAAATTGCTCCCTTCTATCTGCAGACTTAATGTTGTTAATGTTCTTTACAGCTCTGACAATCATGTCCCGAGCCTTTTCCAAGTTGCCCTCTCGCAGATAGCAAATTGCCAAAAGAGAGGTGGCTTCAAGGTTTAGCCGTGTTCTGGAACTGCTTTTTTGTATCGTTCCCTCAAACCCCATCTTCGCGTACGTGAGGCTGCCGCCTTCCATTGCAGTCTCATAAAGCCAGTTTTTAGCTTGTAGAATGCGAGTTTCGTGACCTGTGGGCCGTAATAATTCTTGAATTTGGGCTGTTATCCTCTTGGCACGATTAAGATCAGCGGCTCCCACACACGACCTGAGCTGGGGCTCGAGTTTCGCCAGCCTTTCTTTCTGATTCTTTGATAGAGGTCGATTTTCATTCATAATCAAAGGTATCCACAAGAGGAGCTAACGAGGCTGTAGAAAAACCCTCGCCCCTTTTTATGATGGTGCTCCTACGTAAAATCTGGATGTATTTTCGATGTTGAGTGTTCCAGATTTTAAGAATAGGCGCTATTTTTAGCTCGTTTATTGATCAATTCCGGACCAGAAAAATTTTCTGACCTTTTCTACAGCCTCAACGCCGCTCAGCACGCGCGGCTACGAAATGGAGGCGAAGCCGCAATGTAGTAGACGTCGCCGTGGCTGGCATTGTTAGGGCTTTTGCTCGATCTCCCCCGGACCCAAAATCTCAAGCCCCCAGCAAAGTGCACCTAAATGCCAGAAGGTATTTACCCCCTCACTTGATGCGCCTGGCAAAAAAACACCGAGCCCAAGTACGCCGAAGCTAAGCAAACTAAAGCCTATAAAAAATTCAGCTGCTTCGTGGAGAGCTAGGATCATTTTAGCGCCGATATATGCGGGTGCTACAAACACCACGCCAAGAATAAAAGCTACCGTTTTTGACACAGCTACCACAGGATCAAAAGAACTAGAAGCCATGCTTTGAAGAAGATCTGCATCCGCTAAGACCCAAAGACCAAAATCAATGTAGACTGCCGCTGCAAAAAAGGGGATCGCCAAGATGCCCGACAGTCTGTTGAGACCAGCGATGTCTTGAGGTGTAAAGCTTTGAATCATGTTCCCGCCTTATTTCCCTAGACATTATGACTCCCCACAAAGGGGCTGCCCCCGCGCTCGAGGGTTAGCCGAAGCCAGAGCCATAATTTACGTGTTCACATGCGTAAAATCGGGGGGCAGCACCATGAAAAAACATAGCACACGC